>CACMND010000005.1 GCA_902614975.1 uncultured Pelagibacteraceae bacterium
TTCGATACGTTCAATTAAATTAGGACATCCTGCTCTAATATTAAACTCATCTCCGATTTCAAATAAATGATCGTATAGTTTTAAACCCGCCTCATTATTCTCTACATAAATTTCATATCCACCTTGTTTAGACCATCCTGATTGAGCAATTAAATGTTTGGCTCCAGCAAAATCAAAATAATCAAAACCAAAAAATTTTAAATTTGTTATTTTTTCACCAAAAACTTTTTCCATTAATTTAAATGATTTAGGCCCTTGCACAGCCATAATGTCAACTTCGGGTTCGACAATATTTACATCAAATTTATTTCCAATTGCCAATCCTTTTGCAAATAAGATTACATCCGTATCTGCAATAGAAACCCACCATTTATTCTCATTAAATCTTAGAACAACTGGATCATTAATTAATCCAGCATTATCATCTATGATTGGACAATAATAACATCTTCCATCTTTTGATTTCGAAAGATCTCTACAAGTCATAAGTTGAACCAATTTTGCAGCATCTTTTCCAGTAATCTCTACTTGTCTTTCAGCAGCCACATCCCAAACTTGAACATGCTCTTTTAAATGATGATATGAGTCTTCTAAAGAACCGAATGCAGCAGGAAGCAGCATATGATTGTATATTGTGTAAGCTGTAACACCTTGTTTTTCAATTCTTGATGTATAAGGCGTACCTCTAAGTCTTCTTGATTTTGCAATTGAAAAGTTTTTCATTTTTTAGCTTAGTGTCATCTTTTTATCTATTTGTAAAGAAAGTAAGTTGTTTATTTGAAAGAAATCTAATTAAGTTCCTTAGCTCTTTTTCTTAATTCAAATTTTTGGATTTTTCCTGTTGATGTTTTTGGAAGTTCACAGAAGTCTATTTTTTTTGGAATTTTGAACCCTGCTAGAGTTTCTCTACAAAAATCGATTAATTCTTTTTCATTTGTCTCTTTATCTGCCACTTTCTCTATAAATGCGCATGGAACTTCTCCCCATTTCTCATCTGGTTTTGCTACTACTGCAACAATTGAAACAGCTGGGTGCTTAGAAAGTGTGTTTTCGATTTCGATAGAAGAAATATTCTCTCCGCCTGAAATAATAATATCTTTCGACCTATCTTTAACCTTGATGTATCCATCTGGATAAATAACTGCCAAATCGCCTGAGTGAAACCATCCATCTTTCATAGCCTTTTCAGTAGCCTCTTTGTCCTTAAAATATCCTTTCATAACAACATTACCTTTGATCATTATCTCGCCAATGGTTTCTCCATCCTTAGGCACTGGTTTCATAGTTTCTGGATCTAAAACAACTACTCCTTCTGTGTTTGGAAATCTCACACCTTGCCTTGCTTTAATTTCATTAATTTTATCTTCTTCAAAACCATTCCATTCATCATTCCAAGCACATTGTAAAACATGTCCATATGTTTCTGTTAAACCGTAGACATGCATTACCTCAAATCCTAATGCTTTCATTTTTTTGAAAATAATACTTGGAGGTGGTGCTCCAGCAGTTAAAACATAAACTTTGTTTTTTAATTCTTTTATATCATTTTGTGATGCACCTGTTATCATATTAAGTACAATAGGTGCACCTCCAAAATGGGTAATGTCATGCTTTTCAATTAATTCAAATATTTTTTTTACATCAATAGCTCTTAAACAAACTGTTTTTCCATTTAACATTGGTATTGTCCACGGGTACCCCCATCCATTACAGTGGAACATTGGTACAACTGTTAAAAAATTTAATCTATTTGGCATATTCCAAGCAACGGCACTACCTGTTGACATTAAATAAGAACCTCTATGATGATAAACAACACCTTTTGGATTTCCAGTTGTTCCAGATGTATAACTTAAAGAAATCGCTTGCCACTCATCATTTGGTTTTTTCCAAATATAATTTTCATCACCAGTATTTAAAAATTCCTCATATTCTCTATCTCCAATTTTTTTTAATAAGGATTGATCTGCAAAATCGTCTTGAACATCAATTACAATTGGTTTGTCCTTTAGAGTTGATAAAGCCTTTTCTGCAACAGCATGTAATTGCCTGTCTATTATTAATACTTTTGCTTCACTGTGTTCTAAAATATAAGCAACAGTTTTTGCATCAAGTCTTGAATTAATTGTATTTAAAACAGCTCCTGTCATAGGAACAGAATAATGTGCCTCGAAAATCTCTGGAGTGTTAAAGGTCATAACTGAAACTGTGTCTCCTTCAACAATACCAATTTTCTCTAGTGCACTTGCAAATTTGATGCACCTTTTAAATACTTCAGTCCATGTGAAAGATTTTGTTTCATATACTAAAGCCTCATAATTTGGATAAATATCTTTTGCTCTTTCTAGAAAGCTAAGCGGTGTTAACGGGACATAATTTGAAGGATTTTTATCTAAGTTCTGATTATATTTGTTCATCAGTTAAATTTTGCGCTCATAGTATATTTACTACCAGAAATAGCAGATTTATAATGGCTCTCAGCTCTAGGCAAAATTTTATCAAAATAGTAATTTCCTGTATTTAATTTATCTTCATAAAACTCTTTATTATTTTCCAAATTTTCATAGCTTTTTCTCATTGTCTTTAGCCATATAAATGAAAGACAAAAATAACCAAAAAATCTTAAATAATCGTTACATGATGCGCTTATATCGTCTTTTGGTGTGTTACCATTAGGAGATATCCATTCAGTGAAATCTGACAATATATTTTTTAATTCAGATATTTTTTTTACATGTTCATTTAATTTATCTACTTTTGAACAATCTTGAATTTCTGTTTCTACATATTTCATAAAATTATCAAAAACTTTTTTCTGACTTATTTTTCTAAATACAAAATCAATTGCCTGCACTGAATTAGTTCCTTCATAAATAGGTGTAATTCTATTATCTCTAAATAATTGTTCTATTCCTTGGTCTTTTGTATAACCATAGCCACCAAAAACCTGAATTGCTTCATTGGTTATTTCCATACCCATATCTGTAAAAAATGACTTAATTACAGGCGTCATAAGACCTACAATATCCGATGCATCTTTTTTTACTTCCTCTGAACTATGACTTAAGCTTACATCTACCTGCTGAGCCATCCAAAAAGATAAGGATCTTTCTCCCTCAATTATAGACTTCATATTTAATAAACTTCTTCTTATATCTGCATGCTTAATAATTAAATCTGTTTCTCCATTAGAATTATTATTTGATTTACCTTGTTTTCTCTCTTTAGAATAACTTAAAGCAGTTTGATAAGCTGTTTCAGATAGACCTAATCCTTGTATACCGACAACGATTCTTTCTAAGTTCATCATTGTAAACATAGAATTTAAGCCTTTGTTCTCTGGTCCGATCATATACCCTTTGGCATCATCAAAACTTAATACACATGCGGGTGAACCTTTAATACCCATTTTTGATTCAATTGAAACAGTATTGACTCCGTTTCTTGGACCAATTGATCCATCATCATTAATTTCATATTTTGGTACTAAAAATAAACTTATTCCCTTCGTTCCTTTTGGTGCGTCCTGCGTTCTTGCTAAAACAAGGTGTATAATATTTTCAGTTAAATCGTGGTCACCAGAAGTAATAAAGATTTTTTGTCCACTTATATTATAAGTACCATTTTCATTTTTAATTGCCTTTGTTTTTATTAATCCTAAATCTGTTCCACATTGAGGCTCTGTTAAACACATTGTCCCACTCCATTTACCCTCAACAATTTTAGGAAGATATGTATTTTTGATTTCTTCAGTTGCATGACTCAAAATACAATTGTATGCACCTATACTTAATTCACTATATAATTTAAAAGATAAACTTGATGATGAAAGCATTTCATCAAAAAAAGCACTTACAGTTTTTGGCATTCCTTGACCACCATATTTTGGATCACAAGTTAAAGATACCCATCCATCTTCTATAAATTTTGAATATGCCTCTTTATAACCTGGAGGGGTTCTAACTACTCCATTTTCATAGACACAAGGATTTTCGTCTCCAGCTTTTGCTAAAGGAAGAAGCATTTCTTCATTAATTTTTGCAGCTTCCTCTAAGATATCTTTTACTAGATCAGAAGTAACTTCTTTATATTTTTCAATTTCGTTATAATTTTTATTATCTTTTAGATGTTCAAATAAGAACATCATATCTTTCACAGGTGCGGAATAAACAGTCATAAATTTAATAGTATCAAATTAAGTTAATTTTTTTATTTTTGCAAATATGCAATAATCGCATCTCCCATACCAGAAGTTGAAATTTCTTTTGTTCCTTTTGACATAATATCTCTAGTTCTTAACCCATCATCTAGTACATTTTGCACTGCTTTTTCTAAGTCATCAGCCTCTTTATCTAAGTCAAGAGAGTACCTCAGGGCCATTGCAAAACTCAAGATGGTTGCAATTGGATTTGCAATTCCTTTTCCAGCAATATCTGGAGCAGATCCATGAACAGGCTCATACATTGCTCTCATTTCACCATCTTTATTTTTTGCACCCAAAGAAGCTGAAGGTAATAAACCTAAAGATCCGGTCAACATAGATGCTTCATCTGACAACATATCACCAAACAAATTATCTGTCACAATTACATCAAATTGCTTTGGATTTCTCAAAAGTTGCATTGCACAATTATCTGCAAGCATATGATTTAACTCAACATCTTTAAATTCTTTATCGTGAAGATTTTGAACTTCCTCTTTCCATAATTGACCTGCTTCCATAACATTCGATTTTTCACAGGAAGTAACTTTGTTGTTTCTCTTCTTTGCTAGATCAAATGCAACTCTAGCAACTCTTTTAATTTCTGATGAAGTATAAGTATGAGTGTTTATTCCTTTACGTTCACCATTATCAATTGGCTTAATGCCTCTCGGCTCACCAAAATAAATGCCGCCTGTCAATTCTCTAACAATCATGATGTCTAGACCTGATACGATTTCAGGTTTTAGGGTAGATGCCTCAACTAATTGTTTAAAACAAATTGCAGGCCTCAAATTTGCAAATAATTTTAATTCTTTTCTTAGCTTAAGAAGAGCTCTCTCAGGTCTTTTGGAAAAATCTAAATTATCATATTTTGGTCCACCCACAGCTCCTAAAATGACTGCTTCACATTCTAATGATTTATAAAATACTTCATCTGTAATCGGTGTTCCGTGCTTGTCGTAAGATGCTCCTCCAACTAAGGCCTCTTCCATATCAAAATCAAGAGATTTATTTACATTAAACCAAGTTATAATTTTTTTAACTTCACCAATAACCTCGGGACCAATACCATCACCTGGTAATAATAAGAATTTTCTTTTTTTGACTTTAATCATTAAATATCCAAGGCTTAGTGGATTTTAATTTTTCTTCAAATGAAATTATTTTATTAGACTTTTCCAAAGACAGTGCAATATCATCTAGTCCCTCAATTAAACATTTTTTTTTAAATTCATCTAATTCAAATTTGATTTCTTTATTCCCAAAAATTATTTTTTGATCTGGTAAATTTATTGCAATTTCTTCTTGTCTCTTAGAATATTCAGAAAGTTCTTTTATCTGTTCATCATTAACTTTAATAGGCAATATTCCATTTTTAAAACAATTATTATAAAATATATCTGCGTAACTAGTACTTATAACGCAAGTGATACCAAAGTCTAAAAGTGCCCATGGCGCATGTTCTCTAGATGATCCACATCCAAAATTATTCCCTGCAATTAAAATCTTAGAATTATCATATGGGGATTTATTTAAGATAAAGTCATCTACTACTTTACCTTTTTCGTCATATCTCATTTCATAAAATAAATTTTTTCCAAGTCCTGTTCTTTTTATTGTTTTTAAAAATTGCTTTGGAATAATCATATCTGTATCGATATTTACAATTGGTAAATATGCAGGAATACTTTTTAATGTTGAGAATTTGTTCATTTAACTATTGTATTTTCTAACATCATCTAAATTTCCAGATATAGCAGCTGCAGCAGCCATAGCTGGACTAACTAAATGAGTTCTTCCACCTCGTCCTTGTCTTCCTTCGAAATTTCTATTTGATGTTGATGCACATCTTTCTTCTGGCTTCAACTTATCTGCATTCATAGCTAAACACATTGAACAACCTGGCTCACGCCATTCAAATCCAGAATTTTTAAATATTACATCTAAACCTTCTTGCTCTGCTTGTTGTTTTACTAATCCTGAACCAGGAACTATCATTGCATTTACATGAGAAGCAATTTTTTTATCTTTTAAGATTTTTGCAGCTTCTCTTAAATCTTCAATTCTTCCATTTGTGCAACTTCCAATAAAAACTTTATCAATTCTAATATCTTTTATTTTAGTTTTCGGCTTTAAACCCATATATTTTAATGACCTGTTAATAGAATTTTTTCTGTCTTCGTTTTGCTCATTTTCAGGATCAGGAACAATTCCATCAATATCTACTACATCCTGAGGCGAAGTTCCCCAAGTTACCATTGGTTTAATATCTTTGCCCTCAAGACTGATTTCTTTGTCAAATACTGCATCACCATCAGACTTTAATTTACTCCAATATTCTAATGCTTTGTCCCAATTTGAATTCTTTGGAGACATTGGTTTACCTTTTAAATAATTAAAAACTTTTTCATCTGGCTCTATTAATCCAGCCCTTGCTCCACCTTCAATTGTCATATTGCAAATCGTCATTCTTTGTTCAACACTTAAATTAGAAATTAAGTTTCCAGCATATTCAATTACATAACCAGTTCCACCAGCTGTACCAATTTTTCCGATTATTTGTAATATTACATCCTTAGATGTTACTCCAACAGGAAGAGATCCATTAACGTTTATTCTAAAATTTTTTGATTTTTTTTGAACTAAAGTCTGTGTTGCCAAGACATGTTCCACTTCCGAAGTTCCAATTCCGAATGCTAATGCACCAAATGCTCCGTGCGTAGCAGTGTGACTATCACCACAAACAATAATCGTTCCTGGTTGTGTAAATCCCTGTTCTGGACCAATAATATGAACTATTCCTTGTCTTTTATCATTCATTCCAAAAAGATTTATTCCAAATTCTGCACAGTTTTTTTCTAGTGTCTCAATTTGTATTTTTGAATCTTCGTCAGTAATAGGTACTGATCTATCCGTTGTTGGAACATTATGATCTGCTACTGCTAAAGTTAAAGAAGGTTGTCTAACTTTTCTATTAGAATTTCTTAAACCTTCAAATGCTTGTGGACTAGTAACTTCATGAATTAAATGTCTATCAACAAATAAAAGTGAAGTCCCATCCTCTTGTTGATGAACAAGATGATCATTCCATATTTTATCGTATATAGTTTGAGGCATTGTAAAAAATTATTTTTTTACTTCAGGATTTTCTTTTTTTTCATCAGTTTTTTTTTCCACTGATGGGGTTTCTTCTTTAGTTTCTTTTTTTTCTTCTGGTTTTTTTGCTTCTACTTTTGGAGCATCTTTATTGGAATCTTGTTGGCTATCTGCTGTTTTTTGTTCTGTATCAGGCATAACATTTTCTTCTGTTACTTCGTGAATCTTAGTTTCAACATCTATACCTATTTTCTTTTTAATTTTTTCTGCAATTCTTGCAGATTTACCTGTTCTATCTCTCAAATAATATAACTTGGCTCTTCTAACTTTTCCTGACCTTACAACTTTAATTGTATCTACAATCGGACTATATAAAGCAAATGTTCTTTCCACACCTTCACCAAAAGAAATTTTTCTTACAGTAAAAGAAGAATTGATATCTCTATTTTTTTTTGCAATACACACACCTTCAAAATATTGAATACGATCTCTTTTTCCCTCAGTTATTCTAACTCCAACTTTAACAATGTCCCCTGGGAAAAATTCTGGATGCTTTCTCTCAGAAATAATTTTTTTTACTTTAGATTGATTAATTTCTTCAATTGTCTTCATTTTAGTTCTCTTTAGTCTTTTTATATAATTGCCACAAATCTGGTCTTCGGTCGCGTGTTATAGCCTCAGATTGAGATAAACGCCAGTCTTTAATTTTGGCGTGATCGCCTGATAATAGCACATCTGGAACACTTTTTTCCTCCCATATTTGAGGTTTTGTAAATTGAGGATACTCTAAAAGTCCGTTTTCAAAACTTTCTTCTTTAGCTGAATTTGTATTGCCAAGAATACCAGGAATAAATCTTAAAATTGCATCAAGAATTACAAATGAAGCTCCTTCACCTCCAGATAAAACAAAGTCTCCTATACTTACTTCCTCAATATTTCTTGTTTTTAATAATCTTTCATCAACTCCTTCAAAGTGTCCACAAATTATATTTATTGTTTTTTCTTGAGATAGTTGTTTTGCTAATTGATGATTGAACAACTTACCCTTCGGACTTAGATAAATAATCTTTTCGCCATCTTTAACATTCATATCTATTGATTTTGCTAATACATCTGCTTTCATTAACATACCTTCACCTCCTCCATAGGGAGTGTCATCAACAGTTTTATGTTTATCAAATGCATACTCTCTTATATCCACAGTATCTATTTTCCATTTATTCTCTGATAGTGCTTTACCAAAAATACCTTGACCTAAATAACCTGGAAAAAAATCTGGATAGAGTGTGAATATACGAGCTTCTAACATTATTTTTTTTCTTCTTCCTTAGGTGCTTCTGCTGGCTTAGCTTCTTCCTTAGGTGCTTCTGCTGGTTTAGCTTCTTCCTTAGGTGCTTCTGCTGGTTTAGATGCATCTCCTTCTGGTTTCGCTTCTGCACCTTCGTCAGCTTTTTTTCTATCTTTTTTAGGAATTGCTTTTTGAGGATTGTTTCCTTTTTCAGGCATTGGCATTATATCGTTTTCTCCCAATAACCTTGCAACTCTTGTTGTTGGCTGAGCTCCTTGACCTAACCAATATTTAATTCGCTCAGAATCTAAGCCAATCCTTTCCTTTTTATCCTTCGGTAATAACGGATTATAAAAACCTAATTTTTCTATAAACCTTCCGTCTCTTGGAAATCTACTATCAGCCACAACAATTTTATATACTGGCCTTTTTTTAGTACCTCCCATTGATAGTCTCATTTTTAACATTACTTATATCTCCTTTATTTTAATTGATTAAATAGTTCTGGCGGAATCCCTTTATCCGCCATTCCTTTCATGTTTCCTTTAGACATTTTTTTCATCATTTCTGACATCATCTTAAATTGTTTTAACAACTTATTGATAGTGGCAATGTCTGTACCTGAGCCATTAGCAATTCTTTTTTTTCTTGATCCATTTATAATTTTAGGATTTTCTCTTTCTTGCTTTGTCATTGATAAAATAACAGCTTCATTTTGAGTTATAATTTTTTCATCTATTCCTGATTGATCCATTTGTGATTTAATTTTTGAAACTCCAGGGAGAAATGACATTATGCCTTCAATTCCGCCCATCTTTTTCATTTGACGTAATTGAGAAAGATAATCTTCCATCGAGAATTGACCTTTTTTAAGTTTCTCTTCTGTTTTCTTTAAATTTTCTTGATCTAAATCTTCTGAAGCTTTTTCAACTAAGGAAACGATATCTCCCATTCCCAAAATTCTATTTGCAATTCGATCAGGATGGAAAACTTCAAAATTCTCAATTTTTTCTCCAACACCAAGAAACTTTATGGGGACCTCAGCAACATATTTCATACTCAATGCAGCTCCACCTCTTCCATCTCCATCTGCTCTTGTAAGTATAATGCCGCTCAAATTTACTGTATTTTTAAATTCCTTTGCTACATTAGCAGCAACTTGACCTGTTAGAGAATCTGCTACCAGTATAGTTTCTGCAGGATTAATAATAGTTTCAATTTGTTTGATTTCATTCATCATTTGAAAATCTATTTGTGTTCTTCCAGCAGTATCAAATAAAACTACTTCACAACCATTTAAATTTGCAGCACTTAAAGCTCTTCTACAAATATCAGCAGGAAGCTGGCCTTCTATAATTGGCAAAGTTTCAATATTATTTTGTTCACCCAAAAGTCTCAATTGCTCTTGCGCGGCAGGTCTGTAAACGTCCAAACTAGCCATCATAACTTTTTTCTTGTTATTTTTTTCTAAAAATTTCGCTAATTTTGAGGTTGTTGTAGTTTTTCCTGAACCTTGCAACCCAACTAACATGATTGGAACTGGAGGGACAGCATTAAGGGAGATTTCAGAATTCTTATCACCTAAAAAAGATACTATTTCGTCATAAACGATTTTTACAACCATATCCCCGGGAGAAGTTGATCTTATAATTTCTTGACCTAGCGCTTTAGGCTTAACTCTACTAATAAACTCCTTAACTACGTCTAAAGAAACATCGGCTTCTAATAAGGCCAACCTTATACCTTTTAAACCCTCATCAACTTGCTTTTCATCAAGAGAAGGAGCTTTTTTTAATGAAGAAAAAATTTCTTCAAATTTATTAGTTAAATTTTCAAACATAATTTCGCACAGCAAGTATCGCACCAGTGGGCGAACCCTCGCTGACTGGTGTCGATCTCTTTGTTTCCAAAGACACCGCAAATTGCTGTATTTTGCGGAAGTGCGCGTAAACTATATTAGAGGTTCAAAAAGTCAATAAATAAGTTAAGTATTATTTATATGGAATTTGAAGCATTTAAAATGGATGGATTAGGTAACGACTTTGTTATTATTGATCAGAGAATAAATAATTTAAACTTATCAAATGAACAAATCTTAAAAATTTGTGACAGAGATTTCATAGGGTGCGATCAGTTGATCTACATAAAAAAAAGTCAAAAAGCTGATGCTGATGTTGCGTTTTTTAACTCGGATGGAAGTCGCTCAGATGCATGTGGAAATGGAACTAGATGCGTTGCTTATTTACTAAGTATTGAAAAAAATAAAAAAGAAATTGAAATTTCGGTATCCTCAAAAATATTAAAATCTAAAGTCCTTAATAATAAAGATGTTGAAACAATAATTGGAACTCCAAATTTAGAGTGGAACAAAATTCCTTTAAGTAAAGATCTTGATACTAAAAATCTATCACTTGGTATGATTGATATTGACGGAAATAAAATGAATGGTGGTATTGCAGTGAATGTTGGAAACCCTCATGTCGTATATTTTTGCGAGGATATAGAAAAAATAAATTTAAAAAAGTATGGACCATTAATAGAAAATCATGAAGTTTTCCCTGAAAAATGTAATGTCACAATAGCTCAAAAAATTAGTGAACAACATTACAAAATTAAAGTTTGGGAGAGGGGCGCTGGTTTAACAAAAGCTTGCGGGACTGCAGCATGTGCAACAGCAGTCGCAGCTAATTTAAATCAACTACAAAATAGTAATTCAAAAATAGAATTTTCAACAGGAATTTTAAATATTCAAATTGATAATGAATTAAATATAAAAATGAGAGGTCCTGTATCTGAAATTGAAAAAATTAATATCAAAATATAATGGGTATTTTTGAAAAATTTAAAATCGGATTTAAAAGAAGTGCAAGTAATATAGCATCAGGTCTTAAAGAAATAATAGTTAAGAAAGAAATTGACGATACAACTCTTGATAAAATAGAGGAATTCTTGATCGGCTCAGACGTGGGCATAGATGCAGCATCAGAGATAAAATCTATAATTGCTCAAAAAAAGATTGATCCAAAAAATGATCCAATAAAGGAAGTTTTTGAAATACTTAATAATTATATTTTAGAACTAATGAAACCGCTAGAAAAGAAAGATTTTTTCTTAAAAAAAGAAAAGACAAATATAATATTAGTTTCAGGTGTTAATGGAGTTGGTAAGACAACTACTATTGGAAAATTAGGAAAAATATTTATACAAAATAATAATAAAGTTCTTTTTTCAGCATGCGATACATTTAGAGCAGCTGCTATTGATCAATTAGAAGAATGGGCTAACAGGGTTGATGCTAAAATTGTAAAATCAGATCCTGGCTCAGATCCAGCTTCAGTTGCTTTTAAAGCAATGGAAATAGCTCAAAGTCAAAACATAAATCAAGTAATAGTAGACACGGCAGGAAGATTACAAAATAAAAAGAATTTAATGGATGAATTAAAAAAAATAGGAAATGTAATTAAAAAAAGTGATGAAACAGCACCTCACGAGGTTATCTTAGTTTTAGATGCAACATCGGGACAAAATATAATTAATCAACTCGAAGAATTTAATAAATTACTTCCAATCACAGGCATCATAATGACAAAACTTGATGGAACTGCAAAAGGTGGAATATTGATTGCGATTTCAAAGAAATATAAAGTACCTATTGTTGGTCTCGGGCTTGGAGAAAAAGAGGATGACTTACAAATATTTGAAGCTGAGAAGTTTGCAAGTGCATTTACCCAAGTTAATTAAGCAAATTTTTAGAAATTAAAGGTTTATAAATGTTGCACTCAAAATTATTTTTTAGAGATTTATAACCACAGTTTTCAGCATAAGAAGAGATTATAAAATTTAATTTGCCAGAGGTATTAGCAATTTCTAGCTTATTATTTTTTATGTCATATTTTAAATTTTCATAAAAATTTTTTTTTGCACTTATCAAAATTAAAGTGTTGTTGTCATTTAATAAATAGTAAGCAAAATCCTCTGGGAAAAGTGGGTAATTATATTTTTTTGATATTTTTTTAACTTTTTTTGGAAACCAGTCATATGAAATCAGAGGGTAATCTTTATTTAAATTTTTATCATATAAGTATAAGTCCTGTGGAAAATCATTAATATAATTATAAAATTCTCCCTTTGCTAAGATAGCTTTCTTCCGTGTTTTAAAATATAGAGTGAACTCACTATTGTAAGAGTTCATTTTTCCAATATGAAAATAATTGTTATCATAGTACTCATTATTTATTTCTGAACTAAGTTTTGTTGGCAATATTAATAAAAAAAGTAATAAAAGGAATTTAAACATATCTAAAATTAGAATTTAAAAGTGATGTGGATTTGTTTAAATTATGTCTTAATTTAAACTTTTTATAAAATTGTCGATTGATTGAATTAAATTTTTATTAAATTCCATCATATGGTCGTCGTTTTCATTAAAATAATTTGACTTAACACCATCATATTTATTAAATATTTCTTCGCCCATATAAAATGGCACAATATTATCCTTTTTCCCGTGCATCACATGCATGGGAAACTTTATTTTGTTAATTTTTTCAATAGATTTGTATTTATCTTTTAAAATAATTTTTGCAGGAAGATATGGATAATATTTTTGTGCCAAAATCTCCATAGATGTAAATGGGGACTCTAATATTATACCTGCAAATAAATTGTTACTTGCGGTCTCTATTGCTACAGCAGTGCCAAGAGATTCTCCATAGAGAACAATATCTTTATCTTTTATATTGTTTTGATTAAGCCATTCTTTGGCTTTAATTGCATCTTTATAAAGTCCAATTTCTGTTGGTTTGCCTTTATTTCCGCTAAAGCCTCTATATGCAAAAATTAAATAGTTTAAATCTAAATCTGCAAACTCATTTAGTTTATAAATTCTATTATCTAATTTTCCAGCATTTCCGTGAAAAAAAAGCAAAGTTTTAGAGTTATTATTTTTTTTGTAATACCATCCAACTAGATCATTATCAGATTGAATACTTACTTTTTCGATTTTGTGAGATAGAGGTCCCTCATCTAAATAATTATTTTCTCCAGGATGGTATAATAATTTTCTTTGATAAAAATAAACTATTAGAGAAACTCCAAAGTAAATAATAAAAATATAAAACAGAATTTTTGCAAATAACATTTTAGGCTTTAATTTCATTTTTACTTTTTCTTCTTACCAAATAAATACCAAAAAACACAAATATGGTACCTATTAAATGATAATTTTCCAAAATCTCTGAAAAAAATATTATTCCATAAAAAGCTCCATAAATTGTATATAGGTATAGTGTGAAACCGGTTGTTGATGGTCCTAAGTATTTAATAGTTAATGTGTATAGTGAGAAAGCGATTATATCTGGAGAAATTGCTGCAAACAAAATCCAATAATAAAATTCTTCATTGAATAAAGTTTTTTCAAAATAAATATGCTCTATAAAATAAAAAGGCAAAATAGATAAAAAACCAAAGAAAGATATAATTGTTAGTCTTGGAAAAAAATTGAGTTCTGAATTCCATTGAAAAAGCATAACTGTATAAATCGCCCAGCCTAATGCTGCTCCTAACATCCAAAAATCTCCAGAAGCAAATTTTAATTCAAGAAGTAAATTGATATCGCCCTTTAAAATTACAGCAAACACTCCAACTAGACAAAAAAGTAAGCCAATAAATTGGAAAATATTTATCTTATCTTTAAAAAGAAAATATGAGATTAAAATTATAAATATTGGTGAAGAAGTATAAAGAATTCCCATATTAACAATGGTTGTAGATGAACCAGCCATATATGGAAATATTCCACAAACACCACATCCCATCAAACCTAGAAAAAAACTTCTTTTACTCTCTTTTTTAATAGTCTGAAAATTATCAAATAAATACTTATAATTTAGGACGAATAAAATAATGAAAAAAATAAACCATCTCCAAAAAGATAAAGATATGGGAGGAACATCATCAACACCACCTCTTGCTACAATTAAATTACTAGCCATAAAAAGTGGCTGAAATAATAATAGAAAATATCCGATAAAATTTTTATTCATTTTTATTTAATATTAAAAAAAATAAGTAACTTAAAACGCATAAAAATAAAAAAATTGAAAAAGAAATTTGATAGCTCATTGTAATAGTAGCACCTAAATTTCTAGAAAAATCTATTATTAAACCAATTATCCATTGTACAAAAAAAGTACCAGAAAATAAAAATACATTGAATGAAGTTAAAGATTTTCCTGCTAGTTTAGTAGGAAAATTTAATGCTATTGCTGGTTGGGTTAAAGAAATTACTATTGATGATAAAATATAAAGAGTGAACATGGTTGCACCAGCTTTGTCTCCCATTATGACTATTAAAAATAAAATTATATAACTTACAGGAAGTGTAAATTTTACAATTCTCATACTGTCAATTCCCTTAGAAGATAGTTTTGGCAAAAAATATCCCCATATTAAAAAAGAAAAAAGCATAGTTACATTTATCCAAAATAAACCTGTCGCACTTTGTATTGCGTCATAACCCGTCACATTTAGCATCCATGGGCCAGCCCATAATGTTTGTATTGCTTGAACACCTCCATAATTAAAAAATGCAAGCGGTACTAAGCTAATAAAGAATTTATTTTTCCATATGTGGGAAAGATTTTGAAGATTATTATTTTGGTCTTCATCCCTCTTAGTTTCCCACGAAGGTATTAAAATTGATATTAATATTATGCTTATCAAAATTAAAGAGGCTATAATTAAAAAAATAGATCGCCAACCAATTATTGGTAATAAAATTTGAACTGGTAGAGTTGATGCAACAAATCCAAAATTTGCAACCATCAACATCCATGAATTTGCACGTTGTTGATATTTTTCTTCAAACCATACTCTGTAACCAGTTAAAGGACCCATTAAACAAGCAGCAACACCTACACCAATGAAAATTCTAGAAATTAATAAACCTGCAAAACTTTTAGCAAAAGCAAATGAAATAGTTCCAATAAGAGCAATGATTAATAAATATCCGATAACTTTTTTTGGACCAAATCTATCTAATAACATACCAGTAGGAATTTGCATGAGCGAAAACCCTAGAAAATATCCTCCAGCTAAAAGTCCAAGATTTGCGGCACTTAAATTGAATTCAGTTGAAAGAGCAGGTGTTAATGTTGCGGTAATTGATCTCAGTAAATTTGATATAAAAAAGCCAAAGGCAAATACAGAAAAAATTAGAATACTTTTATTTATTTTATTGATCATTTATATTTTTTATGAAATTACAGTTCTATTATGAATAATCATTCAACAAAAGATAAAGATGCCATTTCTTCAAATGGTATGGCCGCAACATCACATCCAATAGCTACAGAAGAAGCTCTTAGAATATTGCAAAAAGGTGGAAATGCAGTGGATGCAGCTATTGCAGCTTCTGTTGTTCTCTCTGTTGCAGAGCCTAATGCCACAAGTATAGGTGGGGATTGTTTTGCAATAATAAAAATGAATGGAAAAGGCCCTGTTTCATATAATGGATCAGGTATTGCTCCAGCAAAAGCGAATTTTGATTATTTCAAGGAAAAGAATATAGATAAAATTGGATTAACAAGTCCTCACGCAGTAACTATTCCTGGTGCATTAGATGCTTGGAATTCAATTCATAATGATTTTGGAAAACTCGATTTTGAGGAGTTGTTTCACAAAGGTATAGATATTGCAAAGAATGGTTTTAAAGTGACTAAAGTTGTTGCTAACGCCTGGAGCAACGTATTTAATAAATTAAACGATAACCCATATTCTAGAAAACATATGCTAAATAATGGTAAAAGTTATCAATTTAATGAGGTAAATAAAAATCCTGCACTTGGAGAGACTCTCGAAAAAATTTCAAAAAATGGAGTTAAAGAATTTTATGAAGGATCAATTGCTGAAGATTTAGTTAAAACTTTAAAAGAGTTTGGAGGCTTACATACAATTGAAGATTTCCATAAGCAAAAAACTATTAAATCAGACACTTTATCAGATAGATATAGAGATATTATCATACATCAATGTCCTCCGAGCGGACCTGGAATAACAGTTTTAATAATGATGAAGTTATTAGAAAAGTTAGGTATTGAAAAATATGATGTGAATTCATTTGAAAGATTTCATCTTGAAGCAGAAGTTACAAAGCAGGCATATAAACTTAAAGAGGAAAATATTGGTGATCCAGAATTTGTAGATTTAGATTTGAAAAAAATATTAAGTGAACAAAATATAGATAATATTTCAAAAAATATATCTATTAATGGCTGTGCAGATGTAGGAGATCTAAATATTCCAAACCATCCTGAAACAGTTTATTTAAGCGTGGTAGACAGAGATTTAAATGTAGTTTCAATAATAAATTCTGTTTGCTATGCTTTTGGATCTGGAATAACAGGTGATAAATCTGGAGTGGTTCTTCACAATAGAGGAACTAATTTTAGAGTTGAGGAAGGTCATCCTAATTGTATTCAGGGATTAAAAAGACCACTACATACCATAATTCCTGGAATAGTTATGAACAACAAAGGAGAATGTGAATTATCTTATGGAGTAATGGGGGGACAATATCAACCTGTTGGACAAGTTCATGTTTTAAATAGCATTATTGATTATAACTTAACTCCTCAACAAGCCATTTCATTTCCTAGAGCTTTCCATTTCAATAACATTTATAAATTAGAGAAAAGTATTGATGAAAAAATTTTTAATAATTTAAAAGAAGTCGGTCATAATGTTGAGTATATAGATGGTACTCATGGAGGTGGACAAGCAATTCAAATAGATAGAGAAAAAGGAAATTTAGTTGGCGGTTCAGATCCAAGAAAAGATGGATACGCAAAAGGTTATTAATTTAAATGAACTCTAGAATTGTTAGAAATATTATAGAAACACAAAATGATAATCGAATTGCAATAACATCTGAAAGTAGTTCTCCACTAAAATTTGTTGATTTAAAATCATTAATAGAAAGAATTTCAAAACAATTATCAGGTAATGGTATTAATAATAAAGATCGTGCAGCAATAGTTTTGCCAAACGGTCCTTACATGGCAACTAGTTTTTTGGCGATTTCAAGCTACATGTCTGCTGCACCTTTAAACCCTAACTATAAATCTGAAGAATTCGAATTTTACCTAGAGGATTTAAAACCAAAGATAGTGATTGTAGAGAAAAATTCTAAAAATCCAGTAGTAGAAGTCGCAAATAAATTAAAAATTCCTGTTTGCGAAATAAAATCAGACGGAAATATTTTAAGCGGAGATTTCAATCTTTTTGAAAAAAGCAGTGATTATGTTTTGCCAGGCGAAGATCATGAAGCTCTTGTGCTGCATACTTCGGGCACTACATCAAGACCTAAGATTGTTCCATTAACAAATAAAAATATTTTTTCTTCAGCAGATAATATCTCCAAAAGTCTTAATTTAACTGATAAAGATCATTGTCTAAATATTATGCCATTATTTCATATACATGGCTTAATTGCAGTTCTTGCAGCCTCTATGAAGGTAGGGGCATCTGTATGTGCAAGTAGTGGATTTAATGCATTAAAATTTTTAGATAATGCAAAAAGAGAGAAAATAACTTGGTATTCTGGAGTACCAACAATGCATCAAGCAATATTGATGAGAGCAGATAAAAATCTAGAAACTGCTAAACAATTAAATCTTAGATTTTTAAGATCATCATCAGCATCTCTACCTCCAGCTGTATTTGAAAAACTAAATGAGGTATTTAATTGTCCAGTAATAGAAGCATATGGGATGACGGAAGCTACTCATCAAATGACCTCAAATCCTTTACCGCCTAAGTCCCAAAAACCTGGCTTTGTAGGAATTCCTGCTGGGCCAGAAGTTTGTATTATGAATACTAATAACAAGATTTTAAATCAAGGAGAAGAGGGAGAAGTTTGCATTAGGGGTGAAAATGTTACTTCCGGATATGAAAATAATCCAGATGCAAATAAAAATAGCTTTTCAAATGGTTGGTTTAGAACAGGAGATCAGGGATATTTTGATAAAGATGGTTATCTAAAAATCTCAGGAAGATTGAAGGAAATAATTAATAAAGGTGGTGAAAAGATTTCACCTTTAGAAGTCGATAACATTCTTATGGATCATCCAAATATTGAGCAAGCTGTTTGCTTTGGATATGAAGATAAAATGCTTGGGGAAGATATAGCTACCGCAATAATCATAAAAGAGGGCATGAAGTGTACTGAAGATGATATAAAAATGTATGCAAATGAAAAACTTGCAAAATTTAAAATTCCAAAGAAAATATTTTTTGTAAATGAAATTCCTAAAGGTGCAACAGGTAAACTACAAAGAAATACTTTAGCTAAAAAGTTTGGATTAGTGAACTAATGACTAAAATTTGTATATTTGGAGCTGGGTCTATTGGTGGATTTATTGCTACAAGTTTAAAAAAAACAAACGCACAAGTCTCTTTAATTGCTAGAGGAGAACATAAAAAAGCAATAGAGCAAAATGGATTAACTTTTATAAGAGATGATAATAAAGTTAATTTTAAATTTGATGTAACAGACAATCCTAAAGATTTGGATGAACAAGATTTCATAATTATTTCTGTAAAAGCTAACGCTATTAGTAAAATTTCAGAAAGCTTAAAACCAATTATGGGTAAAAAAACTTCAATTATATGCGCCATTAATGGATTGCCTTGGTGGTACTTTCATAAAGCTAATACGGGTACCAAATTAGACAATCAAATAGTTGAAAGTGTGGATCCAGGTGGAAAAATATGGCAAACTCTAGGACCTGAAAGAGCAATTGGTTGTGTAGTTTATCCAGCTTGTCAGATATTAGAGCCAGGTGTTATTAAACATAATGGTAATGGTGAACGATTTTCTTTAGGTGAACCAGATGGAACCAGATCAGAAAGACTAAAAATAATTTCAAGTTTATTCATAGAAGGCGGTTTAAAAGCTCCTCAGAAGAAAAATTTAAGAGACGAAATTTGGGTGAAACTATGGGGGAATTGTTCATTCAACCCAGTAAGTGCTCTAACAAATAAAACTATGGATGAAATGGGTAATGATCCTGAAACTTACAATTTAATAAAAGTTTTAATGCAGGAGTGCCAACAAGTTGGAGAAAAAATCGGAGTTAAATTCAATATATCAATTGAGGATCGAATTAAGGGTGGAGTCTCAATTATAGGACATAGACCTTCGACCGCTCAAGATTTAAATGCTGGCAAACCACTAGAAATAGATCCAATAATTGGTTCAATTATAGAAATTGCAAATAAGCTTGATTTAAATGTTCCAAAATTAAAAGAGATTAATGAAAAATTAAAGTCCAAGGCAGAAGACTTGGGTCTTTATACAAGATCAGAATTAATTGATAAATTAACAGTTTAAAAATTTAGTGAAATATCTCTATGTATTGAATTACATTTAGATACATAGATAGCTTGCTCTTTTGTTAGTTTAGACTGCAACCTTAGTCCAATTGTTTCTTTGATTGCATTATTATATTCCTCAAGTTTTGGCATTAAGTTTTCTTTAGCATTTGCTCTCCAGCTAACTTCTTTATTGAATAACTCAACAACTTCTTTTGATTTTGTTCTAATCGCCATTGGATCAAGTTCGTCTGAGTCTACCATTGATAATAAATCATCTACACTATTTAAAAATTCATCCATTCCAGAGATCTCACTCAACTTGTCAAACAATCCATCCATAATTGTAACTGATCTTTCATATACTTTTGTATTGCTTTCCATAGCTATAAAATAATCTAACTGTTTAATATCTTTTGATACTTCTTGAAGTTTTACTCCATCGTTTATGAACATTGCGAACTGATCAAGTAGATCGTAGGCTTCATCTACATTCTTTCTATATCTTTTTGTTGTTGTATTTTTAGCTTTATTTATTTTGTCGAATTCTGAATTCTTAGCTTGCCAAGTATCTGGAATTGAGTTTTGAATTTCCTCAATTTCAAGTTTTACATCCTCAATTCTTAATTCTATTTTGTTTTTCTCATCTAATTCGTCATCATCTAAATTTCTAATCTCTGCTTTATATTTTTCTATTTTTTTATTTAATTTAAGTATTTTCTTTTGCTTCTTTCTAACAGTGAAATGCAGATCCCTATAATCAACAGCATATGCATTGTATTCGACCTCAACTTTTTTTAATTTATCGACTAGAGCAAAAGTTCCTAGTGCACTATCAAAATGATCTTCTAAAATTTCCATTTTATCATCTGGCAGATTAGTTGGAGCCTCAGATTGGAATTTTAATATTGCATTTTTAATTGTCTCACCGTTTGTATCAAATCTTGCAAATTTGTACTCTTGCAAACAGTACTGTAATTTAGGATTCATTGGTGGAGGAGCAACATTCGAAGTTAAATATACTCTATTTGGTAGATAATTTACTAAGCTAGGGTATGCACCGACTATTCCCAATCCTATAAGCTGAAGAATTATAAAAGGCACAACACCTTTCCAAATATCAAGTGTTTTAACAATTTTAGGAGCTACACCTTTCAAATAAAAGAGTGCAAATCCAAATGGCGGCGTTAAGAATGAAGTCTGCAAGTTAACACCAATCATAACTCCCAACCAAACGGCTGTGACGTTAGCCCCTGTTTCAGCTAATAATATTGGTGCAATTATTGGAACAACAACAACTGCAATTTCAATAAAGTCTAAGAAAAATCCTAGCAAGAAAATTACAATCATCACAACAACAAATTGTGTCCAAAAACCACCCGGTAAATCTTGTAAAAAGTCTCTTACTAATTCTTCTCCCCCAAAAGCTCTAAATCCTGAAGTAAGCATTGCTGCTCCTAAAAGGATAATAAATACCATTGAAGTAGTCACACAAGTTTCTGTTACAACTTCTTTTAAAACATTTTCTGTTTTAAAAGTTCTCCAAAAACTCCAACCTATTCCGTATACAAGTATGACCACAAAGAAAGCGGTTATAAAGATTGCACTTAAATCTCTTTCCTCCAAATTTTTTACATTTAATTCATAATTTGATGCAAAGAATGTAATTGGAATTAGAGATCCAATAATTAAAATTAAAGGATAGAAAGCACTTTTCTTTCCTTCATATAATCTATAACCAGCCATCAAAGTGGCACCAATTGCTCCAATTGAACCTGCTTGGTTTACAGTAGCAATACCCATTAAAATTGAACCTAATACAGCGAATATTAATGCAAGTGGTGGTATGATAATTACAACTACTCTTAACCAAAATTTTAAATCAAAATTTCCTTTAAATGGAACTGGTGGTGCAACACCTTTCTTTATTCTAGCAAAAATAAACACATAGATCATATAAAGAGCAACTAAAACAAGACCTGGTAAAAGTGCTCCTAAGAACATATCACCTGCACTTGATGAACCTACTCTAAATTCACCTGGCATATTAAATTCACCAGTTAAGGCTTTATAATCATTTTGTCTTAAGTTGTTTGCAACATCAGATGCACTTGCCAACTGGTCAGCAATAATAATTAAAACAATTGATGGAGGAATAATTTGACCTAATGTTCCTGATGAACAAACTATTCCACTAGCAAGTTGTCTGTCATACTTGTTATTTAACATTGTTGGTAACGAAATTAGTCCCATCGCAATTACAGTTGCTCCAACGATACCAGTCGTTGCTGCTAATAGAGCTCCAACAAATATAACTGAAATTCCTAAACCACCAGGAATTGGTCCAAATAATTGGCCCATTGTTATTAATAAGTCTTCGGCAATTTTTGATTTTTGAAGCATAATTCCCATGAAAATAAATAAAGGAATTGCGATCAAAGTATCTGTTTCTACATCCCAGTAATTACTCCTAAAATTTGTAATACCAGCAACGAGCCATTCTATAGGTCCATCTACAGCAAAAAAAGCACTGGAGTCTCCCTCGAATATGTAGCCAAAAAATGCGGCTAAACCAATTGCAATTATAGCTGAACCAGGTAGTGCAAAAGCAACAGGGTAACCCGATGCAAGAGCAACAATCATTATCACAACTAGAACAGCTAAAAAGAATGTTTCCATAATTTAATTTTTGACACCTTTTAAAATTTTGTGACTACTTTCCATAAAATAGCTAGTAAATTGAATTAACATCGTAACAGCAAAAACAGCTAGATAAACAGCCATCAAATATAAAAGATAGAGACCATTAGATCCTTGTTGCGTAACTTCAAAAGCTACAACAGGACCATTTATAATGCTGGCTTTTCCGTTTAGACCTAAAAATATAACTATTAATGTAAGTGGTACTCCTAGAACTGCCGATCCAACCATATTTGTCCATGCCTTCTTTTTTTCACTAAAAGAAGAATAGAGTACGTCAACTCTTACGTGCCCTTCATGAATTAAAGCGTATGCGCTAGCAAATAAGTAAAGTGCAGCATACCAAAATCTAACTAGATCCCCTTGAAATGCTTGTTCGTATGAAAATATAAATCTTGATAATACGATTACGAATTCACTTACTACAACCAATACTGCTAGCCAAATAAAGCCAACTGATTTCGTAAAATATCCAATCACGAAAGAAATTAATATTATTGGAAAGTGAATATAAGTAATTCTGACTGGGGCTTTAACCATCAATGCTTTTACTTCAGGACTGAAGATTGCTTCCCATAATCTTTCAACAACCATAAAAGATATAACAAAGTCAGCTACGCCAACTAAAAATACTGCCCAAAATGATGATCTAACAAGATATGCTGAAAATCTTGATAAAATTTTTGAATCTTGCTCCAAAGTTTGACTGTATGTTTTAAAAACATAAAAAACGACTGCAGCAATACAAATCAAATACAATCCAATTTGCATATAACCATAATTTAAATCAGATCCCTCTAGAGCTTTTTTCTTATATCCAAACATCTCATGATGCGAAAAAATTTTTTTTATTCCTGGCCAATCACTCCAAACTGTTAAAACATTATTAATAAGAAATGCTAAAGTAAAAGCTAAAACTGAATAACTGATTATTCTAAGATATAGAGAAAGATTTGAATTTTTTGTCACCATAGTATTTTAAAATACCTAAGTAATACTCGTTTTTGTTTAAAAAAAAAGGGCCCAATTAAGGGCCCTTTAATAACTAAATTTAGTTAGATTACATTCCTAATGCTCTGTTTCTTTGAGAAATGTAAGGTGAGTCAGACAAGTTGGTCCAAGAACCAATGTCTTTTCTAGCCTGTAAGAAACTAGAGTGGATTCTCTCAGCGAGACCACTGCTTGCTCTTGTTTCCTCAAATACTTCATTAGCAGCTTTAGCAAAACCATCATAAACTTTGTCGCTAAACTTCTCTAGTTTAACACCATGATCGTTTATTAATCTTGCAAGCGCAGCACCATTTTTAGCGTTGTACTCTGACATCATAACGTCATTTTCCATCGCAGCTGCAGCTTCAATTAATAGCTGATCTGATTTTGATAAGCTTGTAAACCAAGATTTGTTAGTACCACATGCTAACATAGATCCTGGCTCGTGCATTCCAGGATAGTAGTAGTATTTAGCAGCTTCTTGGAATTTCATAGCTTCATCATTCCATGGACCTACCCACTCTGTTGCATCAATTGCACCAGAAACAAGGTTTTCGTAAATTTGTCCACCAGGAAGTGAAACTGGAGATCCTCCAAGTTTACCGATAACTTGTCCACCTAATCCAGGCATACGCATTTTAAGACCTTTGAAGTCATTAGGGCTTCTAATTTTCTTGTTAAACCATCCACCCATTTGAACTCCTGTGCTTCCACACATAAAGTTTTTTAGACCGAATTTGTCTGATAGTTCATCCCATAATTGTTGACCACCAGCAAATCTAATCCATGCGTTCATTTCAGTGTAAGTGAAACCGAAAGGTACAGCTGTAAAGTAACCCCAAGCTGGATCTTTTTTAACCCAGTAGTAGTCAGCAGCGTGATACATTTGCGAGTTACCTGAAGCAACTTCATCAAATGAGTCAAACGCTTTAACCCTCTCGTTTGCTGCATAGTAAGTGACTTGAATTCTTCCATCACTCATGTCTGTAATTCTTTGAGCAAATCTTTGCGCACCAGTTCCTAAACCTGGGAAATCTCTTCCCCATGTAGCTACCATAGAAGCTTCAATTCTTTCTTTGGCAACGGCTGGAGCAGCTAAAGATGATGCAGCTACAGCAGCAACACCAGTCGCAGCAGCAGCCTTAAAGAATTTACGTCTTGAAGGAGTTTTAC
The DNA here is from genome assembly GCA_902614975.1 of uncultured Pelagibacteraceae bacterium. GTDB lineage: Bacteria > Pseudomonadota > Alphaproteobacteria > Pelagibacterales > Pelagibacteraceae > Pelagibacter. Next base: position 24,825 of record CACMND010000005.1, read on the forward strand.
CCTTCAATAGTTTTTTTTCTTTAATCATTATTTCTCCTCTTTAAGTTAATTAACTGATGCCTTTAAAGCATATATGTTTCTTAGAGTCATTTTAAAAAAGTGAGGATTTTTCACTTAATTACAATCTATGATTGTAAATGTTTATGAATTATCTTTAATTATTGAATATTTTGGCATGGTTTAACATGCTTAGATCTTCAAATTGTTTGCCTATAATTTGAACTCCTAAAGGCAAATTTTTTTCGCCTTTTAAAATTGGCAGTGAAATGCAGGGCACATGTGCAAGAGACCAAATCTTATTAAATTCTGGACTCCCAGTTGTCTTAAATCCTTTGTCAGCAATTCCACAACTACTTGGCGTTATAATTGCATCAAACCTTTCAAATATACTATCTAAGTTTTTTGAGTATGTTCTCATCGCATCTAAAGCTAAAGCATAATCTTTTGCCGAATGTTTTAGTCCGTTAATAATTGCTCTCTTAATTTCTATAGAAAGTTTTCCTTTTGAAGTTTTGTAATAATGATGGAAATTTTGAGCCATCTCTGTCTCATATATAATTGTATGACAATCAATCATATCTTCAAAATATTTAGGAGCAGTTTCAACCTTTACTATTTTTTTATTATTTAAAATAAATTTGTTAAATGATTTTTTTGAAATACTGTCAACATTTCTCCAGCGTTTGGTTTTATAAAAAACAAATTTTGATTTTTTTATTTTAATTTTTTTATTAAGAAAATTAATATTTGTTGTTGTTTCATCTGCATCGTCTCTAGCAAACAAAACTTTCGATAATAGTGCTACATCACTAATTGTTTTTCCAAATACTCCGACTTGATCTAAATTATATGATGTTTGCAAAATACCATTTCTAGAAATTAATCCATAGGTAGGTTTATAACCAACAACTCCACAATAAGAGGCTGGCCTGATTACAGATCCACCCGTTTGAGTTCCAATTGATAATGGTGCCATATCAGATGCAATAACAGCTGCAGAGCCACTAGATGAACCTCCTGGTGTTCTTGAATAATCATGTGGGTTTTTAGTTTTTGATGGCGATAAGAAAGCTAATTCACAAGTTACAGTTTTGCCCATAATTATTGCTCCAGCCTTTTTTAAGAGCTCAACAATTTTAGCATCTGAATTATTCTTTTTTTTTAAATTTATTCTTGCACCATATTTTGTTGGCATTTCAGATGTTGAGATAATATCTTTAAGTGCTACTGGTAGACCATGCAAAACCCCTAAAGATTTTAATTTTTTTCTCTGATTATCAGATTTTTTTGCATCACTTAGGAGTTTTTTTTCATTAAAATATTCCCAAGCTTGAATATTCTTATCATATTTTATTTTTTGATTGATATATGCTTTACAAAGTTCAACTGAAGTTAATTGTTTATTTTTAAGTTTTTTTAAAAGTTGTTGTGCTGATAAATTTAGGAGTTTCATTTATCTCTTAAACTAATTTTTCGTCAGAATAAACGCAACATTTCTCTGGTGGAAAATATAAATTTAATTCTCCGTCTGGAATGGGTTTTTCTCTTTCTACTTTTGACTTAATCACTAAATCACCCATTTTTCCTGTAAGTAGCTTAAAATTACCAAAGTCCTCAACTCTTGTGAGTTTAATTTTAACTGTATTACTTTTTTCTTTTTCAGCCAATTCTATGAACTCGGATCTAATTCCCAGTTTAACATTTTTATCTTTTAAATTACCTAAATTTGAATTTGTCTTAATAGTGGTATCATTAATTTTTACTTCATGATCAGAGGATACAGTTGAATGAAAAATATTCATCGCAGGAGAGCCAATAAAATACCCGACAAAAGTTGTTTTAGGTTTTTCAAATAAATCTTTTGGCAATCCAACTTGCACGATTTCACCTTGATCCATAACAATTATATTTTCGGCAAAAGTCATAGCTTCGTTTTGATCATGAGTTACATAAACCAATGTTGTTTTATATTGTTCATTGATTTCTTTTAAGTTTCTTCGAAGTCTAAATTTTAAATCTGGGTCTATAACTGTAAGAGGTTCGTCCATTAAAACAGCAGCAACGTCTTCTCGAACTAAACCTCTGCCTAAAGAGATAAGTTGTTTTTGATCAGCCGTTAATTTTCTTGCTGGTGAGTTTAAAAATGAAGATAAATTTAAAGTATCTGAAACTGATTTTACCCTTTCTTCAATTTTTTCTTTTGTAAATTCCCTACATCTTAGTGGGAACGCTAAATTATCATAAACTGTCATTGTATTGTAAATTACTGGGAATTGGAAAACCTGGGCAATATTTCTATCTTCTGTTTTTAAATCGGTTACAGGTATTTCATCGAATAATATTTCACCTTTTGATGGCCTCACTAATCCAGAAACAATGTTTAACATTGTAGTTTTTCCACACCCAGAAGGTCCCAAAATTGCATACCGCTTGCCATTTTCCCAAGTCATTGAAAACGGATTAAGGGCATATGTTGGTTTTGGATCCAGAGGATTATAAGTGTGAGAAATATTAGATAAATCAATTTTAGCCATTTGTTCCTCCATATGGCGATGAAACTAATTTTTCATCTTCTCCAAAAGCATAAAACTTATTTGCATTAAATTTTATTTTTACTTTCTCATGTATTTTAAAATTCATTACTTCCTCGATTAAAGCAATTATTTTTGAGTTTCCTCTTTTTAGGTGGAGTAATGTTTCTGACCCACTAATTTCTGCTAATTCTATCTCAAATTCTTCACCATTTTCATCAAGTTTAATTTCTGAAGCTCTAATTCCAAAATTATAATCTTTATCTTCTAAATTCTTTAAATGATTTGGAATTTCTAAAAAAATATTCTCAAAATTCAGATTTTTTGAATTTTTTGAACCCTTCAAAACATTCATTGGTGGATCATTTGATATTTCTGCAACTTTTAAATTAGACGGATTTTCAAAAATCTCTTTGGCAGGCCCTTTTTGTAATACCTTCCCTTCATCTAAAACAATTACTTCACCATTTAGTTCCATTACTTCTTGAGGATCTGTTGTTGAATAAATTAAAATTGTATCTTGAGATAGTCCTTCTGAGAAAATTCTTTTAAATTCTTCTCTTAATTGCTCTCTAAGTTTATAATCTAAATTAACTAACGGTTCGTCCAGCAATAAAATTTTTGCTTTTTTTGCAAGTGATCTTGCAAGCGCAACTCTTTGTTGCTGTCCGCCAGATAATTCCTGAATTTTTCTATTTTCAAATCCAACTAATCCAACAGTTTTTAGAGCTTCATCTACATCTTTTTTTATTTGCTCTGGACTTAATTTTCTTTGTTCTAATGGAAAAGTTATGTTTTCATAGACATTTAAATGAGGGTAATTAATAAATTGTTGATAGACCATAGCAACATTTCTTTCCCAAACTGGTATTTTAATAAAGTCTTTTTCCTCAAAAGAAATTGAGCCTTGATCTGGATTTAATAATCCTGCAATTGTTTTTAAAAGAGTCGTTTTGCCAGATAAAGTTCTGCCTAAAATGGTATACAAATTACCTTTTTTAAAATTAAACGAGACATCGTTTAAATGAAATTGCTCATCAGGTTTATAAGAAATTTTCTCTCCAATTAAATTCATTATTTTAATGCTCCTGATAAATTTCCTTTTGATAGATATCTCTCAACTATAAATGCAACGATTATTAATGGTGCAACTGAGACTAAAGCTGACGCCGAAAGGCTCCACCATGGTGTTATTGATGAATTAAGTGCAACAACTTTTACAGGTAACAATTGTACTTCAGTAAATGTTAAAATAAATGCAAAAAAGAAATCTATCCATCCAAAAATAATACAAAACATTCCTGCAACAATTAAACCAGGTATTGAATTTGGTAAAACAACTTTATAGAAAGCTTGATAAGGATTACACCCATCAATTAATGCAGTCTCATCTAATTCTTTTGGAACTCTATTAAAAAAATCTACCATAATCCAAACAGCAATTGGCATTAATAAAACGATATATACGACCACTAGACCTAATAAACTATCAAGCAATCCTATTGTGCTTAGAAAAATAAAGAAAGGAATTGATAATACAATTGGAGGCATAATTCTTTGTGAAATGAAGAAAAAAGTAATATCGTTGTTTCTTACAAATCCGGCTTTAAAGGTAAATCTTGATAGTGCATAAGCAGCAAGAGTACCAAGAACAATACTTATTAAACTAGCAGTACAGGTTACAAAAATACTATTAAAATAAGGCTCGACAATATCTACTCCACCTTTAGCTGGAGACTTAATTAAAACTCTCCAACCCTCCAGTGTTGGTTCGAAATCTAACCAAGGTATATAAGTTACTTTACTATTTACAGATTGGAAGTCTTTAAAAGATGTTGATACAGCCCACAGAAATGGCGCAACAACAAATACAGTCCAAAATGTAATAAAGAAATATTTAAGAAAAGTGTAAAGTTTGCTCATAGTTATTCTTTGATCATTAATTTGGTTAAAACTTTAGCTATTATCGTTAAACTGATAATCATTATGACAAGATAAGTGAAAGATAAGGTTGCTGCATAACCCATCTGAAATTCTCTTAATCCTTTAATATAAATATAAAAACTTGAGGTCTCAGTTGCAGTACCTGGTCCTCCTGAAGTCAAAACAAATACTGTATCCATTATTTTTGAAGCCTCGATAAGTCTTATTATTATTGCTCCAATTGATATTGGGGCCATCAAAGGAAAAGTTACATAAACAAATTTTCTAAATGGACTTGCTCCATCTATAGCGGCTGCCAAAAAGGGTTCTTTTGGAAGTGACAAAAGTCCAGCTAGTAATAGCAAAAACATAAATGGTGTCCATTGCCAAACCTCAACAATTATAACAGTAAACTTTGCAATAACCGGATCACTCAACCATAAAATAGGTTTTACTCCTAATCCACCTAACAAATCATTTACAGGACCGAGGGACTCATGAAAAAATGTTCTCCAAATAACTGTCATTATTACCGGAGTTGTCATCATTGGTACTAGAAAAATTACTCTAAAAAATCTTTTAAATTTTATTTCTCTCCAAACCATCATCGCTAAAGCAAATCCGATAACATATTGAAGAATAACTGTAGTTACTGATAAAAAACTTAGCCTAAAAAAAGACTCCCAAAACCTCGGGTCATCAGTAAATAACCTTATATAATTCGTAATACCTATGAAGTTCATTTCTGGTGTATAACTATTCCATCCAGAAAGACTTAATCTAATAGTAAAAATAATTGGAAAAATTAAAATTCCAATAAGTACAAACAATCCTGGGAATAAAAAAACAAACTTGTGTTTAAAATTCATAATTTTTTTTTTGGATTATTTTAAAATGTGGCCGTTAAAAAACGGCCACAAGTTTTACAAAATTATTGCTTATTATCTTCCATTGCTACACCAACAGCATAGGCTTTTCTTACGTTATCTTTTCCTACTCTGTTAAGTATATCTTCCCACTGTTTAGCAGCTTCGTCTAAAGCAGCTTGTGGAGATAATTGACCAGCTAATGCTTTTGCGGCAGCAGTAGCCAATGCAGCATTAAACTCAAAAGTTCCAGGAACTCTTAATGGAAATACTCTATTTTTACTTTGTTCCATTTGTGCAAGAGTATCAACATATGATTGAGCAATATCTTTATCCCAACCAATTTGTGTCCATACATCAACTTTAAAGTCATCATTTCTAAATGGGTTTACACCAAATCTACCAATTCCAATATCTGCTTGGTGGTTAGCTTCGTTAGCAAAGAAACATAGGTAATCGAAAGCCATTTCTTTCTCTTTACTTTTCTTAGCTACTCCAACTGCCCATCCCCATACGAAGAAAGGAGCTTGGTTAAAGCCTTCATCCCAAGAGTTAGTTTTTCTATTCCAAACTTTCATTGCTCCTGGTAACTGTGCAGCACCAACTTTATTGTTTATTGGACTATCTGGTTGCATAGCGGCAACAAATGCATCATCCCATGAAAAACTAAACAAAGTTTGTCCTCCACCAAATGATCCAATTTCATCACCTAAACCAAAATTTATTCCTCCTGGAGGAACATATTTAGTTGCCTCAACCCAGTCAGTTAAAGCTTCAACAAAACCTGGATTGTTAATTAGTGGTTTCATAGTTTCTAAATCAAAGAAAAAACCACCAGGTGTTTTAGGATTTTTTGAGTAAGCAGCAGATCTTGAATAGAAAGCAGCATACATTAGATCGTCTTTTTTCATTACTTCAGCAGATCCGTATTCTTTCTCGCCATCTCCATCCCAGTCCCAATTATTAAAGTAAGCTGCCATTTCTCCATACTCTTTCCAAGTTTGAGGAACTCTTAGTTCTTTACCAGTAGCTTCCTTATATTGTTTTTGGTACTCAGGATTATCAATTACATCTTTTCTATATTTTAGATAATGTCTGTCTCCATCAACCGGAAACTGATACATAACACCATCCCAAGATGCTACACCGATGTGAGACGGAGTAACGTCTTTCATTTGTTTCATCTCAACGTATTTCTTTGGAACTGGCTCTAAGTATCTTCTCCAATCGTTAATGAAGTTTGAAAATCCAAAAACGATGTCATATGGAGCTTGTCCAGCTTGAAATGGTACCATTGCTTTCGCATATAAGTCACCTGCTGGTGTATGAGTAACATCAACTTTTGCTCCAGTAAGTTTAGCGAACTGCTCAGCATGTAGAGCTGTTGGCTCTCCCATGACTGGTACAGCATGTGTATTAATCTTAAGCGTCTTGCCTTTATAGTTTTTCTTAGACATAGACTCGTAAGAACAATCACCAGGAATATCCCCAGTTGCTTTGATATGTGGAAACTGATCACTCCACTTATCAGCATACGCAACAGGACTAAATACCAACAAAGCTGATATTAGAGCGGTTACGCAAGTTTTTATTGTCTTCATCTTTTTTCCTCTCTTTGTTGTTAATTATGGAACTAACACTGCACGACCTTTAATCTTACCATCATTTAAATCATGTAGTGCTTTATTAGCTTCTTCAAGTTTGTATTCTTTCATTGAAAGTTTTACTAAACCTTTATCTGCTAGTTCCATTAATTCATATAATTCAGCCCATGTACCTACTAAGCTTCCAACTATACTTTTTTCTTGATCGATCATATCAATCGCCAAAACTCTTATTTCTTCTCCGTAACCTACAATATAGAAAGTCCCAGTTGCTTTGGTCATTTTAATTCCCATTGGCGTAGAACCTTTTTCACCAACAAAATCTATAACAGCCTCTGCACCTTTTCCTTTTGTAAGTTCTTTTACTTTTTCAATTTCATTACCATCTATTAAAACTCCATGGTCAGCTCCTAGTTCCATTGCATGTTCTAAAGGTGCTTTTGCTTTTTCAACAACAATAATATTTGCAGCACACATTGCTTTCATACATTGAATTGCTATATGTCCTAATCCACCAGCACCTATGATTACACAATTTTCACCTGGCAGAAGGTGTCTAGTAGCTTTTTTTACAACTCTGTAAGCAGTCAAACCTGCGTCTGAAAATGGCGCAACGTCTATTGGACCTAAAACTTTTGGAATTTTTATTAGATTTCTTACGCTAGTTTGAAGTAATTCTGAATATCCCCCGTGTTTTACATTCAAACCTGCAAAAATTGGATCTTCAGCATGCATATCGTTTCCTCTTCTACAATCTAAGCATGTTCCTCCTGTGCCAGAAACTTTAGGGTGTAAAATAACTGCATCACCTTTTTTAAATCCTGTAACATCTTTACCAACTTCCTCTATCCATCCAGCGTTCTCATGTCCCATTACCATCGGCAACAGATCGTTATTTTGATCTGTAATGTGCCTCCAAACTCCTTCAATTATATGCAAATCAGTTCTACAAACACCTGCAGCTCCAATTTTAACAATCACATCGCTTGCTTTCTCAATTTTAGGATTTGGTAACTCTTCACCTGTGACCCAAACATCTGCTTTCATTTCTGGGTCATACTTATGTAAAACCTGTGCTTTCATTATTTCCTCTCTAAATTTATTTTTTATAAATAAATTTTAAATTGAAATAAAAAATATGTCTAGAAAGTTAGAATAATTTTAATTACCAATTACAACTTCAGATTGTTAATTTACTTTGTTTTTGCAGTCTCCTGTTTTGAAAAACTCATCCATATTATCTATGGCCAGATTGGCCATTGCAGTTCTAGTTTCTTTAGTTGCGCTACCCAAATGAGGAAGAATAAAAGCACTTTTGTGTTTAAGATATCCTGGATTTAAATTTGGTTCATTTTTGTATACATCTAGCCCGACTGCATAAACTTTTCTTCTTTCCAAAGCATCTATTAAAGCTTCATCTTCAATAATATCTCCTCTTGCAACATTGGTCACGACTGCACCTTTTGGTAATAGTTCTAGTGTATCTTTATTGATTAAATTTATTGTCTCTTTAGATGCAGGACAACATACCGAAAGGACATCAGAGACTTTCATCAAATCATTTAAGTTATCGTGGTAAGTTGCGCCTTGTTCTTTTTCTTCGCTTAATTTTGAACGATTGTGATAATGAATTATCATACCTAAAGATTTAGCTATTTTAGCTATTTTTTGACCAATTCTACCCATGCCAAGTATTCCAAGTCTAGTGCCCGTTAATTGTTTACCAATCAACATATCTGCTGACCAAACCCAGCCACCTTCTCTAGCTTTTTCAATTCCTTCAGATGCTCTTCTGCATGCACCTAATATCAACAAAACCCCAATTTCTGCAGTAGCATCAGTTAAAACATCTGGCGTGTTTGTTACTGCAATCCCTCTTTTCTTTGCAGCTTCTAAATCTATATTTCCAAAACCTACAGCAAAATTTGATATAATTTTTACACTCTCAGGTAATTGATTAATTGTTTCTGCATCTAGCTTATCTGTTAAAGCCGATAAAATACCATCACAGCCTGTGCTCATCTCTATTAGCTTCTTTTGAGAGTAGAGTTCATCATTTAAATTAAAGTTAGCATCAAATAATTCTTTAGCTTTATCCTCACAAGATCTTAAAAGCCTTCTCGTGATTAAAATTTTTTTCATTTTAATTTGGATTAATTTAGATCAAAAACCTTACCAGGATTCATGATATTGTTTACATCAATACTTCTTTTAATAGCTTTCATCACTGGCAAATTATCTGGATGCTCTCTTAATAGGTAATGTTTCTTTTGAAGACCAATTCCATGTTCTCCTGTAATTGTTCCCTCTAACTCTAAAGCTTTGTTAATTAGATCATCGCTATACTGTCTAATTTTTTTTTGTTTTTCTTCATCATCAGGATCATACAATATTATGGAGTGAAAATTTCCATCTCCAACATGACCAACCATTGGTGCAGTTAGACCTAATTTTTTTACTTCTTTTTCCGCCCATGAAATGCACTCAACTAACTTGGAAATTGGTACACAAACATCTGTAGAATACACTTTCATGTCATGACCTAAAGCTTTTACTGAATAGTAAACATCATGCCTTGCTTTCCATAATATTTTTTGTTCTTCAGGAGAAGATGCCCATTGAAAATCACTTCCACCATTATTTTTTGATAATTCCTCAACAATTTTTATAGACTCGTTATTTGATAGTTCACTACCATGGAATTCAAAGAATAAAGTTGGTGATGCTTTGATGTTTTCTAGCTTTGAATATTTAATGCTAATTTCCATTTGGTCTTTGTTTAACATTTCAATTCTTGCAATTGGAACACCGTACTGAATAACTTCTTGCGCTGTCTTTACTGCTGAGTCTAAATCTGGAAAATAGCAAACTGCACTCATTATGCTTTCAGGTATTGGTGATAGTCTTAATTGAACTTCTGTAATAATTCCTAATGTTCCCTCAGATCCAATAAACAAATTAGTTAAGTTATATCCCGCAGAAGTTTTTTTAGTTCTTGCACCAGTTTTAATTATGTCTCCATTTGGTAAAACAACTGTTAAGCCAGAAATAACTGTTCTCATTGTTCCATATTTCACTGCCATTGTTCCTGAAGCTGAAGTAGATGCCATTCCACCGAGTGCAGCATCTGCACCAGGATCTATCGGAAAAAATACTCCATCTTCTCTTAAATATTCATTTAATTGCTTTCTTGTTACATTTGCTTGCACCCTGCAGTCAAAATCCTCAGCATTTACACTTAAAACTTTATTCATTTTTTCTAAAGAAATCGTAATACCATTTTGATTTCCAACAACATGGCCTTCAAGAGATGTGCCGGTTCCAAATGGAACCACTGGAATTTTATGCTCGTTACAAATTTTTAGAATTTTTGAAACTTCTTCATTAGTTTCTGGAAATACAACTGCCTTTGATAATATTGGGTTATAGGTATCTTCCCCTCTTGCATAATTTGCACGAGTAGACTCTGAGGTAGAAAATCTTCCGTTAAATATCTTTTTTAATTCTGCTTGGACGGTTTCGTTCATTCTTTAATAATACAAAAATATTGATTAAAAATACAGTTTATTTAGAAAGCATCTTGCCTATATTTTCTAAGGCTTGCATTATATTATCTCTAGATGCGGCAAAACTAAATCTAACGTAATCATTACAAGTTTTACCAAACGCAGTGCCAGGAACAATCGCAACTCCAGCTTCATGCATTGCTTTTTTGCAAAACTCAGATCCATTCATGCCAGTCCCTTTTATATTCGGAAAAGCATAGAAAGCTCCTCCCGGCAAACTACACTCAACTCCTGGTAAATCATTTAATCCTTTGTGAATTAAATTTCTTCTTAATGTAAATTTGTCTAACATATCTTTAATAGAATCTTCTGGACCATCTAATGCGGCTATACCAGCATATTGGGCTGCTGCATTTACACATGATACACTATTAATCAAAAGTTTGTTTACATGTTCAACCAAATGCTCTGGCCAGTAACTCCAACCAAGTCTCCATCCAGTCATAGAATATGCTTTACTCCAACCCTCAAGAACAATTAATCTGTCTCTTAAATTAGGATAGTTAAAGAAAGTTGGCATTTCCTTATAGTCAAAAATTTGTCTACTATAAATTTCATCACTTAAAATTGTGACCTGCGGATGTTTTTCTAATTCTTTTGCTAAGTAGTCAATTGCAGGTTTTTCAACAAAGCTTCCAGTTGGGTTGTTTGGATTTATTAGAATTAAAAGTCTAGTTTTGTCAGTTATTAAAGACAGAATTTTGTCTGGATCAAATTTTAAATCTTTATCCTCAGTTAAATCATATGGAACAGCTTTTGCTCCAGAATAATTAATCATTGACTCATAAATTGGAAAAGCTGGAGTTGGATGAATTATTTCAACACCTGGTTCACCATAACAAGTAATTGCATAATACATTGTAGGTTTACCACCTGGCATTATTAAAACTCTATTTGGATCAATATCAGCATTGTAAAGTCTCTTGACCCATCTTGCGACAGCTTCTCGACATTCTGGAATTCCATTTGATAAAACATAACCATGATGACCGTCATCTAGAGCTTTTTTTGCAGCTTCAACAACATGTTTTGGAGTTTTAAAGTCAGGTTGTCCTAGACCTAAATGGATCATAGGTTTGCCTTGTGCTTCTAATTTTTTTGCTTCTGCTAGAACAGAAAATGCACTCTCAGTTCCTAAACGATCTAATGCTTTTGCTAATTCAATCATAATTTTTCGTCGACAAACTAACTGAAAAGCAACTTCATGTCTATTTATTTAAAGTGAAAATAATAATAAAAATTATTTATAAAAAATATTTAATTTCGGTAAATTATCTTTGATCTATCTAACTCTTTTACACTTTTGCAGCCCATAAGGATCATATTTCTTCTAATTTCATCGTGCATATTTTGAAGCAGCCTCTCTACTCCTTGTTGACCACCTGCTCCTAAACTGAACAAAAAAGCTTTACCAAAACTACAAGCTGTAGCACCTGCAGCTAAAGCCTTGAGAACGTGAGTTCCCCGTCTAACACCTCCATCTAAAATTATCTCAAGTTTATCACCCACAGCATCTGAAATAGCCTTTAGTTGATCAAAAGGAGTTCTAGATCCATCAAGTTGTCTTCCTCCATGATTTGATATTATTATTGCTGTACAACCAATATCAACTGCTCTCTTTGCATCCTCTACAGACATTACACCCTTCAAGGCAAAAGGTCCGTCCCACTTTTTTATACAGTATTCTGCATCTTCCCAATTCATTTGTGGATCATACTGTTCATTAACATAATCTATTACGGATTTTGTAATGTTAGTTCCCTTGTCAGTTTTGTGTTTAATATTTGCAAGTTCAAATTTCTTATTCGTAAAATATCTGAATAACCATCCTGGTCTCATCGCGAAATTCATTATACTTTCTAATGTGAATTTAGGAGGAGTTGTAAAACCAGTTCTGTGATCTCTTTCTCTATTTCCTGCAACCAAAGTATCAACAGTTAAGCATAAACCGTCAAAGTTTGCTCTTTTACACCTATCAATCAAATCATCAGTAAATGATTTATCTTTATGGATATAAAGTTGAAATAATTTTGGTCCACTTGATATGTTAGCAATTTCTTCAATCGAAAATGAAGCCATTGTCGACATGCTATACATGGTACCAAATTTTTCTGCAGCTCTAGCTGAAGCTTTATCTCCATCAGGATGATATAAACTTTGCATAGCAGTAGGTGATAAAAAAATTGGCATATCTATTTTTCTACCAAAAACTGTGGTTGATAAATCTGGTTCTCCTACGCTTCTAAGAATATTAGGGATTAAGTCACAATCATCAAATGAATTTGTATTTCTTTTTAAAGTGGTTTCATCATCTGCACCACCATCAATGTAATGAAAAATTGGAGCTGGAAGTTTTTTTTTAGCTAGCTTTCTAAAATCTTCAAAATTATAACAATTCTTTAAGCTCATGCATTTCGGAATCTTAAATTATTTCGATTAAGATCACTGATCTTTGTGCAGCCCATTAATTTCATGTCTCTTACTAATTCAGTTTTATATAAGTTAAGTGCTCTCTCAACACCTTCTTGACCTGCTGCAGCTAAAGCATAAAGATATAATCTTCCACCAGCACAAGCTTTTGCACCCATAGATAAAGCTTTTAACATATGAGTTCCTCTTTGAAATCCACCTTCACAAATAACATCTAACTTATCACCAACTGCATCAACAATTTCAGCTAATTGATCGAAAGGTGATCTAGATCCATCAAGTTGTCTTCCTCCATGATTTGATACCATTATACCAGTGCATCCGATATCAACTGCTCTTTTAGCATCTTCAACACTCATAACTCCCTTAAGCGCAAAATGGCCACCCCACTGAGAGCACAATTTTTCAGCGTCGTCCCAGTTCATAGATTGATCCAACATAGTAGAAAAATAATTACCAATTGAAGTATTTGTGTCAGTTCCTTCTTTAACAAAATCTTGAAGATGTGGTAGTTCAAATTTTCCTTTGGTTAAATAATTTATTCCCCACATTGGTTTTGTGGCAAAACTAAACAAGCTCGAAAGTGTTAATTTTGGAGGTGATGTAAATCCAGTTCTTAAATCTCTTTCACGATTTCCTCCTGTTATCGTATCAACAGTTAAAGCCATCACATCAAATTTTGCTGCTTTTGCTCGTTCTAAACAAGAGTCATTTAATCCTCTGTCTTTATGGAAATAAAATTGAAACATTTTTGGTGTGTCTATTAAAGATGAAATTTCCTCAACACTAACTGTAGCCAATGCCGAAACACCAAACATCGTATTAAACTTCTTTGCAGCTTTTCCAACCGCTCTTTCTCCTTCGTAATGGAATAACCTTTGCAGAGCTGTTGGAGAACAATAAAAAGGCAAATCTAATTTTTTTCCAAAAATAGTTGTCGACAAATCCACATTTTCAACACCTCTTAAGACATTTGGAACTAAGTCAACATCATTAAATGCACTACTATTTCTTGCATAAGTTATTTCATCATCCGCAGCCCCATCAATATAATGAAATATTGGAGATGGAAGCTTTTGTTTTGCCAATTTTCTAAAGTCATAAAAGTTATGACAATCTTTTAATCTCATATCTTAAGTTAAAATTTTTTTGTAAAATTAAACATATAACTATTTGCCCCAGGATTTTTATCTCCAAGACTCGCATTAGAAATATGATTATAAGAAATACCTAATTCAGAATTAGATGAGATATCAAATAATATCTGTATTTGTGTCTTAAATTCAATTTCGTGACCTAAGTCCTTGCCATCTCCTTCGTCATAATATCCAATCGCAAAACTAGGAGAGAAAGTAGTTGAATTAGATTTTTGATTTAATTGATAACCTGTATAAATATATAATGCATCATCAGCTGTTATCATTGCGCCTGTCACAGGCTGAACATTTCCTAAGAAAATATCTTTGCTAGCATTAAAATTTATATATTCGGCACCAAATAGATTTGCTCTCTTACCATCATCGCTGAAATCGAACATGCCAGTGTAAAAACTCCATTTATTTTCTGCGTTAGAAAATGAGACAGTAAGAAATGAAATTATCAAAGTTTTAATTAAAATCTTCATATTAAAAATCCTGGTTACTTTATAGATACTTTTCTAATAATTAAAAGGCCGCCAAAAGCGAACAAAATCAAAGGTATTGACCAGAGTAAAAATGTATTTTGGTTTAATTCTGGTTCATATACAATCCACTCTCCATATTTATTTTTTAAATAATCATATATTTCTTCTTCTTCTTTACCTTCATCAATCTTATTTTTTACAACAAGCTTCATACTAACAGCAAAATCGGACTGAGAGTCGTAAACAGATTGGCCTTGGCATATCAAACACCTTAAGTTTTTTGTAATTTGATCTACTTTGGTATTTATTTCATTCGCATAGGAAAAATTAAAACTAAAATATAGCAGCAATATTAATTTTAAAATTTTAAACATTTTTTTTTAATAAATTTTTTATTTCTATTAAATTGTCACTTGTCAATGGACCAATATACTTTTTAATTATCTCATTTGTTTTACCACTTATGATAAAAGTTTCAGGAACACCAATAGCTCCGAATTCTATTGATTTTGTTCCATCATTATCGGTAATAACTTCTGAATAAGGATTTCCAAGTGAGCTTAAAAAATTTTTCGCATTTTTTGGACTGTCTTTATAATTAATTCCAATTATATTTATGTTCATATCTTTTAATTTCATTAAAAACTGATGCTCTTCTCTACATGGTGCACACCAAGATGCCCAAATATTTACTACAGAAGGACTATTTTTATCAAATAAGTCTGAAATATTAATTATTTCATCAGAAAATAGTTTTTTTGCATTAAGTGAAAAATCTATTTTACTTTTTAATTTCTCGTTAGAGTAATCTTTCGATACGTTCAATCCCTTGAGCAAGATTATAAAAATTATTATTAATGTTAGTAGTAATCCTAAAAATTTAATATTTTTGCTCATTTTTTCTAATAACACTTAATAAACCACCAAAACTAATAAATATAGTTGAGATCCATATCCAAATCATTAAGGGCTTATATTGATATCTTACGTTATAATAGCCATCGTCTTTTAAAATATTAAATACTAAAAAATTATCTGAAAATAATGTTGTCTTAATATCTGCTTCACTCGTAATAGTTAAAGGCTGCTGGTAAATCCTAACTTCTGGGTATAAAGCAAAAGAGGAATTTTTATTCGTAACTTCAAAACTAGCTTTAAGAGATTTATAATTGTCTACATCTTTAACATTAACTTCTTTTAATTTTACAACTTTGTCATTGAATATTCTTTCATCTCCTACTTTCATATTTGAATTGAATTCATTAGAAAAAAGTCCATTCAATAAGATACTTGTAATTAATAAGCTAAAACCAAAATGTGAAATTTTTTGGCTAATCGAGGATTTGCTAACGAAAAAATCCTTAATTGTTACTAATAAAAGATAGATGCTCAAAACTATCAGAGGAATAGACAACAGAAATGAATTTTCGGTTTTTGTTAAAATGACATATGAAATAAGTAATGAAACTAAAAAAATAATTAAAATATTATAGTTAAACTTTTTTAATTTATCTTTAATCCATTTCAAACTTGGGCCAAAGCTCATGAATATTAAAAAAGGAATTAAGAAGGGTATTAAAAGATTATGATAAAAAGGCGGACCAACAGAAATTTTTGAACCATTTAAAACTTCAAGAAAAATTGGATAAATTGTACCAACAAGAACAACAGATAAAAAAAACATCATAAACCAGTTATTCACTAATATTGCAGTCTCTTTACTTAAAATAAAATTCTCTTTGGCTGTGTTTGATATTTTATTCTGATTAAAAAAGAAAATTAATATAGACATCAAAATTAGGATAAAGAGAAAACTTAATATATATAGCCCTCTTGATGGATCGTTTGCAAAAGTGTGAATTGAATTTAAAATTCCAGACCTAACAAGAAAAGTGCCACTCATACTCAGTGAGAAAGTTGTAATTGACAAAATAATAGTCCACTCTTTAAACGAATTTCTTTTCTGTAATACAATTACAGTATGCAGTAGCGCTGTTAAGCAAAACCATGGCATTAATGAAACATTTTCTACAGGATCCCAAAACCAAAAACCTCCCCAGCCCAGCTCATAATATGCCCATATAGATCCAAGCAAAATACCAATTGTTAAAAATACCCAAGATACCAAAACCCATTTTTTAATGTGCCTTGCCCACTTATCTCCAATATTTCCGCTAATCATTGAGGCAAGTGAAGCTGAAAAGATAATAGATGTTCCAACATAACCTAAATATAAAATTGGAGGATGAATAGCTAAAGCAGGGTCTTGTAAAATAGGGTTCAAACCTAATCCCTCGCTAGGAATTGGATATAGCATTTTGAATGGGTTGGAAGTTAATAAAATAAAAACTAGAAAACCTGAAATAATAATTTGTTGAAATAGTATCGTTAAAAGTTTGTATTTAGTATCTTGTGATCTTGAATTTAATAAAAAAATAAATAGAAAAATTGAAAGAACTAATAACCACAATAATAAACTTCCCTCGTGATTTCCCCATGTGCCTGATACTTTATAAAATAAAGGTTTTAAAGTATGAGAATTGTTGAAAACAGTTTCATTACTAAAATCTGAAATTACAAAAGCTGCAACTAGACTAAAAAAACTTACCGTAATCATTATAGTTTGTATTGAAGTAATTAAAATAAAGTTTTTATCTAAATATTTATTTTCTGAATTTGCATCCAAGTATGACTTAAAAATTAAATAAACAGATGCTATTAAAGCAATATATAAAGAATAATTTCCTAAATAATTAGACATACAAATTAATTGCTTTTCATAGCCTCGATTACTTCAGGAGGCATATAATTTTCATCATGTTTTGCTAAAATCTTGTCAGCATTTAGAAAACTTTTATCCTTTAAGAAACCTTCAGCAACTACACCCTTACCCTCTTCAAACAGATTAGGTACAGATCCATTAAAGTTGACTAATAATTCATTTTTGAAATCCGTAATTACGAAAAAAATTTCTTTATCGTTGATTTTAATAGAATTTTTTTTCACCATTCCACCAACTCTAATTTTTTGAGCATTTTTGATTTCATTAAGGTTTTTAATGTCTGTTGGAGACTTAAAATATACTACGTTTTCCTCAAGAGATTTAACCACCAAAAAAATTGTAAGAACTAATGAAATTAAAATTAAAAAAATAAAAAGGGCTCTAAATTTAACTTTTTTTCCGTACATGTGAATTTTAGTTAAACTTTAGATGTGGAAGTGTTTGCTAATATCTCTCTGTACGTTTTTTGCTTAGCTACTGATGCAAGTTTCTTTTCATCTAGTGATTTATAATTTTCCTCAAATTTCTTTTTCTCTTTAATTAAATTTAATTTTACTACCGCGTACAAGAAGCTAAAAGAAAATAGAGTAAATATAAATGATGACCAAACGTATACACCGTATCCATTCATATTTAGTAGTTCACTAATCATAATCTATTAAGACCTTTATTTTTAATCTTTAACAGTTCTGTATTATATTTCATTAAAAATATCAAAAGTGAAAATAGAGCAAATGCCGCAGTCATTATAGCTAATGGTGTCAACATTGAAGAATGAATTGTTGTTTCTTCCAAAATTTTTACTGACGCAGGTTGGTGTAAAGTATTCCACCATTCTACTGAAAATTTTATAACTGGAATATTTATAAGACCAATAATTGCTATTATTGAGCTAATTTTTTCTGCTTTACTAGTGTCTGTCGTAATCTTCCAAGAAGTAATGAACAATAAATAAAAAATTGAAAGTAAAAGCATTGAAGTTATTCTTGCATCCCAAGCCCACCAAGTTCCCCAGGTTGGTTTTCCCCAAATTGATCCTGTAACTAAAGCTATTATGCTAAAAACAAAACCAGAAGGTGCTAAACTTTTTGTTATTAAAGAGAAATTTTTATTTTTAAAAACAAAAACTCCAAAAGAAAGAATGGAAATAAATGAAAATATTCCGAGTGATATCCAAGCTGATGGAACATGGACATACATAATCCTAACTGAGTCACTCTGCTTATAATCCTCAGGAGAAAGAACTAAAGCTTCAACTAATCCAAGTAACAATACAATTATAAATAGAGCAAATACAAACTTTTGTATTTTATTAATTATCTTTAAAGTATTATTCGGATTGAAATAATTAATCATAATTTTTTATAACACATAAATTTTAGATTAAAATTGTTCAAAATTTTCTGACCAAGAATACAGAGGGAGATAGAGGAAAAACAGTACTCTTGATCAGAATTAAATATTTTATAACAAACAGATATGACAGAGATTTGGGACAATTGTGTTTAAATATTGGCTATTAGTTAATTTGAAGGCTTGAAGTAGCTTGATCCACGCTTACCTGAAAAAATTTCGTTAATTAGAGGGTGTTTTATAGGCTCTTCAGAGTCATCAAATAATAGATTTTGCTCAGACACATAAGCCTCGTAAGTAATTTCGTCATTCTCTGCTAGTAAATGATAAAATGGCTGATCCTTTCTAGGTCTCACGTTTTTTGGAATCGATTGATACCACTCCTCTGAGTTATTAAATTCAAAGTCAACATCGTAAATCACACCTCTAAAATCGAAGTGTCTATGTTTTACAACGTCTCCAATTGAAAATTTAGCTTTTTGAGTACTCACGATATTAAATATGGATATTTGATGAAAAAAATCAATAAAAAAAATATAAATGTTTTATTAATCTGTTAATATGTAGCAGTGAATAAATCACTTCTAAAATTCATTACAGACGTTGGGCCTTTAGCTATTTTTTTCTTTTTTTATTATAACAGTGATAAAAATTTAAAAGTTGCAATACCACCTCTAATTGTCGCAACAATAATTTCTGTTCTATTGGTTTGGATACTGGAAAAAAAAGTTCCGATGGTTCCTTTGTTAGGAGGAATTTTAATTACTCTATTTGGAGGTTTAACAATTTATTTTGATAATCCAATTTTTATTTATATGAAACCCACTATTATAAATATTTTATTTGCCTTAGCTTTATTCTTTGGAAAATACTTCACCAATGAACCAGTTTTAAAATTAATACTTGGAAAAACACTGCCAATGTCTGATGAAGGTTGGAAAATTTTGAATAACAGATGGACTTATTTTTTTATTTTTTTAGCTATATTAAATGAAATTGTTTGGAGAACTCAAACAGAGGAATTTTGGGTTAACTTTAAAGTTTGGGGAATGCTACCAATTACATTCATCTTTACAGCATCACAAGTTGGGTTGATTAATAAACACAAATTAAATGAGTAATTTAAAATTAGTAATAAATAATTCAAACAAAGAACAAAACCAAAGGTATTTTTTTGAAAAAAAAGAACTAAAAATTATATTAGACCTATATGCTAAAATGGTATCTGAAGGATCTTGGAAAGACTATGGCCTCTCAATATCAAGTAAAAGAGTAAGTTTTAGTATTTTTAAAAATGCAGCAGAAAAAGCTATCTACAACATTTGTAAAAATTTTAAACCTTCTAATAAGAATTTGAAATATTTAATAACTGATAGAAATGGTAAAATTTTAAATAATGCTTATGATTTAGAAATACTTCTAAAAAAAACAAATTGGAAAAAACTATAGTTTTTGATTATCTTCTTTGACCGAACAATCTTAAAAGCATTATAAATAAATTTATAAAATCTAAGTATAATGTTAAAGCTCCCATAATAGCTTTCTTGCCAATTACTTCACCTGAATCTGATGCTGCGTACATATTCTTAATTTTTTGTGTATCGTATGCAGTTAATCCAACAAATATAAGAACTCCAATGATTGAAATAGCAAAGTACATCATTGAAGATTTTAAGAAAATATTTACTAAAGATGCGATTATAATACCGATCAAACCCATCATTAAGAATGATCCAAATTTTGTGAGGTCTCTTTTAGTTGTGTAACCATATATACTCATAGCTCCAAATGTTGCTGAAGATATGAAAAATACTCTCGTCACACTAAGACCTGTGTAAACTAATAAAATTGATGATAGTGACAAACCCATCAAGGCTGCAAAAATCCAAAAAGTAGTTTGAGCTTTTGAAGAACTCATTTTATTTATCCCAAAACTCATATAAAAAACAATTCCGAGAGGAGCTAACATAACCACCCATTTCAATCCTGATAGATAAATTGCATTTCCGAACTCAGTTAAAGCAACTATTGATCCGCTTGCATCTGTAACTACTGACATTTTAAAAGATAGCAATGCAATGATTCCCGTTAACAAAACTCCAGTTGCCATGTAGTTGTAAACTTTAAGCATGTAGGCTCTAAGGCCTTCATCCATCACAACAGCTTTTTTTGCTGTCGTTGATCTATTTAAGATATTGTCTCTATTGAATTCCATAATTAAATATATAGTAATAATTTTAAAATTTTTCAAGCAGTCAAAATATAGGTAACAAATACTTAATATTTAATGAATTATAAAAAATTAGGAACAACTGATATAGATATTAGCACAATTTGTCTCGGCACCATGACTTGGGGTGAACAAAATAGCCAAGAAGAGGCCTTCGAACAAATGGATTTCTCACTAGAAAATGGGGTTAATTTTTGGGATACAGCAGAACTTTATGCGGTACCTCCTAAAGCTGAAACTTTTGGTCATACAGAGACGATCATTGGAAATTGGTTTGAAAAAACAAAAAAAAGAAAAGATGTGATACTTGCAACTAAAGTTTGTGGTCCTGCAAGAGATTATATTAGAAATGGTGAAAATAGTTTTGTAGGGAAGAATCTCGAAACTGCACTTCATAACAGTCTTAAAAGACTTAAAACTGATTATATAGATTTATATCAACTTCATTGGCCAGAAAGAAATGTAAACAATTTTGGAAGACTTGGTTATGTGCATAAAGAAAATGAATGGAATAAATTCGAAGACGTGTTGGTTGAATTACAAAAGTATATTGAGCAAGGTAAAATTAGACATGTAGGTTTATCTAATGAAACTCCTTGGGGTGTTATGAATTATCTCAAACTCTCAAAGGAAAAGAGTTTGCCAAGAATGATGTCCATACAAAATCCCTATAGTTTATTAAATAGGTCATATGAAGTTGGATTAGCCGAGGTGTCTATAAGAGAAAATATTGGCTGTTTATCTTATTCTCCTTTAGCCAGTGGTTTTTTAAGTGGTAAATATAGAAATAAGCAATTTCCAAAAGGATCTCGGATGGAAAGAGATTGGGATTTTTGGACAAGATATCGAAAACCAAATACTAACGAAGCTGTTGATGAGTATTTTAATATTAGTGAAAAATACAACATTGATATGAGTCAAATGTGTATAAAATTTTGTGAGATACAGGATTTCATGTCTAGCGTTATTATTGGTGCAACAACAATGGAGCAGTTGAAAACAAACATAGAAAGTGTAAAAGTGAATCTTGATAAAGAAATAATTAATGAAATTAATGAAATTCAAAAAAAATATCCAAATCCATGTCCATAATTTTTAAAATAATTTTTTTTATTCTCTTATTAGGATCAACTTCTTATTCAGAAGAATTAAATAAGATAGGAACATTTAAAGACTGGGATGCAATTGTTGTTACTAATGGGGATAGTAAAGTATGTTTTGCTCAATCTAAACCTGTTCTTCAATCTCCTAAAAAAAATGATAGAGATGCAAGATTATTTGTAACTTTTAGACCATCTGAAAAAATTAAAGACGAAGTAAGCACAACCTCAGGCTATGAATACAACAGTCAAAATTCAATTACAGCTAGCTCTGGTAAATCAAAATATAAATTTGATATATCTCAAGATAATTTTGCATGGATTTCAAGTAATAAAATTGAAAAAAAAGTTGTTAGCAGAATGAAAAAGGCCTCAAGATTAATGGTTACTGGATATAATAAATCTGGATCTCAAACAATTGATCATTATTCTTTGATGGGCTTCACTAAAGCATATAACGCGGCTAAAAAAAGCTGTAGTTAAATAATGAAATCAAAGAAAAAGATAGTTCTTGCCTATTCTGGAGGTTTGGACACATCAATCATATTAAAATGGTTACAGGAAAATTATGATGCAGAAGTAATTTGTTATACTGCAGACATTGGTCAAGAAATAGATAGAAATAAAATTTTCAGAAACGCAAAAAAACTTGGCGTAAAAAATATTATTATTCAAGATCTAAAAGATATTTTTGTAAAAGATTATGTTTATCCAATGATTAGGGGCCATGCAATATATGAAGGTGTTTATTTGCTTGGAACCTCAATTGCCAGACCTTTAATAGCCAAAGATCAAATTAGAATTGCTAAAAAATTTAATGCCTATGCTGTGTCTCATGGATCAACAGGAAAAGGAAATGATCAAGTAAGATTTGAGTTAGGTTATCATTATTTTGGTCCTAAAATAAAAGTTATTGCGCCTTGGAGAATTTGGAAACTGAAATCTAGATCAGATCTAATTAATTATGCAAAAAAAAATAAAATTGAAATACCTAAAGACAAGAAAGGAGCGCCACCTTTTTCGGTAGACGATAATATTTTTCATACATCAACAGAAGGAAAGGTGTTAGAAAATCCAAAAAACTCTGCACCTGACTTTATCTTTCAAAGAACGTTATCTCCAGAAAAAGCACCTAATAAATCTTCAATTGTAAAAATAGACTTTAAAAGTGGAGATCCAATTGCAGTGAATGGGAAAAAATTATCTCCGTCTAAATTGCTTGGAAAATTAAACGACATTGCTGGAAAAAATGCTGTTGGAAGAGTTGATCTAGTAGAAAATAGATTTATCGGTATAAAATCAAGAGGTGTATATGAAACACCAGGCGGAACTTTATTAATGCACGCTCATAGGGCTATAGAGTCTGTTACACTTGATAAAGATACAATGCATAAAAAAGAAAAAATTATGCCTAGATATGCGGAACTGATTTACAATGGATATTGGTTTTCTAAAGAGAGATTTAAATTACAAAGAATTGTAGATCTTAAGAGAAGTAAAGTTAATGGATCAGTTAAATTGAGGTTATATAAAGGGAATGTTATTATTCATTCAAGAATGACTAAAAGTTCAGCTTATTCTATGAAAAAAGTTTCATTTGAGGAAAATAAAACTTTTAATAAATCAAATGTTGAAAGATTTATTAATTTTCACAAGAAAAAATTAAAATAAAATAACATGAATTTTGAACCAAGTCGGGCGCAAGCCATTAATAAACTAGATAATTTTGTTGAAAATAATCTTTCTGAATATTCAAGATTGAGAAATTTTGATTTTGGTCCAGATAAAAGATCAAATATATCTTGTATTTCTCCATATATATCTCATGGAATATTAAATGAGTTAGAAGTTATAGATAAAGCCTTAAAGAAATTTTCATTTTCTAAAAATGAAAAATTTATTCAGGAGGTTTTGTGGCGTACTTATTGGAAAGGATGGTTAGAATTAAGACCTAATGTATGGACAGATTACATAATAGAACTAAAAATTATAAGAGAAAAATACAAAGATAATAAAGATTATTTAAATGCCATTGATGGAAATACAAATATAGAATGTTTTAATGAATGGGTTAAAGAATTAAAAAAATTTAATTACCTTCATAATCATACAAGAATGTGGTTTGCCAGTATCTGGATTTTTACTTTAAATTTACCTTGGCAATTAGGAGCTGAATTTTTTATGAAGCATCTCTATGATGGAGATGCAGCATCTAATACATTAGGATGGAGATGGGTTGCTGGGATACAAACACAAGGTAAGCATTATTTGGCAAGTGAATGGAATATAAAAAAATTTACTAATAACAGATTTAATAACATTAATTTAAATGAAAATGCACCACCTAAAGTTAGCGAGAAAATATACAAGGCTCTCTTAAAAGATTTTAGTAATCCAGTAAGTTTGGATGAGCAAAATTTAATTATTTTTGATAATAGTCTTTCTTTTGAGTTGACTGATTTCAAAGACCATAAATTTAAAAAAATTTATTTAGTTAATAATAATAACGGCAGTAGGAATATTAAACTTAGTGAAAAAACAGTGAAATTTAAGACTAATATAATTCAGGATCAAAAAAGAAGGTTGGATGAAAAATCTTTGGAATGTGAAATTATTGATATTGATAACCTTAAAACAATTGAGAATAGTTATGTTTTATATCCTTGTGTTGGAGAAAACTTAGATTTTTTAACTTCTCAAGGAATAAATAATATAAAATTTCTTTATCGTAATTTAGATCGAAGTTCTTGGAAATATTGCAATAAAGGTTTTTTTAATTTCAAAAAGTTTATACCAACTATAATTAAAGAATTTTTTAAAGAACTATTGTAAATTATCAAAATTATGAGATAACACTAATATGAATAACCCGCAAGTTCTTGAAATTATTGAAAATCTTAAAGGCAGAAGGAATTACGAAGAAAAGAAAGCTTCAAAATTAGGTTTCAACTCTCTTTACGCATACATTGAAAATAAAATATTAAAAGAGAAAGAAGCTGAAGCAGCAAAAATTCTTGAGCAATCAGCCCCTAAAGAAGAAGTAATTGAAACAAAAAAACTAGAGAAAAAGAAAAGCTGCTCTTGTTGTTAATTAGTTATTTTTTGAACATTTCTTAGAACAATATTTCACTTTATCCCAGTTTAGTTTCCATTTTTTTCTCCAAGTAAAAGGTCTCTTACATGCAGGGCAAATTTTTGTGGGTAAATTTTCTTTTCTCACTATGCAGTATTTTGTTTAATAAATTTTTCTGCCTCAGCTAAAATTAATTTTTTTCTATCAGGTTTCATTTTATCGAAAATTCTAACCATCATAGAAAGTCTAGGATTTTTTAAAAAGAAGGCTCTATTTCTATTTATGAATCTCCAATAAAGACCATCCATGGTATTGCACCATTCTCCTTTTTTAAAATCCATCATTTTCATGAAATAAGCGGAGCCGCAAATATATGGTTTTGTTGCAAAGATTCCTCCATCACTGAAAAGCCCCATTCCATAAACATTCGGGACCATTACCCAGTCAGAGGAATCCACAAACATTTCCATAAACCATTTGTAAACATACGTTGGCTTAACTTCACATAAATTCATTATGTTTGATAAGATCATTAACCTTTCAATATGATGTGACCAACCATAATTCACTGCATTTTTAATAGCATAATCTAGAGGTGGTAATCCTGTTGTTCCTTCGTACCATGAGTTTTTCATTTTTCTATTTTGTTTAAAAAAATTTCTAGTTTCCATTTCTTTTGAATAGCTTTGATATATTCCCCTCATAAATTCTCTCCACCCGATTACTTGACGAATATAACCCTCTAAGGAATTTAATCTTATTTTATTTTTGTTGTGAAAATCTAAAACTTTTTTAATTATAAATTCTGGAGTTATAAGACCTAAATTGATGTAAGGACTTAAAGCACTATGAAATAATATATTGTCTTTCTGATCAACTGCATCTTCATAATCCCCAAATAAATTTGATTTTTCTTTAATAAAAAAATTTAATAATTTAATTACATCATCATATTCCGTAGCAAACCAAAAGTCTTTCGTATTACCTGGGTGACTTTTAAAATTTTTATCAATTAAAATTTTTAGTTTTCTCGTATGAACAGTCTCATTAATTTTAGGAAATTTGGGTATAGATATATTTTTTGGAAGTTTATTTCGATTTTCTTCGTCAAAACTCCATTTGCCTCCTTCTGGATTACCATCTTTTTTCATGAGTATATCCAAATCTCTTCTAGTCTCTTTATAAAAAACTGCCATAAAAGGTTTTTTTGATTTCGATAAATAGTTTTTGAATTTTTCTCTAGAATTTAAAAACATTGGTGTTTGAATAATATTCCATTTAATTTTTTCCTTTTTTAAAAAATTGGTAATTTTATTTTCAAAAAACTTATCCTCAATTTCGAAACTTGAAATTTCTTTAATTTTTTTTGTTTTAATTATTTTTTTTAATTTTTCTGTGTAATCCAGCTTAAAAGATTTATCCTCGATCGAAGAATATTCTAATTTAAATTTATTTTTTTTTAGTCTATCTGCGTGAGATCGCATGCAAGATAAGAACAATAATATCTTTTGTTTATGATGCTTTTCGTACGTACAAAGCTGATAATCTTCAGCCATAAAAAAAAAGTGGTCTTTTCTGTACTTTTCTAGATATTTCTCTGAGAAAAGCTGATTTCCAAGTAGAAAAAATAATTTCATTAACTATATATAACTCTTTAAAAATTTATGTCAGAAAAATATTTAGTAGTAGGTGCGACAGGATCTATCGGATCTAATTTAGCCGAACAGTTATACGCAGCCGGCAAAGAAGTACATTTAATTGGTAGGGATGAAGAAAGAACAAAATCTTTGTCTGAAAAACTAAATTGTAAATATACAGTCTCTGATGTTTTAGAAAATGGTTTTGTTGAAAAGATTAAGTCCGAAATAGATGATATCAAAGGTATAGCTTATTGTGTTGGTTCAATTGATTTAAAACCTTTAAGAATGGTTTCAGAACAAGATTTTACAAAATGTATGAAACTAAATTTATATTCTGCAGTAGATTTAATTAAAGGTTATCAAGAAAGTTTAAAAAAAAATAAAGGATCGATTGTTTTGTTTTCAACTGTTGCTGCTCAAAGGGGATTTACAAATCATGCAATTATAGCTTCAACTAAAGCAGCTGTGGAAGGATTAACTGTTTCTTTAGCAGCAGAATTTGCTCCTAATATAAGAGTAAATTGCATTGCTCCAAGTTTAACTAATTCAAAAATTGCAGAGCCAATGCTTAAAAATAAAGTTTTAGCTGATGGTATAGCAAAAGCCCATCCATTAAAAAGACTTGGAGAAGGTAAAGACTCGGCTTCGCTTGCAAAATTTCTAATAACTGAAGACAGTTCTTGGGTTACAGGACAAATTATTGCTGTCGATGGTGGTAGATCAAAACTTTCATAGAGTGAAGAAATTATTATTTCTTTTATCATTAATACTATTCTCAACTAATTCATTTAGTAAAAATTTTAATTTTAATAAAATTATTGAATTAGAAGCACCTTGGGGTTCGTCGTTCGTTAATGAAAATGAAATGATTGTTACCGAGAAAGGTGGCAAAATAAAATTTGTAAACATTTCTACAAGGGAAATAAATGAAATTGATCATAACTTAAATTTTGTAGAATATGGACAGGGAGGATTATTGGATATTCTGTATCATGAAGATTACATTTACATCTCATACACAGAAAATAGAAATAATTGGAAGACTAGTACTTCAATTGCACGTGCAAAATTTAATAAAAACAAATTAAATTTTAAAAAATATTTTTCAAGCCAATCCACCAATTGACTCGCCCTATCATTTTGGTTCAAGACTTGCAATTAAAGACAACTATTTATTTGCTTCTGCAGGTGAAAGAGGCGGGGGAATGATTGCTCAAGATGGAAATAAACATCCAGGAAGTATAATTAGAATTTATCTAGATGGTGGCATTCCAAAAGACAATCCTCGTTTTGAGGGGAAATCAGACTGGCTACCTGAAATATATCAAATTGGTGTAAGAAATCCTCAAGGTTTAGCTTTATCACCTTTTGATGGAAAAATTTATATGAGCAATCATGGTGCAAAAGGAGGCGATTGGTTTGGTGAAGCAAAGAAAGGTGAAAATTATGGTTGGAAAATTCTTGGATGGGGTGGCACAAATTATTCAGGTATACCAATAGGGCCAAAATGGAAACCTGGCTTTACAAAAGCCATTCAATATTGGGTTCCATCAATAGCCACAAGTGCAATCACAATTTATAAAGGTAATGAATTTAAAGATTGGAATGGTCATGCATTAATTACTTCTCTTAAAGATAAGTCTTTAAGAAAATTAGAGTTTAATGATTTATCAAACGTAAAAGAGGAAATAATATTTAAAGATAAAATTGGAAGAATCAGAGACATACAAATTCATCCTATAAATGGTAAACTATATTTTTTAAATCAAGATGGATTGTGGTTGATGGAAAATTCTAGTTAGTATCAAAAAGCTCTTTAAATAATTTAAATTCACCAATTTTAAAAATAATTGCATCATCTTTTTTAAATCCAAATTTTTCTGCATTTTGCTTAAACCTTAAAGGGGGCTCTAATATTGGTTCAAGTGATAAGACAAAAGTTCCCCAATGCATTCCAATTACTTTTTTACTTTTTAAATCTTTAGCAAGTCCAAGGGCTTCTTCAGGGTTAGTGTGGTAAGCAGAAGAATCTTTAATTGAAGCCATAGGATAAAAATTATATGCGCCAATGTTAATAAATGTTAAATCAATTGGACCATACTTATCTCCCAATTCTTTATATATTTTTCCAACACCAGTATCACATGAAAATAATATTTTTTTTCCTTTGTATTCAATCAAATAGCTGCCCCATAAAGTTTTGTTAGTATCCGTTAAACTCCTTTTTGACCAGTGGACTGATGGCAAAAAAGTAATATTTAAATTCTGATTTATTCTTATTTGATCATACCAATCCATTTCATTTACATCTTTAAATCTATTAATTTTAAAATATTTTTTTAGTCCTAAAGGTAACAGGACTTTAGATTCTTTATAAGGAAATCTCATTATTGTTTTCATATCTTGATGATCGTAGTGATTGTGAGTTAGTAGAAAAATATCTGTTCTTGGTATCTCATTAAGTTTTAATGCTGGTTCGGTAAATCTCTTTGGCCCAAAAAATAAAGGTCCTGCATTTTTTGAAAAAACTGGATCTGTTATTATTGTTATTCCCCCTAATTTTAATAAAAATGTTGCATGACCTATCCACGCTACATAATCTTCTTTTTGGAAATTATTTAAATCAAATAAAACTTTTTCCTTTTTAATGATATTACTTTCAGGAAAAGTCATATCTAATTTTTTTTTTTCTTGGTTAAAGACCTTAAACGACCAATTGAAATTCATATCAATCACCTTTGATCCTTCAGGATTACGAAATGTGCCATTTGCTAAATGATGATATTTTTTTTTCATATCCGATTAATAATTTTTTGAAATAATATCTTGAATTGTATTACTTATAACTATTGTTCCAGCTTTGTTAGGATGTATGCCATCCTGTTGATTTAGACTTGGATCAAGAGCAACACCCTCTAGCAAAAATGGAATTAAGGGTAAATTATATTTTTTTGACAATTTAGGATAAATAGCATCAAAATTTGTTTTATACTTAGTTCCATGAGTTGTTGGCGCAACCATCCCAGCTATTATAATTTTTATTTTTTTACTTTTAGCGATTTTAATTATTTCTTCTAAATTTCTTTCGGTTTCGTCTGGTTGAATTCCTCTAAGCATATCATTTGCTCCAAGACCAAGGATGATTAGATCAATACCGGGTTCTGATAAACTCCATTCTGCTCTATTCAATCCACCAGAAGAAGTACTACCTGAAACACTTCCATTTATTACCTTAATATTTAAACCACTCCTAACGAGATTACTTTCTAAAACCAAAGATAAGTGTTGCTCTTTAGGTAGACCATAACCCGCCATTAAACTATCGCCGAATAATATAACCTTTTCTATTGCACTTGCATTTATGTGCACTAGAAAGAATAACAATATTTTTATAAATAAACTTTTATTCATGAACACACTTCTTAAATTAAAAAAAATAAATCTCAAATACCAAACTGGGAAGGACAATATCAATGTTTTAAAAAATATTGATTTAACTATAAAAAAAAAAGAAACTGTATCTGTGGTTGGAGAAAGTGGGTCAGGAAAAACAAGCTTGATTATGCTTATTGGTGGACTAGAACGTCCAACCTCAGGGAAAATTATATTTCAAGACAGGGAAATAACAAATCTTAATGAAGACGAAGTATCTGAAATTAGAAAGCAAAATATAGGAATTATATTTCAATCTTTCTATTTAATTCCAAATTATACAGCTGTTGAAAATGTAGCTTTAACACTTGAACTTAATGAATTTAAAAATCCAGAGAAAGAAGCAAAAAGTTTATTAGATCGATTTGGTCTAAAACATAGATTCAATAATCTTCCAAGTCAATTATCTGGCGGAGAGCAACAACGTGTGGCGATTGCAAGAGCTATTGCAATGAAACCAGATTTGATTTTAGCTGATGAACCAACTGGTAATCTTGATACCGAAAACTCAATAATGATCTCTGAAATTTTATTTAAATACGTCAAAGAAGAAGGGTCTTCTTTAATAATGGTCACACATGATCCAAAATTAGCAGACAAAGCAAAACGAAAAATTAAAATCAAAGATGGAAAAATTAAATAATTCTTCGGAGTTAAGTTTAATATTCAAGTATGCTTTAAAGGATTTAAGCAGAAATTATAAAAAAATTTCAAGCATTATTGTAACGCTGTTTATCAGTCTTTTTATTTTAAGTGCCATCTTTACAATCGAAGATAGTTTAAAAAAAGAGCTTAATGATAATGCAAAAGTTCTTTTGGGTGGAGATCTCGAAATCGATTATAACCGTAATCAGGGGGATCTTAATTTAGTCAATAAAGTAAAGGAATTTTCAACTGTCTCACAAATGATGGAGTTCAGTACAATGCTTTCTACGACAGGCAGAGAAAAAAATAAATCATTATTTACAAGGATTAAAACAGTTGATGAAAAATATCCACTTTACGGTGAAGTTGTTTATGAGCCAGAAGATGCTTATGAAAGAATGCAAAAGGAACCCAAGACAATTTTGATTAATGAAAGTTTATCAAAAACTTTAAAGATAAAAATAAATGACAAAGTTAAGGTACAAGATCAAAGTTTCATAGTTGTTGGAATTATAAAATCTGTACCTGATGTCAGTGGGTTTGTAGCTTTTGGAGATTGGGCATTGGCAGGAAAACAAACTTTAGAGATACTAAAACTAAATGGAATAGGTAGTTTTTTAAATTATGAATATAAAGTAAAGTTTAAACCAAGTGATGATCCAGAAAAAATAGAAAGTAAGATCAAAGATATTTTTAAAGATGACCAAAAAGTAAAACTTAGATTTCCAGAAAATTCAGCTAGTGGCTTAAAAAGGATAATTAATAATTTTTCCCAATTTCTCTCTTTAGTTTCAATTAGTGCAATGTTAATTGCTGGAATAGGTATCGCTAATACATTGTTGTCATTTATAAATCAGAATAATATGTCTATAGCTGTAAGAAAAGCTGTAGGATTTTATTCAGGGAATATAAAAATACTTTATTATCTTCAATTATTTATATTATTATTTATTATTACTGTAATTTCCTATGGCTCAAGTTTTTTAATTGTACCAATTGCAGACAAATATTTATCTGATGGGTTGGGATTAAATGTTTATCCAAAATTCTCTTTAATTAATTTTATAAAAATATTTATTGTAGGTTTGTTAGTTCTTATAATTTTTTCAATACCAACAATAAGTTCAATTGATCAAATTAAAGCATCAAACCTATTTAGAAATGTATTCCAAAACCTACAATTTTATTACTCAAAAAAGTCAGTTATTTTAAGTTTTATCTTGTTATCATTTTTAGTTTTATTGTTTACGCTGGGATCTGAAAGACCTTCTTATAGCTTGGGTTATTTTCTGGCTTTTTTTATATGTCTAATTGTATTTTTTTTACTTTCAAAGATTATAATTTATTTACTAAAAAAGTTTAATTTTATTTCAAATATCTCTTTAAAAGTATCGATAAAAAATATAACTCAAACAAAAAGTATTACTCCTATCACAATCATGTCTTTAGGCTTAGGTGTAACTTTATTATTAACTTTAGCTTTGGTTGGAACAAATTTTAAGAGAGAAATTGCAAGATCTATTCCAGATATTGCACCTGATTATTTTTTTGTTGGAATTCAAAAGGGTGAAAAGAAAAAATTTGAACAAGGTGTTTACAAAATGGACCCTGATGCGAACATTGAAATAGTACCTATGGTTTCTTCCGGAATAGTAAAAATTAATGGTGTGAATCCAAATAGCTATATTAAACCAGATAATGATAGTTATTGGGTAATTGGAAGTGAAAGAAGATCTTCTTGGGTTGAAAATATACCAAAAGATAACCCAATTTTAAAAGGGAAATGGTGGGATTTATCTAAACCTAACCAACTTCAGATATCACTTGATGCAAAAGTGGCTGAAGATTTTAATATTGAGTTGGGGGATATTTTTACTTTAAACATTTATGGTCGAGAAATTGATGGAGAAATAGTTAATTTTAGAGAAGTTGATTATCGTGATCTAAGTATTAATTTTGCCATGTTATTTAATCCACAATTTGCAAAAAAAATTCCTCATGAATATTTAGCAACTGCTAAATTTAAAAATCCAGATAATTTTGATGAAACCAAAATGTTAGAAGTATTACCGAGTTTGTCTATGATAAAAATTGCTGATTACTTAAACAAAGTAACATCAGTTTTAAATAAAGTCTTCATAGCTGTAACTCTAATTTCTGGTGTAACAATTGTCATTGGATTGATTGTTATCTCAAGTGCTATAATGGTCCAAGGAAAAGTGAAAGAGTACCAAAATCTTGTATTTAAAATTTTAGGTTTTTCAAAAAAAGAAATTATATTTTCGTCTTTGATAGAATTTACAATTATTTTTATGTCGGTAATATTAATTGCAATTTTTTTTGCAGTAATTGGATCAAAATTTATTATGGAGAATATTTTTGAATTAGTTTGGCAATTTGATTTTAAAGTTTTAATTTACCTTGGTGCCTCTATAGGAACTGTGACCTTGATTTTAATTATGCTAACTAATCTTAAATACTTAAGTCCTAAAGTTTATCCATTAATAAGAAATCAATAGTAAATTTTATTTATTCGCTCTCTTAAAACATTCAATTGTATTTTTAAGTAAACATGCAATAGTCATAGGTCCTACTCCACCTGGAACTGGAGTTAAAGCTTTTGCAACTTTTGATACTTCCTCAAATGCAACATCGCCAACTAAGCCATTTTCAGTTTTATTAATTCCAACATCAATAACAATTGCATCTTTTTTAACCCAATCACCTTTTACAAGCTCAGGGATCCCAACAGCAGCAACTATAATATCTCCTTTTAAACATTCACCTTTAAGATCAATTGTTTTTGAATGAGTAATTGTAACTGTACAATTTTCTTTCAACAACAACTGTGTCATTGGCTTGCCATTTAAATTTGATCTTCCAACAATTACAGCCCTTTTTCCATTAAGGTTTGGTTCAATTTTTTTTATTAATAAATAACAACCTAAAGGAGTGCATGGAATAGAACTTTCATAACCTGACGACAGATTACCAACATTCATGGGATGAAATCCATCTACATCTTTCTCTGGCATAATTGCCTCTATAACTTTTTGTTTATCAATATGTTTAGGAAGTGGGAGCTGAACTAAAATTCCTGAAACAGAATCGTCATTATTAAGTTCATCGATTTTTTTTAAAACTTCTCTTTCTTCAACACTCTCAGGGTATCTAATCACCTCTGATTTAAGACCTACTTCGTTGGCAGATTTTTCTTTATTTCTAACATAAATTTGACTAGGTGCTAAATCACCAATCAATATGACTGTTAAACCTGGTACTTTATTATGCTTTTCTTTTAAAGATAAGACTTCTTTCTTGAGCTCTTCTCTTAAATCAGCAGCAGCTTTTTTTCCATCAATTAAAATCATTTATTAAAATATTAGTGGTGCAATGTAGAGTTTCATACACATTTCCATGAACCATATCAACAAAAGAAGTACGATAGGAGAAATATCGAAAGCACCAAGGTTAGGTAAAAATCTTCTAATTCTCTTTAAAATCGGTTCTGTCATTTTATAAGTGAAATCTAATATTAAATATACAAATCGATTGCTTGTATTTAGTACATTAAAAGCGACCAACCAACTTATAACGACATTGGCAATTACAACATATGAATAAAGTTTTAAAATTTGAAGAGCCAAATAAAATATAGCAATCATTTTTTTTCAACATAAATAGACTGACTTGGAAATGCAAAAGCAGCTCCCTTACCTTCAACAATTTTTTTTATTTCAAGTGCCAAATTTTCTTTTACTTGTAAATAATTAGTCCAACTATTTGTTTTTGTAAAACATCTAACATACATATCAATCGAGCTATCTGAAAACTTATCTATTCTCACGGCGACTCCTACAGACTGGTCATAATCGTCACCTTTATTTATGTGATTTTCAATTTCGTCTCTTATTGTTTTCAATTGATCAATTGTAGTGTCATATTGAAGGGTTATTATCCAATTAATAGCCCAGTTAGTCTTTCTTGTGTTATTAATTACTGCATTTTCTGCAAATTGAAAATTAGGAATAATTGCCAGTGATTTATCAAATTTTCTTATAACAGTTGATCTAAATCCAATATTCTCAACAACCCCTTCGATAACTCCCTCAACTTTAATCCAATCACCAATTCTAAATCTTTTTTCAACTAAAACTAAAATTCCTGAGATTAAATTTTTAAATAAATCCTGAGCGCCTAATGCTACTGCTACTCCAAATAAACCTAACCCTGCAATTATTGGTCCAATTTTAATTCCCCATAACTCAAGAACAGCAGCTGCGCCTAAAATAAAAATTAAAATTTTAAGAGACTTTATAATCCAGCCTATTAATTCTTTTGTCAGGACTTTATCTAATCCACTTAAAATATATGATATAGGCTCAATTATCTGATGTATTATCCAAAATATTAAAATTGTTATTAGAGTTCTGTTAACGTTATCTATGAAACCCCTAGTCTCATTATCAAATGACATATAATAGCTTGCAAAAAAGACACCAAGAACAATTGGAAGAAACCTAGCAGGACCTTCCATAGATTTTACAAAAGTATCATCTAATTTATTGGTTGTTCTTTTTGAAATTAATTCCAATTTTTTTATTACAAGTTTACTGATTAGACCTCTAAATATTAAAAATAATACAAATATTCCAAGACCTACTATTATCTGAAAGAAATCTACCCCAAGAATACCCTGCTTCCAAACAGATAAAAATAACTCATTTAGTTTATTTAAAACGTCCATTTTTAAATTTTATATAGCAAAAACTCCTCTTCACCAGGGTTAAAAAGAAAAATTTTTTTCCATTTTATGTCATTCAATACTGATGATGCTTTTTCGCCCATACACATTAGGTTAGTTTCCATCCAAATATTATCTAAATTATATTTTTTTATTAACGTAAAAAATGTCTTCGCACTATTTTCAGAATATATGTAAACAATTTCTGGCACAGAAGATTTAATATTTTTTAAAAAATCGTCACTTAAATTTTCATTGGGTATTGCAGTATAATTTATAATTCGCTTGATGACATAGTTTTCTGAAATTAAGTCTTGATCAAGATTATAAGAAACAATTTCTCCACTTAAATATAGCATTGATCCAATCTTAGGATCAAAATTTTGAAGTATTAACTCTTTAAGATTGTTTACATTTCCGTCTGCACAGTAAATATTTTGAAAACCTAATTCTTTTGCTTTTCTTTCAGTTACAATACCAACACAAAAACAAAAAATATTTTTATCAATTTTTGAAATATCTAAATTTTTTATAGCATTAGCACTTGTAAAAATAATTGCTTTAAATTGATTAAGATCTATTTCAGGTATTTCTTTCTTTTTAATTTGCAACAAAGGTAAATGCGAAACTTTATGATTCAGTGAACTAAATTTTAATATTAATTCTTTGCTATCATCCAATGGTCTGGTTAATAAAATATGCATACTAATTTTTATAAGAACCTTTTGATTGTAACTTAAGTTTTTCTCCTATCATTCTACTAGCAGTTTCTATTTTATCTTTTTTTACTGTTTCTCTAATAAAATATCTCATTTTTCCATCTACAGAAAAGAGTTCGGTTACCAATTCTACATTTCCACCAGTAATTTTTGCAAATACCCCTACTGCTGTATCACAATCTCCTTCTAGAACTTTCAAAACCTCTCTTTCAGCATTTGCTAAAATTCTAGTTTCAATATCATTAATTTTTTCTAGCAAATCTATAATATCACTATCATTTTTTTTACATTGTATTGCAATGATTCCTTGTCCAGCACAAGGTACGAGTTCATCAACACTAAATTCTTGTGTGATTTTATTTTGTAATTTTAATGAATCTATGCCAGCTTTAGAAAGTAGAATTGCATCAAATTCACCATTTTCTAATTTTTGAATTCTTGTATCTACATTTCCTCTGATTAATTTATATTTTAAATCAGATCTTTTTTTCTTTAATTGAAATTCCCTTCTGAAGGAAGAGGTGCCAATTACAGAGTTAGGCGCTAGATCCTCAAATTTTGTATTGTTTTTACTAATTAATATTTCATTTGGTGAATTTCTTTTTAAAAAATTGTTTGTCAAAAGACTCTCTGTTTCGATTGTTGGCATATCTTTTAGTGCATGCACAGCAATATCAATATCCTCATTAAGTAATTCTTTTTCAATTTGCTCTGCAAATAATCCTTTGCCACCTATATCAGACAACCGTTGGTCTTGTTTTTGATCTCCTGTTGTTACTATTTTTTTTAGTTTTATTTCATTTGGAAAAATTTTATGTAATTCATTTTTTACTTTTTCCGCGTAAATTAATGCTAACTTGCTACCTCTTGTTCCAATTGTTAGAGTATTTTTTTTCATAAAACTTATTTTTATTACAATCTTATAGATTAATTGTAATAATTAAAAAAAATAATTTATGACCAAAAAATCAATTATTCTAGGAATAGAAACAAGTTGTGATGAAACTGCTGTTGCATTAGTTCAGGATGACGGTAATGATATCCCAAAAATATTATCAAACGTAGTATCTAGTCAATTTGATATTCATAGTGAATTTGGTGGAGTTGTTCCTGAACTCGCTGCCCGATCACATGTAGAAAAAATAAATTTAATAGCAAATAAAGCTATTGTTGAAAGTAAAATAAAGATTAATGAAATTTCTGGAGTAGCATGCACATCTGGTCCTGGATTAATAATATGTCTTAGTGTTGGTTTAAATTTTGCAAAGGGGATAGCGTCTACTTTAAAAATTCCTTTCATTGGTATTAATCATTTGGAAGGACATGCGCTTAGTCCAAAGTTACACACAAAACTAGAATATCCTTATTTGCTTTTACTAATATCTGGAGGTCATTCTCAATATTTAAGTGTAAACGGCTTAGGAGATTATAAAAGATTAGGGACAACCATTGATGATGCGCTAGGAGAAGCTTATGATAAAACAGCAAAGATTTTAGGGATAGAATTTCCTGGGGGTCCTAAGCTAGAAGAATTTGTAAAAAGAGGTGATCCTAATAAATTTAAATTACCAAAACCTATACTAGATAAAGGGGGTTGCAACTTGTCTTTCGCAGGACTTAAAACAGCTATTTTAAGGACATCAAAAGAGATAAAAAATGAGCAAGAGAAATTTGATCTTGCTGCTTCATTTCAAAAAACTATAGAAGAAATATTACATGTTAAAACTGAAAGAGCATTTAAAGAATTTAAGAAAATAAATACAACAAATAAATATAATTTTGTTGTAGCTGGTGGTGTTGCTGCAAATAGTGGAATAAGAAATAAATTAACAAAAGTCAGCGAAGAGAATAATTTTAAACCAATATTTCCAGACATAAGGTTATGTGGAGATAATGCAGCAATGATTGCGATGGTTGGGCTAGAAAAATACAAGGTAAAAAATTTTGATAATTTAGATTTAATTGCTAATCCAAGATTAGCTTTAGATAAAAACGCAAAATTTTTAAAAGGTGCTGGGGTAAAACTTTAGTGAAAATTTATAAAGAAAATAAATTAAAAGTAGAAGAATTCCTGATAGTAAGTTTTTTTACCCAAAATTATAAAGATAAGGCTGATAGATTAATAAATTCCCTTAATAATTTTAATCTTAATTATAAAATATTTGAAGTTCCAACTATTCATTATTCTAAAAGCGATAAAGGATCTAATGATATTAATTATTGTATGCCTAAATTAATAATAGATATGCTAAAACAATTTAAAATACCAATTATTTTTTTAGATTGCGATTTGGTTGTAATGAAAGAACCAAAATTATTTTATTCTCTGAGAGAAAAAAATATAGATTTTGCTATATATAACTGGTTAGAGGACTCCGAGAATGATGGATATTTGCCAGTAAAACTCAAAATTAATTCCGAAAAAGGCGAGATAGAGGAGACTTATTATATAAATAGTGTAAACGTAAAACTTTTAAATAATCCAAATAAAGAAGGACAACTTTTCTCAAGTGGAGGAGTAGCATATTTCTCAGAAAGTAATTCATCCATCAATGTTTTAAATGAATGGTTAGAAAATATAATTAAATACCCTAAAGCACCAGATGATCAATTATTAGACCATACCTTCAATTATTCATCTACTGTAAGAAAAAATTTAAAAGTTGAATGGTTAGATAAAAGTTATTGTAGAGTATTCTGGTGGATTTTTTCAGAACCAATTATTAACCACCCGGGACAAATGTCTCATAGAGTAAATGATAATTTTTTTCAGATAACTGGAAAAGAGAGATTTAAAATTGAAAACACTATTAAGAGAAATAGTAGTAAAGTTTCAAAAGAATTTATAATAGATGCTAAAAATAAAAAAATATTAAAAGTAGAAAAAGGAAAAATATTTGTTGTAAGAAGCTTTACAGAAAGCGTGTATGTTTAATTTGAAAATATGAATTATTGGTTAATAAAATCTGAGCCAAATGTTTGGTCTATTGATCAACAAATTAAAGCTGGAACTAAAGGTGCTGACTGGGATGGAGTAAGAAATTATCAAGCAGCAAATAATTTAAAAAAAATGGAGAAAGGCGATCTTTGTTTTTTTTACCATTCAAATATTGGTAAAGAAATCGTTGGAATTGTAGAGGTAATTAAAACAGCATTTATCGACCCGACAGATAAGGAGAAACGATTTGTAGCAGTAAAAGTTAAGTATAAAAGTAAACTAAAAACATCTGTTTCTCTTGAAAACATTAAAAAAAATAAAGATTTAAAAGATATTGCGCTTATAAAACAAAGCAGATTGTCTGTCATGCCAATTAACACTAAATGCTGGAAAATTATTTTGAAGATGGGTAGTATCTGAAAAATTTATAATCGATGCCAAAAAAAAAAGCTAAAAAAAGAAAAAAAAAAATAATTACTAAAAGAAAAACTAAGGCAAAGTCTTTAGCTCCAAAGCAAGAAAAAGAACTTATATATAGAACAAAGAAAGACTGGATTAGCAAAGCCTTAGTAAATAAATCTCAGTACGAAAAAAAATATAAATCTTCAATAAAAGATAATGATGGCTTCTGGAAAAAAGAAGGAAAGAGAATTAATTGGATAAAATCGTATACAAAAATTAAAGATGTTAAATATAGTAAATCAGATGTTAAGATAAAATGGTTTTACGACGGTACTCTTAATGCATCGGCAAATTGTATTGATAGACACTTAAAAAAAAATAAAGACAAAACTGCAATTATATGGGTTGGAGATGATCCAAAAGTTCAAAAGAAAATTTCCTACAAAGAATTACACAAAGAAGTTTCTAAAGCCGCAAATGGTCTTAAAGAATTAGGGGTTAAGAAAGGTGATAGAGTAACAATCTATTTAACTATGATACCAGAACTTGCATATACTATGTTAGCATGTGCGAGGATAGGAGCGGTGCATTCAATAATCTTTGGAGGATTTTCTCCAGATAGTATTTCTGGAAGAATAAACGATTGTGAATCTGATTATCTAATTACAGCTGATGAAGGTGTAAGAGGTGGAAAAATAATACCTTTAAAATCAATAGCTGATGAGGCTTTAGTAAATTGCCCAAATGTAAAAAAATGTGTTGTTGTTAAAAGAACAGGCAATAGAATAAATTGGGATGAACGAAGAGATATTTGGTATCACGAGTTAACAAAAAAAGTTTCAAATAAATGTGAACCAGAAGAAATGAATGCAGAAGATCCCTTATTTATTTTATATACTTCAGGATCAACAGGAAAACCGAAAGGGGTGATGCATACAACCGGAGGGTATATGGTTTACGCATCGATGACGCATCAATATATATTCAATTATAAACCTAAAGATATTTATTGGTGTACAGCTGACATTGGTTGGGTAACTGGTCATAGCTATATTATTTATGG
This sequence comes from uncultured Pelagibacteraceae bacterium, assembly GCA_902614975.1. Taxonomy (GTDB): domain Bacteria; phylum Pseudomonadota; class Alphaproteobacteria; order Pelagibacterales; family Pelagibacteraceae; genus Pelagibacter. Next base: position 65,490 of record CACMND010000005.1, read on the forward strand.
ACCATTATCAAATGGAGCAACAACAATAATGTTTGAGGGAATTCCAACTTATCCTGATAGTTCAAGATGGTGGCAGATCGTTGATAAATATAAAGTGAATATTTTTTATACAGCACCAACAGCAATAAGAGCTTTAATGAGAGAAGGTGATAAGCCTGTTAAAAAAACATCAAGAAAATCACTGAAATTATTAGGAACCGTGGGCGAACCAATCAATCCAGAAGCTTGGGAATGGTATTATAAAACTGTTGGAGATTCGAACTGCCCAATTGTTGATACTTGGTGGCAAACGGAAACGGGTGGAATATTAATCAGTCCTCAAACAGGTGCTATAAATTTAAAACCAGGTTCAGCAACAAAACCATTTTATGGAATTAAACCAGTAATAGTTAGTAAAGATGGAAAAGTTTTAAAAGGAGAAGCTGAAGGTCGATTATGTATTGCACAATCTTGGCCTGGTCAAATGCGGACGGTTTACGGAGATCATCAAAGGTTTATTGATACTTATTTTTCACAATTTGATGGAAAATATTTTACAGGAGATGGATGTAGAAGAGATAAAGATGGATACTATTGGATAACAGGAAGAGTAGACGATGTGATAATAGTATCAGGACATAATCTTGGAACTGCAGAAATAGAAAGTGCTTTCGTTGCTCATCCAAAAGTTGCTGAGGCTGCTGTTGTTGGATATCCTCATGATATTAAAGGTAATGGCTTGTATTGTTATGTAACTTTAAATGTGGGAGAAAAATCGACTTTAGATTTAGAGAGAGATTTAAAGCTTTGGGTTAGAAAACAAATTGGTCCAATAGCTACACCTGATCTAATTCAATTTTCACCTGGACTTCCAAAAACTAGATCAGGCAAAATTATGAGAAGAATACTTAGAAAAATAGCAGCTAATGAACATGATCAATTAGGTGATACAACAACTTTGGCAGATCCAAGTGTTGTAAAAAGTTTAGTTGAAAATAGAAAAAATACCTAAAAATTTATTAATTCTATAAATTCCTTTTTAACATTATCCCATTTCAGGATCATAGAATTTAAAACTATTTTTTTGTCTAAAGATTTTAACTCTTCAGCTATTGGTGACCATTCATATAAAGATAAAGCACTAGTATTAAAAGGTAATGACTCATGGTACTCATTCCAATTAATGTTTTGATATCTCTCAAGAAATTTTTTTTTTGCATTTTCATATATTTCCTTTGGCATTTCATTTTTTTGAAGTTCATTATCCAAAATCTGAAAATATATTTCATTTGCTTTTTCAGTATCATGTTGATTTCTAATATTTTTTAAAAAAGAAATCGCATAAAATGTAAGATCTTGTAAAGCAACTGAGTAGATGTTCCATTTAGCTTTGTTAATCGATCCTAAAAATATCTCATCTTCAAACATCAATACATATTTTGCTCCCATTCTTGTTTTAAGATATCCATATAGAGTAACTTGGCTTACCCATGCAGATTTTTTTTGAATAAATTCTTTCAGATCGGAATAATTTTCGATTTTTTTTGTTTTTTTGAAATATTTTAAGAATGGAATGAAATATTCCTTTAAATACTCAAATTTCAAATCTTTGAGCTTTAATTTGTATTTAATGCCCATTTAGAACTGATATTACTACTTTTACTATAAATATATGCCATTTTTTACCCTTTAATTATCACATTAAATGAGTATGAATTATATCTTTAACCTATAGGGAGGATTAAAATAATGTCAAACAAAGAAAAGCACTGGGAAAAAACCAAAGGATTAATGATAATTACATTAATTATTTGGTTTGTTTTCGGTTATCTGATCTTCATGTTTGGTTCTGACCTAAACACTTCAAGTTTTATGGGATATCCATTAGCGTATTACATGTGTGCGCAAGGTTCCATCATTGCATTTGTGGTCCTAATTTTTTGGTTTGCAAATAGACAGGAAAAAATCGATGAAGAGTTTGGTTTTACCGAAAAGGAGGATGATTAATGTTTAAAGGCAATTTTATTGACAACCTACCAAAAATTTACGGAACATATACTGGAGGCTTCTTTATATTCATCATTTTGATGGCAATAGCAGAGCAAGCAGGTATGACCGCAAAAACAATTGGTATTTTGTTTGTCGCCTTTACAGTTTGTATATATGCCATAATTGGATATCTATCTAGAACTGTACAGGTCGACGCTTATTATGTTGCTGGAAGACAGGTACCAACAGTATTTAACGGAATGGCAACTGCAGCTGACTGGATGTCAGGTGCTTCATTCGTTGCAATGGCTGGTGGTATTTACTTTGGTGGTTATACTTATATGGCTTTCTTAGTCGGATGGACTGGGGGATACGTTTTAGTATCATCACTTTTAGCACCATACTTAAGAAAATTTGGATGTTATACTGTGCCAGATTTCATTGGAACAAGATATGGCGGAAACTTCGCAAGGTTCTGTGCCGTAGTTGTTTTAACATTGGCATCTTTCACTTATGTAACAGCTCAAATTAACGCAACAGGAACAATCGCATCAAGAGCACTAAGTATTCCATTTGAATTAGGAGTTTGGGTTGGACTAGTAAGTATTTTACTTTGTTCAATGCTAGGCGGAATGAGAGCGGTAACTTGGACACAGGTTGCTCAATACATAGTATTGATTATTGCTTATCTAATTCCAGTATTCTGGATTAGTAACAAATCAGGATTTGGTTTCTTTCCACACTTTATGTTAGGTGAGGAAGTAGCTAGATTAGGTGCACTTGAATCGCAATTTGGATTAGTTAAAAATGCTGCTGCAGATATTAAAGCTGCAGGTGTACCAGGTGGTCTAAAATCTATCGCTGTATCACACGCAGGTGTGCCAGAAGGTGGAATGGCTGCATGGAAGTTTATTTCATTAGCACTATGTATGATGGTAGGAACAGCTTCTTTACCACATATTTTAATGAGATACTTCACTACTCCAAGTGTTAAAGCTGCAAGAAAATCAGTGGCATGGTCACTATTCTTTATTGCATTGCTTTATACTTCAGCGCCAATGCTTGCAACATTATCCAAAATCTCACTAATAGATCCAAACTTACCAACAGGTATTATTGGAAAACCAATTGCTGAAATTATGCAAATTGAGTGGGTGAATGCTTGGATTAATGTAAAACAAGCCTTCATAGCAGACTTTAACGGAGATGGTATTCTTCAGTTAAATGAATGGTTTATGAGAGGTGACGTAGTTGTACTAGCAACTCCTGAAGTTGCTGGATTACCATACGTAATCTCTGGACTAGTTGCTGCAGGAGGAATGGCTGCCGCGATGTCAACTGCTGATGGTCTAATTCTTGCTATCGCAAACGCTTTATCACATGATATCTATTACAAAATCATTGATCCAAAAGCGGATGTAAGAAAGAGATTGTTAGTTGCTAGAGCACTTCTAATAGTTATTGGTGCTGCTGGAGCATATATTGCATCGATGAGGATCACTAGTATCCTTGGTGCAGTTGCTTGGGCATTTGACTTTGCAATGTCAGGATTGTTCTTCCCATTAATACTTGGTGTATGGTGGAAGAGAGCAACAAGACAAGGAGCAATAGCAGGTATGATAGCGGGTCTTGCATCAGGAACAGCTTATCTAATTTATGTTTATCCTAAGTTTATGGGTAATGCACCTTGGTTAGGTATTGACCATTTACGTTTCGGTATAATCGGAGCGTCGGTCTGTTTAGTTGTAATGGTTGTAGTAAGTTTAATGACTGAAGAGCCAGATAAAGCTACACAGCAAATGGTAGACGAAGTTCGTGTTCCGTCAGGTAAGACAATACTTGGTAAGCAACACTAAATTAAACTTTATTGGGGGCGATATTCGCCCCCATCTTTTCAGAAAATGCCAATATATATTTTAGTAATAGACTACATTTTAGGTATCATCATGTGGACTTTAATTGGAAGATCCGCAATGAATATTTTTCAAAAAGAAGATTCTGAATTCTTTTTTATGAAAGTATTTGTAAAATACACAAATCCAATAATTAAAATTTTTAAATTCATAACTCCTAGTTTCATTATAGGACCATTAGTTCCACTTTATGTAGCGTGGTTTTTTTATATGTTTAGATTTTATTTAATGCCCTATTTAATGGGTTATTCTGTTATGGGAATGTTATCGTTTCCATTAGAAAGTGAAATAGCTGCAGAAATTTATAAAATATTTGGTAAATAACAATTCAAATATATCGAAAAATTGATAGTACTAGTTTTATTTATTAATGAAAAATATACAAATTTCGCCTTCAATACTTTCTGCAGATTTTAGCCAGTTAGGCGAGGAAATTAAAAGATTAGAAGATGGTGGCGCTGACTTAATTCATGTCGATGTAATGGATGGACATTTTGTTCCGAACATCACAATAGGCCCCCCAGTAATAAAAACTTTAAGAAATTATACAAAATTACCCTTTGATGTACATTTGATGATCTCGCCGGTTCATAAATATATTAAAAATTTTGCTGAAGCAGGATCTGATATAATAACAATTCATCCTGAAGCAACTGATAATTTAATTGAGTCAATTCAACTTATAAAGCAATTAAAAAAAAAAGTGGGAGTATCTTTAAATCCAAATACGGAAATAAATATCATAGAAAAACTTTTAAAAGATATTGATTTAGTTTTAATCATGAGTGTACATCCAGGATTTGGTGGTCAAAAATTTATGCCAGAGGTAATTGAAAAAATTAAAAAGCTTTTTCAAATTAAAAAAGATAATAAATTAAACTTTGATATTGAAGTTGATGGTGGAATTAACTTTTCTAATTCAAAGGAAGTTATATCAGCAGGAGCAAATATATTGGTTTCAGGAACAACTATATTTCATGAAAATAATGGCGATATTAAAAAAAATATAGAAACGCTAAGATCAATGTAAAATGTATTTAAAAAATTCTTTATCTTTTATAAATGAATTTTTTAACACATCCAAAAATCAAATAAGAAAATTATACTTAAAATCAAATTTTTATAATAATAAAATTTCAAAAATTGAAATAAGTAATATTACATATAGACCAAGTCTAAGCATTCTGAGTTGCTTGGTTAAATATGACAAAAAAAAAATTAAAATTGATGAATTAGATAAAGATAATATATGGGAAAATAAGTTATTGAGTGGGCATAACTTATATAAACTTAATAATTTTTATTGGTTGTTTAGTATAGATTTAAAATCTTCACCAAATATTACACAATCAATAATTATTAAATGGATTGAAAAAAATCAAAGTTACAATTCATTAACATGGCAAATCGATATTTTATCGAAGAGAATAATATCTTGGATTACAAACTCTAAATTATCTTACGATGAAAGTGACGCTAAATATAAGGATAAATTTAATTTTTCTGTAAACAAACAAATTAATCATTTAATAAATGAAATAAGCAAATCCCAATCTGTTAATGATAAATTATTAGGATGTACTGCAATAATAATTACGGGATTATCATACGAAAATGAAAAATTTTTAAATTATGGATTAGAATTACTTAGAAAAATTATTATCAATTCTTTTGATGATGAGTATTTTCCAAAAACAAGAAGTATTAGGCAATTAAATTTTTATTTAAAATATTTTGTTCTTGTTAGAGAAATATTAAAGGAGTCTTTTAATGATATACCTGAGTACCTTGATGAAATAATTTTCTATCTAGGAAAATCTTATTCTGTTTTTTCTAAAATCGAACAAAGTTTACTATTCAATGGGAATCATCAAAATAATTTAAAGGAATTTAATAAATATCTTTCACTTTATAAATATAAGTTTGAAAATTCAAATAATGAAGTAGGAGGATATGCTATATTAAAAAACAAAAATTGCATTCTTGCAATGGATGTTGGAAATTCACCCCAAAAAACATTTTCATATAACTATCAAAGTGGAGCTCTTTCATTTGAATTCTTATATAAGGGTAAAAAACTTATTTCTAATTCTGGTTACTTTCAGGATTATAAAAATAAATTAAATCTAATTTCAAAATCTACTGCTGCTCATTCTGCACTTATAATTGATAATCATTCAAGTTGTTCGTTTAGAAACAATGGAAACTATAAAATATTAGAAAATGGTTTAAAAATTAGTGATAAAAATATTGTTAATGAAAAGAACTATTGGTTAATCAAAGCATCTCATAATGGTTTTTTAAAAAAATTTGGAGTTTTGTATGAAAGATCTATAGAATTTTTTGTTGAAAAAAATAAATTGATAGGAACTGATAAAATAATTTCAAAAAACAAGCTAGATCCGAAAAAATATGATATCAGATTTCATATGGAGCCAGGTGTTAAATTAACAAAAACTTTAGATAACAAAACTATACTAATTGAAATTGAAAATTCTGGATGGAAATTTTCAACTAACTGCGAGATTATAAATATTGAAACGGGTATATATTTCGGTAATAAAAATTTAACTAGTGAAAACCAAAATATATGTTTATCAGGCAAATTAAAAGATATAACTCAGGAAATTAAATGGGCATTCGAAAAAATACAATAAAAATTAAGACTGCTTTAATTTCATTGTCAGATAAATCCAGTTTAAGGCCATTATTAAATTTACTAAAAAAATACAAAATAAAAATAATAAGCTCAGGTGGTACATACAAAAAAATTAAAAGTATGGGTTTTAAATGTTTAGAAGTATCTAAATTTACAAATTCAAAAGAGCTGCTAGATGGAAGAGTAAAAACATTACATCCAAAAATTCATTCTGGAATTTTGAATGTAAGGGAGAATAAAAAACATCAAAAAGAAATGAAAATTAACAATTATGAAAATATAGATTTAGTTATTATAAATTTTTATCCGTTTGAAAGGGTTGTGTTAAGCAATTCTGACCATAAAAATGTAATTGAAAATATAGATATTGGAGGACCAACAATGGTTAGATCAGCTGCAAAAAATTATAATGATGTAGTTATCATAACTAATACAAGACAGTATGAAGATTTAGCTATTGAATTAGATAGAAATAAAGGATCTACGAATTTAAAATTTAGGGAAAAATTGGCCGAGGAAGCATTTATGGAAACCGCATATTATGAGTCAAAAATTTTTAATTATTTCAATGAAAAGTCAAAAAACCTTTTCCCAATTAAGAATATTTTTTCTGGAAAGTTAGTTGAGAAGACGAGGTATGGAGAAAACCCTCATCAAAAAGCGGCGATATACTCACAAAATAACAAACAGGAAATTATTCAAATCAGTGGAAAACAACTAAGTTACAACAACTATAACGATCTTTATTCGGCTCTAAGTATATCCAAAACTTTGCCAAGAAATAAAGGTGTAGCAATAATTAAGCATGCTAATCCCTGTGGTGTTTCCATTAATCAAAACAAAATCAAATCTTTTAAAGAGGCTTTAGAAAGTGACCCAATTAGCGCCTATGGTGGTATTGTATCATGTAACTTTAAATTAAATATTAGTTTAGCTAAAGAGATTAATAAAATATTTTTTGAGGTAATAATTGCAAATGGATTTGATAAAAAATCAATCAAACTTTTAAAAAAGAAAAAAAATCTAAGGCTAATTGATTCTAGTAAAGTAGAAAAAAATTTTAAATTTAATTTTATAAATAAATTTAATTCTATTTTAGTTCAAGATCCAGATAATCAAAATTTTTCTAAGAAAGATTTTAAAATTGTATCAAAATTAAAACCTACAAATAAAACCTTAAACAAACTTATTTTTGCATTTAATATATGCAGAAGTGTAAAATCGAATGCGATAGTCATTACAAAAGACTACAAGACAATAGGCATAGGTTCTGGTCAACCAAGTAGGTTAGATAGTTGCAAAATAGCAATTGATAAAATGAAAAAGTTTCAGAAAATAAGCGATAGTGATGAAATCTTAGCGGCGTCTGATGCGTTTTTCCCGTTTGTTGATGGTATAGAAAAGTTGGTACAAGCAGGAATTTCAGCAGTCATTCAACCGTCGGGTTCAAAAAATGATAAAGAAATTATTAAATTTGCTAATCAAACAAATACTATTTTGGTATTTTCCAAAACAAGACACTTTAATCACTAATCAATTTATCTTATCTATTTTAGCAGCTAAAATAAAATCACTCTCAGCAAGACCTTTAATTGCGTGTGTAAATATTTTAATTCTTGCATAGCCCCATCCAAACCACAGATCGGGGTGATGTCCTTCTGTTTCAGCAATTTCTCCAACTTTATTCACAAATTCTTGACTTTGTAAGAAATCATCAAATTTAAAATTTTTTATCAAATGAAATCCATCGATTTTATCCTCTATAACTTCCCATCCATCAACTTGTTTTAAGTATTTATGAATTTCTTCTGTGTTAAATGGCGGGATGTTGCCTTCGCACGGGACACATTTTTTACTTGCTAGATCACTCATAATATAATTCCTTTAATGGAGCGGGCAATGGGACTTGAACCCACGACCTTCTCGTTGGCAACGAGACGCTCTACCACTGAGCTATGCCCGCCTATTCTATTAAATTTTAAAATTATTAGCTTTTTGAATATTAATCAAGTACCTACATATAAATTTATTACCCGTGTAATTAAAAACTTTAAGATAATTTTATATTATGTTTAATATTTTATTTTAAATATCAAGGAGTTATAAATATTGTCAAACTCATCCGCAGCATAAGAGTCTCCTGCAGATGTGGTACCACTTCCTCCTTTAACCTCTCCAAAATTTGCTCTTTTTAAAAGAACTTCATAGTTTCCTGACCCAAATCCTACCATTAGTTGATAACCAAACTGAAGTGTTTCATTATCACCATTAAATGTTGTACTTCCAGATTTATAACTAGTGTCAACCATTGTGTATCCGATTCCTATACCTCCACCTAAAATACCATAGAATTCTCCATCTCCAGGTGTGGCCATGAAATTTAACATTGATGTCAATGTAGATACATCAACATTAACCCCAGTTGTTAGGTTTTGGGTAACTTCAGTATAGTAACTTACTTCACCCTCGATTGCTGTACCATCTGATCTCTTGCCATTAAAATAACCTATAACTAGTCCATTTTCTTCAGGATCTTTAAAATATGTACTGCTTGATGAATCGTGTGGATCTTCAGCAATGTGTTTTGTATATCCTACAAGAAAACCTGAGTAATCTTCTGCTTTTAGATTTCCTAAAAACAAAATAGATATTAATAAGTATAAGAAGAAAAGCCTCATTTTTTATAATAGCAAAAGATGCACTTTTTGACAAGTTGTAACTAGAAATAGAATTACTATAATCAATTTATGAAACTCAATGAACTACCAACAAAAATACCTGTATTCCCATTGTCCAATTTTATAATGTTTCCCGGTACAACTGTTCCGTTGAATATTTTCGAGCCAAGATACTTACAAATGGTAAATGACAGTATGAAACAACACAGAATGATTGGAATGATACAACCAAAAAAAACAGGTTCTTTAAAAAAACCAGACTTATATGATATTGGATGTATTGGAAAAATTACAAGCTTCAATGAAACAGAAGACGGTAGAATACTTATTATTTTAAACGGGATTTGTAGGTACAAAATTAACTCAGAGTTAGATACTGACAAAATGTACCGTGAATGCAATGTTCAATATGATCATTTTTCAAAAGATATAATGCAAAAAAGTAACGAAGTTAACTTTTCAGACTTAAGCTTAATTATGAAGAACATGAGAACATTTTTCAAAAAACAAGGATATATTGTGAACTTAAAAGATTTAGAAAAGAAAGATCTTAGCCAAACTCTTAACGATCTATCAATGGCATCACCTTTCTCATTAGAAGAAAAGCAAATACTATTAGAAAGTCTTGATATAAATATAAGAAAAGAAAAAATGGAACAAATATTAAATAATTATATTAAAGACGAATTTGAAAATACTACTCTTCAGTAATTTATAAGTTTAATCCTTTATCTGATAAAATATTAGAATATTTCTTAAAAATAGAATTATTATTTAAAACGTTAAAAACTGGTTTTGAAATTGAGTTGTTAATATTGTTATCTAATCTAAAAAATTCATATATTCCATCTATTGCTTTTCCATAGAGATAATTAAGGTGTTTTGTAGAATTCTGGAAATCTTCAGCAACTGAGATATCTATTGGAAGGCCTAGGGATAATCTATCATTAACTATTTTTGATATAATTTTAATATCTCTAATTGTCATATTAAATCCTTGGCCTGCAAGGGGATGTATACGATGTATTAAATCGCCAAAAGCTAGGATATTATTATAAGTATAATTCCTAAGCATTTCAAAACTCAGACTAAACTTTTCAATTTTACTAATTTTAGTAAATGAATAAAAAGAATTATATTTTTTGAATATATCGACTATTTTTTCATCATCTATTTTCATCCCCTTATAAGAAAAAACTATTGAAGTTTTAGTACCAGACAATGGCAGGAATGCCAAAGGTCCAAATTTTGTAAAAACTTGAATAGCTATATTATTATCTTTACGTCGATGATTTATTAGAAATGTATATGCTCTACTTGTGTAATCTTTTTTTATTTTATTTGTAAAAAATTTATTTGAAATGAAATTTTTGTTTTCACTGTTTATTACTAAATCATAAATTTTAGTTGTTTTTAAAATGTTTTGACTAACAGTGTCCGAATAAAAAAATTTTATAAATTTAGATTTTTTTACTTTTTTTGAAAAAATTTCGTTTAATTCAGAATAGGATATTAAATTAAAAACTTCTTTATTTTTTTTATTAAAATTAATTTTTTCTTTAGATCGAGAGTCTTCAGTAAAAATTTTAATTTCTTTACTTTTCCAATGTTTAATATTCGATTTTGTTAAAGATTTTAAATAATCAAAATTTTCACTTGATAGAGCTATTGTTCTATTTGTTTTTACCTTTTGAATTTTTTTATTTAAATATATGTCAACATTGAGTTTTTTTTCAGAAAAAAGGTAAGCAAGAATTAAATTTGTTAAATTTTGGCCTATAAGACAAATTTTCATAACAAAATAATTTTAACAATAAAAATTAAATGATACAAAGTGACAAATGCAGTTTTGATTCATGATATTTAAAAATTATATCAATAAAATAGGCGATTTTATAATAAAGAGATTGGCAGAACTGATAGGTATTTTTCTAATAGTTACTTCAATATTACTTTTTATATCTCTAATTAGCTATTCACCAGAAGATCCAAATTTTATATTTACAGAAAATCAGGAAATAAAAAATTTTCTTGGTTTTAGAGGAAGCTTTGTTGCTGATATATTTTTTCAGTCAATTGGTATAATATCACTTCTAATTCCTTTTTCTCTTCTTTTCACTGGGCTATCGATAACAATTAATAAAAAATTAATTATTATTATAGAAAATATTTTTTTCGTAATTCTTTACATTATTGTTGCAACCTTTTTCTTTGGTATTTTTCATAAAGAGACCTATTGGTTAATAATAAATGGAAACAATGGTTTTGTAGGTGATTTAATGTCAGAAACTATAATTGCAGAGTTTTTGACAATTAATAAAACTATAAGTTATTATATATTAATATTTTTTATTTTATTATTTTTTCTTTTAAGCAGTAATTTTAAAATTTCGCATATTTTAAGTTTTTTTACATTAATGAAAAAATTGTTTTTTTCAAAGAAAACCAATTCTATTGTTCAAGAAAATATACTTAAAGAAAGTTCTATAGTTGAAAATGCTAAAGAGCCTCCAGTTCAAGAAGATTTATTTGCTACCAAAAAATCAATTTTAAATGATGCGAAAATCAAATTACCTTTGATTGATTTTTTAAAAAAACCAGAAAAGATTTTAAATAATAAAGAGGATGTTAAAATAAATGCTGAAGGATTAGAAAAAATACTTCTTGATTTTGGAGTGGAGGGAAGCATAAAAAAAATAAGTCATGGACCTGTTGTCTCTTTGAATGAATTTGAGCCTGCAGCTGGGGTTAAAGTTTCTAAGATTATTAATTTAGAAGAAGACATTGCTAGAAACACAAGTTCAGAATCTGCAAGGATAGCTACAATACCTGGAAGTAATACTGTTGGTATTGAACTGCCCAAGGTATCAAGAGAAAATGTTTTTTTAAGAGAAATAATTTCAGATAAGAATTTTAAAAAAAGAGATATAAAATTACCAATTGCCCTTGGTAAAAGTATATCTGGAGAGCCTATAACTAGCGATTTAAGTTTGATGCCTCATTTATTAATAGCCGGAACTACTGGCTCGGGAAAATCAGTATGTATAAATACAATTATCTTATCACTAATTTACAAACATACCCCAGATATCTGCAAGTTCATTTTGATCGATCCAAAAATGTTAGAACTTTCAACTTATGAAGGGATTCCACATTTATTATGTCCGGTTATTACTGAAGCAAAAAAAGCAGCATCTGTTTTGGGTTGGGTAGTTAAAGAAATGGAAAGCAGATACAGGTTGATGACAAAAGTGGGGGTAAGGAACATTGATGGTTATAATGAAAAGCACAAAGTTAAGATGCCTTATATTGTTGTGATTGTTGATGAAATGTCAGATCTTATGCTGGTCGCTGGTAAAGAGATTGAAAACTACATTCAAAAGTTATCACAAATGGCCAGAGCAGCTGGAATTCATATAATAATGGCAACACAAAGACCAAGTGTGGATGTAATAACTGGAACGATAAAAGCTAATTTTCCTACTCGTATTTCGTTTCAAGTAACTTCCAAAATTGACAGTAGGACAATTTTAGGTGAACAAGGAGCTGAACAACTTTTAGGTAAAGGTGACATGTTATATATGTCATCAGCAAACAGAATAACAAGAATACATGCACCTTATGTATCTGAAATAGAGATAGATAAAGTAAATAACTTCCTGAGAAACCAAGCAGAGCCAGATTATGTTGATGAGATTTTGGATTTTGTTGACGAGAAGGAAATTGGTGAAAAAAATAAAGAAAATTCTGATACTGATGAATTATACAATGAAGCATTAGAAATAATTAAATCAGAAAGAAAAGCATCTACCTCATTTTTGCAAAGAAAATTGCAAATTGGATACAACAGAGCTGCAAGAATTATTGATCAAATGGAAGCAAATGGTGAGGTTAGTAAGGCTAACCATGTTGGAAAAAGAGAAGTTTTAAAATAGTGAAATATATAATTTTTATTTTAATATTCTTTTATCCATTAAATATTTTAGCATCATCAAAGCAACTAATAAAAAATAAATTAGAAGAGACAGATAATATATCTTTTAAATTTATTCAAAAAATTGGAAAAAAAACTGAACAAGGAAAATGTATAATTTCATACTCAAAAAAAATTTTATGTAAGTATGATGATATATATAAAAAAATTTTAGTATCTAACGGGAGATCACTCGTGATAAATAGTAAAAAAATTAAAAATTATTTAAGATACCAACTTAAAGACACTCCTCTTGATTTAATTCTAGATAAAAAATTTCTACTAGATAAACTAGATCAGGTGGAAACAATTGAAGAGAACGATGAAACTTTCTCTTTTAAAATTGTACATAACAATAATTTATTAAATATTTTTTTTGATAAAATTAGTTATGAAATCACAGGATGGACCACAACTGACATTTATCTTAACAAAGTTGAAACCAAGTTATCTAATGTAGAAACAAATATAATGGTTGATGAAAAAATATTTAGAGTTCAAAATTATATCAACTAATATCTAAATTAATACTTTCAGATTTAAAAATTTTCATACCTCTTCCTAAATAATTTTTTAGAGCATGTTTGTGATCTAAAGAACAAGTGTGCAACCATACTTTTTTTGTCTTTTTTCTAAATCCTAACTTCAGAGCTTCTGATAAGAGATATTTTCCATAATTTTTCCCTATGTATTGATCTAAAATTCCAAAATAAGCGATTTCACATTTATTGGTCTCAGGATGGAATAATAGCTCAAAAAAACCAATCAAATCATCATTTTCTCTCAATATATAAGTTTCTAAATTTGAATTGTTTGTATAAGCCATCCATTTTGCATCATTCCAGGCTAATCGATCAATCCAGCGATAGCTTTTACCAATTTGTTTATAAAAAAATTTATTTATTTGAAAATCTGGAGGATTTTTGATTTCAATTTTACAATTAGTCTTAGGCTGAGATGAATTAATTTCATCGGGAGAATTAATTTCCAAATACTTTCTGTCAACTTTGGTTATCACGAAACCATTTTTCCAACTTTTTCACCACCAAATAAATGAAAATGTAAGTGTGGCACTTCTTGGCCACCATAATCACTAATATTGGCAAGAGCCCTATACCCTTTACCATCAATCGATGAAATTCCTAATTTTTTCGAAACTGTTGTTATTCCTTTCATTAGACCTACTATTTCATCATTTGAAGCATTTGAATTGAAATCATCTAAATCAATATATTTTCCTTTTGGAATTACTAATGCATGTATTTTTTTTTGAGGATTAATATCATAAAAAGATAATATAAAGTCATCTTCATAGATTTTATTACAAGGAATTTCTCCTCTCAAGATTTTTGCAAAAATATTGTTATCATTATATTTCATAAAACTATTTTTAATTTTCTAATCAGACCACTTTACTTCATCATAAACAAGTTCATTACTGTCTATATACGTTGAAAATGTACAGTAACCCCCAGATTTACTCAATATATAAGTTCTACCTTCTTTGCCATAATTACAACAAGCACCACCCCAGGCTTGATTATCCTGATCTTTAGATTTTGCAACAGAATCTGCATAAGGACTTTTAATTTCTTTAAAATGATGCTGAAAAGCTGGACAATCAAACGCTAAATTTTTTTGAGTAAAATTTTTGGATGCCCCTCCGTTAATTATTCTATTTATGCTTCCATTAATTTCGTATTCTACAACTAAAGTTGTAAACTGTTTCACAATTAACTTATGATTTTGTTTAGCAACATTTTTTTTCGCACCAGATGTGTAACCACTATAAGCAACTACCCCTACCGCAGCTAATATACCTATGATGGCAACAACTACTAAGAGTTCAATTAATGTAAAACCTCTAGATTGCACAATTATTTTAAACTTACATCTATATCATTGCTGATAGAGTCATCTGATCCACAACCTTCTTTAAAACAAGCTCTCAATTGTAACTTTGTTCCATTGGTGCTTATGCTTACTTGACCAGGGGTGAAGCCTGTTCGAGATCTAATGCATGGAAGAGAAGTATCATACGGATTTCGATATGTTTTTAACACACCTTCATCTATTCCTGGCGTGACCGAACCTCTTAAAGATCTTACATTAGCAAGAGCCTGCATTATATTAAATGCCCCTGTTGCCGTATTATAACCTGAGCAACTTAATTCTCCGTCCATTACATTTGAATTTCCAAGCTGACAAAGTAATAATTCTGTTTCAATGTATTTAACCACAGAAGTATAACAGCTTCTAGAGGCTGAAGCTTTTGCGCCACTTGTATAACCGCTATAAGCAACAACTCCAACTGCAGCTAAGATACCTATTATTGCTACTACAACAAGCAATTCTATTAAAGTGAAACCATTGCGCTTCATTCTGAAAGTATATTCTATTAAATTTTTTAAAATTTTGCATTGTTAAAATGTATGCAACTAATAAGATCAATTTTTTAAAAAAAGAGAGGGAAAATGAATAAATTTAAATCAATTTATAAAGCTATTATTAGCTTAACATTTATTTTTTCATTTGTTCTTACTTCAACAGCTGCTTTTTCAGAGATAGTTGGACGATTGTCTGTTCACTGGAGTCCAAAGCACCACAGTGCAAAACATGCACAAATTTTTGCAGATGAAGTTAATAAAAGAGCAAAAGGAAAATTAAAAATAGAAGTTTATCCATCTAAACAATTATTTGGAATTAGAGAAGTAATGGGTGCAGTAACTTCTGGTGCAGTTGAGCTTGGTGGAATTGTTGGAGTGGTAAGTTTTCCACCAATAAACAAAAACTTTAATGTTGCCTCATTTCCAGGATTATTTAATTCATGGGAACAGCAAAGAGGTTTTTTTCAAAACTCACCAAAAGGAAAAGAAATTTGGGGTGAGTTAACAAAAAAAACTAATTCAACATTAGTAATGTATAACCCAGTTGGACCTGTAATGACTTTTTCAAGTGCTAAAGAATTAACAGGTATTGATGCTATGAAAGGTCTAAAAGCTAGAAGACTTTTAAAAAGTGAAGAGCCAATGTGGGATGCTTTAGGTGCAAACAGAGTATCTTTACCTACTGGCGAAGTTTATACTTCATTACAAACTGGAATGATTGATACGATCAACAGTCCTCCAGGAAGTATCGAAGCATACAGCTGGTGGGAGTTTTTGAAATACGCTCAAAAGCCTTATCAGTATTATGCTGATGCATATATTATGGCAAACTCAACTTGGTTTAATAGTCTATCTCCAGATTTACAAAAAATTATAATGGATGTTGGTAAAGAAATAGGAAAAAGATCTACAGACTTAATTATGGATACTGGAGAAAGCACTCTTAAAAAATTCCAAGAAAGAGGCGGAGTTATTACGACGCTATCAGGAGCCGAAAAAGCTAAGTTTGATAAGCTTATGAAAGATGAAGTAATGCCAGCAATGGCTAAACTGATTGATGCTGACGCTTTAGAAGCAGCACAAGCATATGCTAAAAGTAATTAGAAGAAGTTAAACTTTTTCTATAAAGATTATGAGGGCATTGCGAGCTATTAATAATTTGCTAGCAAAAGCTGCAATTTCGCTCGCAATGTTCATCGTCTTTTTAATGGTGGCAGCTTTAGCATTAAGCGCCACAACAAGATTTATCACAGGTACAGGATTTGCATGGTTTATTGAATTACCTCCCGTAATGGTAAGTTGGCTGGTTTTTCCATTGCTTGGTCCTTTATTAAAGCAAGGACAACATATTAAAGTAGATTTTTTAAGTCATTATTTATCTGACAAATCAAAAAATATTATTGGAACAATTGTAAATTTAATAGCTCTAATTTCTGCGTGTGTCTTCTTTAAAGCAGGAGTTGATGCAACAACAATGTATTACAATTTAGGACAAATGATGGAATTAGAAATTAATATTCCTATTTGGTGGATGTTTTTAGCATTTCCAGTTGGTTTTTTAATTTTAGGATTAACATCATTAGAACTTATTTTAGATAATTTTAAAAAACTTTTAGGGAAAGAATAAATGTTTGGATTGGCTTTTATTATTTCTCTTGTAACATTAGTTATTTCCGTTCCGATTTTTTTAGTTTTTGGTTTAGGTAGTTCACTAGCAGCTATTGCAGGATTAAATTTACCTTGGTCGGTTTTGATTCAAGTTTCATTTGGTGCATTAACGAAACATGTTCTTATTGCTGTTCCATTATTCATATTTACTGGAATGGCTATGTTGAAAGGTGGAGCTGCCTCAAGATTGGTTAAATTTACAACAACACTTGTTGGTCATTGGCCAGGGGGATTAGGTGTTGCTATGGTTATTGCAATGGGTTTCTTTGCAGCTTTTTGTGGATCTATCTTAGCTGCAATTACTGCAGTTGGAACTATCATGATGCCAAAGATGATTGAACAAGGTTACCCAACTCCATTTGTTGTTGTTCTAGCAGCTTCTGCTGCTCTTTTAGAAGCTTTAATTCCTCCATCCAACGCAGCAATATTATTTAGTGCTCTAACTAATGTACCTGTATCAAAAACATTTGCTGCAGGTGTTATTCCTGGTCTTGTTCTCCTTGTTTTGATGGTCCTTCTAGTTTTGTTTAAATGCAGGCATATTAGAACAGATGAGAAAGCATCTTTTAAAGAAAGAGTAAGTTCTTTCATAGCTGCACTACCGGCATTGATCACCCCAGTGATTATTTTAGGCGGAATTTATGCTGGAATACTTACGCCATCTGAGTCAGCAGCTGTTGCAGGAGTTTATGCAGTACTAATTGGATTTTTAATTTATGGAGAACTAACATTTTCATCTTTGATGAGTTGTTTAAGGGAAACTGCTATTATCACAGCAGTAATTTTTGCAATTATAGCAACTGCTACATTCTTAAGTGTAGTTTTAACTTACACTCAGGCTCCTCAAAAAATTATTACATTCTTCACAGATAAAGGTGTTAGCGTTAATCTATTTTGGATAATGCTTGGAGCAATTTGTTTGATACTTGGAACTTTTATTGAAATAGTACCTGTATTTTATTTAACGGTTCCAATTTTTGCAGCAATCACATTATCATTTAACCAGAGTTTACTTCATCTTTATGTCGTGTTTGTTGCATTTGCGGGAATAGGAATGATCACACCCCCCGTATGCGTTGGTATTTATACAGCTGCAGGTGTTATCAAAGAAAATCCAGCGAAAGCTTTCAAAGAAGTTCCTTTATTTACAATCGTAGGAATAATTTATGGAATACTAATGATACTATTTCCAATATTCTCAACATGGTTACCTGGTAAATTATAAAATTATTGTTTTCTACTATTTAATTCATCCATCACTTCTTCAATTTTTATACCACTTTTTTCTAGATACATAATTAAGTGATATAAAACATCTGCAGCTTCATGAATTTTATTTGAGTCTTGCTCTACAGCTTCTATTAGTTCATTTATTTCTTCTAAGACTTTTTCTTTCGCTAAAGATTTATCTTCTAAAAGCTTATTAGTATATGAGCCCTCAACAGGATTGCTTTTTCGCTCTCTTGCAAGGGTAACGAGATCTTCTAATATTTTTAACATACTAAATTCTAACAGGTATATCTTTTGAAGCCAAATATTGCTTAGCTTCACTTACTGAATAAGTGCCATAATGGAATATAGATGCTGCTAAAACAGCACTTGCACCTGATTTTATTCCATCTACTAAATGATCTAGTGTTCCAACTCCGCCTGATGCAATAACTGGAATATTGACCATGGATGATATCTTTTGCATTAATTCAATATCGTATCCAGATTGAGTTCCATCTTTATCCATAGAGGTCACAAGAAGTTCTCCTGCCCCACATTTCTCCATTTTAGATGCAAATTCTAATGCATTTATGCCGGTTGGATTTCTTCCTCCATGAGTAAAAATTTCCCATCCATCATCTTTTCTCTTTGCATCGATTGCAACCACAATGCACTGTGATCCAAATTTTCTTGAGCTATCTTCAACTACTTTTGAATTTTGAACAGCTGCTGTATTTATTGATACTTTATCAGCTCCACAATTAAGTAATTTGTTAATATCATCAATATTTCTGATACCACCACCAACTGTTAAAGGTACAAAACATTTCTTAGATGTTTTCTCTACTACTTCATAAATAGTATCTCTATTTTCATTTGAAGCGGTAATATCTAAAAAACAAATCTCATCTGCGCCACCGTCACTATAAATCTTCGCTTGTTCCACTGGATCTCCTGCATCTTTAAGATCAACAAAGTTAATGCCTTTTACAACACGACCATTTTTAACATCTAAACAAGGAATAATTCTATTTTTAAGCATCTATTTCTTTTGCAAGCTCATCTAACTTTATATCTCCATCGTATATAGCTTTCCCGACTATTACACCTTCGATATTATTTAAATTTTTAGCTTTCTTAATATCATTAATTGATGAAACACCTCCAGATATAACTACTGGACAATTTGAAATATCTGCCACTTTTTGTGTTTCTTCAAAATTAGGACTTTGCTTAGTTCCATCTCTATTAATATCTGTGTAAATAATCCTGCTAACTCCATACTCATTTACCTTTTTTAAATATTCAGTTGTTAGCTTGTCAGATTCCTCTGTCCATCCTGAAATCACAAGATGACCATCTTTAGCATCTAAACCTAATGCAATTTGACTTGAAAATTTTTTACAAGCTTCTTCTAAAAATCTTCTTTCTTTTATGGCAGCACTTCCCAAGATAACTTTTTCAACACCGGCATCAATATATTTTTGAATGGTTTCAAAATTTCTTACTCCACCTCCTATTTCTATTTTGAGGTCAAATTTTCCAATAATATCTTGAATAATATCAATATTAATTGGCTCCCCGGTTAATGCACCGTCCAGATCAACAATGTGTAAATTTTTAAATCCATTTTGTTTATATTTTCCCGCTTGCTCCACGGGAGATATTTCATATTCAGTTTTATTTTCAAAATCTCCTTTGATTAATCTAACGCACTTTTTATCTTTGATATCTATTGCAGGAAAAATTTTCATTTTAACTTTACCTTAGCATAACTAGACATATTCATATTGTTTAAATTATCTTTCTTATTTTTTTTTAAATTATTTGGGTTCTGGCATGCAAATAACAGAAAAAATATTATTAATAAGTAATTTTTCATTTTACAAATTTATAAAATTATTAATTATTTTAAGACCAGTTTTATCACTTTTTTCAGGATGAAACTGGGTCCCAAATATATTGTGTTTTTCTACTGCACAAACTATATTTGATGCATAATCAGTTGTTGCTGCTATGACTGAATTATCATTAGGAACGAATTCATAACTGTGAACAAAATACATATGAGAATTGTTTTCTATATCTTTAAAAATTTTACTATCTTTAACAATATTTATTTGGTTCCAGCCAATATGAGGAAGTTTAAATTTTCCGTTTTGATTATCAATTTTAGATACCTTACCAGAGATCCAACCCAATCCTTTTGTTTCAACCTCTTCATAACCAATATCTGCAAACATTTGAAGTCCTACGCAAATTCCTAAGAGAGGTTTTTTATTATATAACGCAAACTCGCTTAGAGTGTCTATTAAGCCATTTATGCCATTTAAACCGTCTATACAGCTCTTAAAGGATCCCTGCCCTGGCAATACTACCTTATCACTAGATTTAATTTTATTTAAATCTGAGGTTACTTCGATATTAACTTTATTTTTAGCAACTTCCTTAAAGGAGTTAATTACAGAGCTAATATTACCCGATTTATAGTCAACAATTGTGACGTCCATTAATTTTATAAAGAGCCTTTTGTCGAAGGTATAGTACTTTTATTCCTTGGATCGAGTTCTAATGCAGCTCTTAAAGTTCTAGCTAGTCCTTTATAGCAAGACTCTATGATGTGATGACTATTATCACCATAAATATTTTCAACGTGCAAAGTAATTCCTGCAGCTTGTGAGAATGCTTGGAACCATTCTTTAAACAATTCCGTGTCCATCTCACCAAGTTTTTCAACTTTTAATTTTACGTTCCATATCAAATAAGGTCTGTTTGAAACATCTATTGCAACTCTTGTCAGTGTTTCATCCATCGGTAATAAAATGTGAGCATATCTTTTAATACCTACAAATTTTTTTGAAGCTTTCTTTAAACATTCCCCGATAGCAATTCCAGTGTCTTCCGTTGTATGGTGAAGATCAATGTGTGTGTCACCTTTAGCTTTAACAGTTAAATCCATAGATGAGTGTTTAGATAACTGCTCGAGCATGTGATCTAAAAAACCTATTCCTGTGTCAACTTTGTACTTACCTTTGCCATCAATATTAAGGTCAACACTGATATTGGTTTCTTTTGTTTTTCTGGCTATTTTTGCTTTTCTTTTCATAATTTAAATTAGGTATATAGGTATTTTTGATTATATCAATAATACTAAACCTGGACTTGAACTATTTAAATTCATATCCATTTATAGTCTATGACAACAATAGTGCTTGTAAGAAAAAATAATGACGTAGTTGTGGCTAGTGATGGTCAAGTTAGCATGGGTAATACTGTAATTAAGAAAACTGCTAACAAAGTTCGTAAAATTGAGAAAAGAAATGTGATCGCAGGTTTTGCAGGATCAACAGCAGATGCCTTAACATTGTTTGAAAGATTAGAGTCAAAGCTTGAAAAACATGCGGGTAATCTGACAAGAGCTGCTGTAGAATTGGCAAAAGATTGGCGTACTGATAAATATTTAAGAAGATTAGAAGCCTTGATGGCAATAGGTGATAAAGAAAAAAGTTTTATAATTTCAGGAACCGGGGATGTTTTAGAGCCAGAAGGTGATGTAATAGGTATTGGTTCAGGTGGAAATTATGCTTTAGCAGCTGCAAAGGTATTAATGGATACTGATATGTCTGCAGAAGAAATTGCAAAAAAATCTATTAAAGTTGCATCAGATATTTGCGTATTCACTAACAATAATTTTAGTATGGAAAAAATATAATGGAAAAATCAAATGTAACAACATTTCCTAAAGGAAAAGTAGAAAAAGAAAAAACAATAATTACAAATTCTTTATCACCAAGAGAAATTGTATCAGAATTAGATAGATTTGTTGTTGGACAAAACAAAGCTAAGAGAGCTGTCGCAATCGCTTTGAGAAATAGATGGAGAAGACAAGCATTAGAAGATGATATGAAAGATGAAGTTCTTCCAAAAAATATTTTAATGATAGGACCTACTGGTGTTGGTAAAACTGAAATCTCTAGAAGACTTTCTAAATTAGCAGAGGCACCATTCGTAAAAGTAGAGGCAACAAGATTTACAGAAGTAGGATATGTGGGACGCGATGTAGAACAAATTGTAAGGGATTTATTAGAAATTGCAATTGCAATGGAAAAAGTGAAAAAAAGAAAAGAAGTTCATGCTCAAGCACAAAAATTAGCTGAGGATCGAGTTTTAGATGCTTTAGTTGGAAATAAAGCAAGTGTAGCAACTCGAGAAAGCTTTAGAAAGAGACTAAGAGATGGAGATTTAGATGACAATGAAATTGAAATAGCTGTTAGCGAGTCTAATCAAATGCCATCATTTGAAATACCTGGAATGCCTGGTGCAAATGTTGGAATGATAAATATTTCAGATATGCTTGGAAAATCCATGGGTCAAAAGCCAAAGAAAAAGAAAATGTCAGTAAAAGAATCACATGAAATTTTAATAAATGAAGAATCTGACAAACTAATAGAACAAGATAAAATTATTAAATCTGCAAAAGATTCAACAGAAAATAACGGTATAGTTTTCTTGGATGAGATAGACAAAATTTCTGCAAGAACTGACAGAGTTGGTGGAGATGTATCAAGAGAAGGTGTTCAAAGAGACTTATTACCACTAATAGAAGGCACAACTGTAAGCACTAAATATGGCCCTGTTAAAACAGATCATATTTTATTTATTGCATCAGGAGCGTTTCAATTAGCAAAACCATCAGATCTGTTACCTGAATTACAAGGAAGACTTCCTATAAGAGTTGAATTAGACGCGCTAAATAGTGAAGATTTTATAAGAATTTTAAAGGAACCAGATAATAGTTTAATAAAACAATATAAGGCTCTTTTAAAAACTGAAAATGTTGATTTAGAATTTACAGAAGATGGAATAAATACAATTGCTCACATAGCAAGTGAGGTGAATTCATCTGTAGAAAATATTGGAGCAAGAAGATTACATACAATAATTGAAAGAGTGTTAGATGAAATTAGTTTTACGGCAACTGATAGAGCTGGTGAAAAAATTACGGTTGATGGTAAATATATCAAAGACAATATTGGGGAACTTGTAAAAGATACTGATTTATCTAAGTTTATTTTATAGTTTTCAAAAAAATATCAAAATTTCCTTTTGATGGACTATTTACGGACTCAAAATCAATTTTAATGATTTTATTCATTAATTCTGGATTATTTTTTATATATTCGGGCACAGAATATTTTAAGATACCTAGATCTTTAGACTGATAAGGATCATCTAAGTTCTTTGATCTCATACCTTTGCCAGTTATCACATTCACTTTTTTTACTTTGTTTAAATAACAATTATCAATAAATTCAAAAATTTGTTTGTTGGCTTCTTCTAAAGTAAACCCATGAAGGTCAATTGATTTTTCTAAAATTATTTGATTATTAGCATGATCAACATCTTTGCTCTGAAGTTTTTCAGAACTATCTATGAAATTTTGCCAATCTTTTTTATCTTTATCTGATAACTTATTTGTCAAGCTTGAGTATCAATTAATAACCAATTTGGATTGGTAGATCTGCTATCTTTTGAAAACTTCCAAGTATCTAAGACTTTTTTTATTTTCTCTGGATCTCCCGAAACTACTTTATTATCTTTGTCCTTAACACATGATATAATTTCGCTAACAAACTCAACTGTTACTTCCAACATATTTTTATTTTGTTGGTGCTCCTTTACTTCAGCTGAATTTATCCCAATAAAAGTTGTCTCTGAAGAATAGCTCTTTGCATCTCTATCTTTAATCGCCTGTTCAAACTGATGATATACGTTTTTATCTAATAATGACTTTATGTCCTTTAACTTCCCATTTGCAAAATTGGTAATTATAGTTTCATACGCAATCCTTGCTCCTTTAACAAACTCTTTTTTTGCGTTTTCATCAAATGTATTTGCATTTAAGTCGATATTTTGTTTAACAGGTGGTGCCTCATGCGCAAAACTTGAATCTATATCCTCCTCAAATCCAGTTTTTTTTCCCAAAATTCCTCTTAATCTTAAAAAAATAAATCCAGCAATCATTGCAAGAAGTATGATATCGATGTATTCAAAGCTATAACTCATATAGTTATAATATTTACTATGTTGATAATTTCAACCTGCTAATTAAATTATAGACAAATGAACACAGTATTATTTTTGATTATTGGTATTCCACTTATTGAAATTTACTTATTTATCAAAATTGGTTCACAAATAGGAGCATTTAACACAGTTTTACTAATTTTAACCACAGCTGTTGTGGGAGTTGCTTATGCTAGATACGAGGGTTTTAACACATTAAAATCTGGAATTGGTCAAATCATTAAAAACCAATTACCTGTCTATGAGTTGGTATCAGGTGCCACTTTAGCTTTTGCTGCATTTCTTCTGATACTACCTGGTTTTGCAACTGATATTGTTGGAATTCTACTTATAATACCTCTTACAAGAAAACTTATTCTTAATAAGTTTTTTAAAAGAAAAAAAAGTAATCATAACTTTGAGAAAAAAAATTACATAGATGGAGATTATGAAGATATAAGTGATGATGATGACAAAAAAATTTGAGATAGTTTTTAAATATATAAATGATATTTCCATAGAAATACCAGATCCAGAGACATTTATTTTTAGCCGCGATTATATAACTAAGTATTCTTTAGGAATAAACATTAATAGTAAACCAATAAAAAATGAAATGGTAGAGGTAATCACTAAATTAACATACAAAGACCCATCATCAAATAAAAGAAAGTCACATTTTGAAATTTCTTATTCAACAGTTATTAAATTCACTGATAAAAATTTAAAAAAAAATGAACTGGAAAAAATACTTTTATGTGACGTTCAGAATGAAATATACCCTTCATTAGAAAAAATATTTGTGAACTTAATCAAAGACTCTGGTTTTCCAGTCCTTAATTTTGAAAAAAAAGTTGATTTTGAGGAATTATATAAAAAAAAAAATAATTAAAAAAAATTTTTTTTAAGCTCTTTTTCTAAAAATTTTTTATGTATTTTCATTTCTTCATTTGAAATTTTAATTACCTTTTTTGAATAGATAAAATTATTTAGCATTTTTGTTTTCTCTACCTCTTTATTTTTTTCAAACTGAAATATTGGTTCTTTTTGATCTAATAAATTTATATATACTTTGGAAAGTAACTCACAATCGATTAAGGCTGTATGTTTTTTTCTTCTCGAATTATCAACTCTAAATCTTTTACAAAGTGCATCTAAACTTATTGCTGATCCTGGAAACTTATTTCTTGCTATTTCCAGAGTATCGACCACGTTTTCTCTCGCAATTATATTTCTGTTAATCATTTTTAGTTCATTATTTAAATGTCCAACATCAAATTCAGCATTATGAATGACAATCCTCTTATCTTTAATAAAATTTAAAAATTCATCAGCAATATCTATAAATCTTTTTTTATCTGAAAGAAATTCATCTGTATAACCATGAACTTTCAGAGCACTTTCAGATACTTTACGTTCAGGGTTTAAATAGGCATGAAACACATTTTTGGTTGGGATCAAATTATCTAATTCGATACACCCAATTTCAACAATTCTGTGTCCATCTTTTACCGAAAGTCCTGTTGTTTCTGTATCAAGAACTATTTCTTTCATTGAAGATTTTATGTTTCAATTTATGTATTTTTAATCTCATTATATTTGGTGAATGATTATTATCGATAATATAATTTGCTAATTTTCGTTTTTTCAACAATGTATATTGATTTTTTTTTAACTCTTTTAAAATATTTACATTATAATTTTTCCGTTTTTTTAATCTTGATACAACTTTTGATTTTCTGGTATTAATGAAGATTAAAACATCTCCTTTGTTGTTTAACTTATTCTCTATTAATAATGGAATATCTAATACAATCATTTTTCTGGTTTTATTTTTCTTTAAAAAAATTTCCATTTTTTTTCTTACTAAAGGGTGAACTACAGAAGATATTTTTGCCAAATTTCTTTTATCACTATTGATTGCTTTGATTAAATCGCTTTTTTTAACTGGAAAACTTTTAATCAATTTAGGCAATTTTTTTTTCAAACTAATAAAACATTTTCTATCTTTTTTATAAATTAATTTCACTTCTTCATCCGCATTAAAAACAGGGTATTTAAAAAGCTTAGCAATAAAAGATTTACCAGAACCAATTCCACCCATGACTGCAATTCTAATCATTTTAAATTATATGCATCTTCCACCATCGACCTCTAATATAGTCCCTGTTATCATACTTGCTTCGTCGGAGCATAAAAAACATGCTGCATTACCCATATCTTGAGGAGTAGAAAATCTTCCTATTGGAATAGTTGATAAAAATGACTGTTTTTTTTTAGGAGTATTACCGCCCATAAAAGACTTTAACAATGGGGTAATTCCAGCAACTGGGGCTATAGCGTTAACTCTAACATTATAAGGTGCTAACTCAATCGCCATAGCTTTGGTAGCAGTAATCATCCAGCCCTTGCTTGCATTATACCAATTCAACTTGGGTCTTGGTGACAAACCTGCTGTTGAAGCAACATTTAAAATAACTCCTTTTCTTTTTTTTTTCATTTTCGGAACAAAAAATTTTCCACAGTAATAAACTGATTTAGCATTCACATTAAATACATTATCAAATTCTTTTTCGTTTACTAACTCCATAAATTTTGGCTTATGTGTTATTCCTGCATTATTAACCACAATATCTATATTACCATGTTTTTTATATGCAAAGTTTAGTAAAGATTTAAAGTCAATACTTTTAGATACATCTGCAACAAAATGATCTTGGAATAAATTATTTGAAGTTTTTTTTAATAGTTTTGAGTTTATATCTACCATTATTAATTTAGCACCCTCTTCTGTAAATTTTTTTGCAATTCCTTTTCCGAATCCAGAAGCTGCGCCTGTTATTATTGCAATTTTATTTTTTAATTTCATAACTTTAGTTGTTTAAAAATTTTATAACGTCTTCATCAATTACAGGTTCTATTTTATGCCATATATTAAAAGCTTTCTGGGCTTGATATAAAAACATATTAAGCCCATTTTCAAATATGTTGCCTTTTTGATTGCCTGCTTGAAAGAAATTGTTTTCATAAGGGTCATAAATCACATCATAAAAAAATTTATTTTTATTAATTTTTGTAAAATCTATCTCAAAGTTATCTTTTTCTTTAAGTCCAATGCTTGTTGCATTAATAATCATATCAAACTCTACTAAATCACCCCAATCTAATACTGATAGATCTTTAAATAAGTCTTTTAATGCTTCGGCCTTTTCTTTTGTTCTATTGCTTATAATAATGTTTCCTGCTTTCATTCTTTTTAGAGCATATATTATAGAAGGTACTACCCCGCCAGCTCCTAAAATCATAATAGTTTTATCATTTACATCATAATTTAACTTTTTTATGCTAAGTTCAAATCCATCAATATCAGTGTTATGTCCTATTAAATTCCCGTTATCTACAGAAATGGTATTTATTGAGTTCGTTCTTAAAGCATGACCCGTCATAACATCTATATGGGGTATTATTGCCTTTTTGAATGGTACGGTTATGTTAATACCATCTAGCTTTCCTTGCTTTAAGTGATTGCACAGGTCGCTTAATTCATTTTCATTAACTTCCAATTTTCCATAAATAGAATCTAAATTGTTTTTTTTAATCCAATAATTATGTAACTTTGGTGACAATGAATGATTAATAGGATTGCCAATTACTAAAAACTTTTTCATTTATAATTATATAGATACTCTTTTATTTTTTTCACTGGCAAGCCCATTATTGTGTTCTCATCTCCATCAATTTTAGTAAACAACTTTTTACCCTCACCTTCAATTTGATATACATTATATGCGTATAGATCTTCATCTGATATTTTAGTTAAGTAAATTTTTAACTCTTCTTCTGAAAAATTTTTCATTGTTAAGTAAGCTCTGTCTGTATGATTCCATATCATTGAACCATTTTTAGATATGCAAACGGAGCTTATTAGAGAATGTTTTTTTCCATTCAATTTCTTTAATATATTTAGAGCCTCCTTTCTATTTTCTGGTTTAGAGATTAACTCACCATTTAAATCTATTACACTATCTGCTCCAAGAACCAATATCTCATGTATGTTATTACTTACCTTGTTTGCTTTAAGTTCTGCTAAATTTTTTGATATTATTTCAGGAGATGCTCCTTCTTTAAGCAAACTATGCTTTACTGGTTCTTCATCTACGTTGGATGGTTTTACTGAACAAATTATTTCATAGTCTTTTAAAATTTTTTCTCTAACCTTGCTTTTTGATGCTAATATTATTTCAACCATTTTTGTTTTGAATTTCAAATATTTTAATTATTGAAGCAGCAGTTTCTTCAACAGATTTTCTTGTAACATCAATAACTGGCCATTTATTTTTCTTAAATATTTTTTTAGATTGTTCTACTTCATTTCTAATTTTATCTAAATTAGTATAATCTGATGCTTCATTTTCCTTTAAAGAATTAAGTCTATTTCGTCTAATATCATACAACCTTTCTGCCTCTGTCGTTAAACCTACAACACACAGGGTGTTTGAATTGGATACATCAAATGGTATGCTCATTTCATTTACTAAAGGTATATTTGATGTTTTTAAACCCTTATTGGCTAAATAAATTGAAGTAGGTGTCTTACTTGTTCGGCTAACTCCAATTAGAACAATATCCGACTCCTTAATATTTTCCGTATTATTTCCATCATCATGATTCATTGTAAACTGTATAGCCTCAATTCTTTTGTAGTAATCATCATCCAAAACATGCTGAGCACTTGGTTGATGAGTTGCTTTTTGATTTAGAATTTTGGAAAAGTTTAAAATAAGATCTCCTAATACACCAAAGCATGGGATTTTTTTGTTATTTGCCTGCTCCGCTAGAAATTTAGCTAGCTTACTATTAACGACAGTGTACAAAATTATGGGGCTTTCTTTTTTTTTTGCAATATCCAATATTGTTGAAATTTGATTTTCAGTTCTTGTAAATGAATATTGGGATAAATCATAATCAAAATTGTTAAATTGAGCCTTTAATGCCATAAATATTCTATCGAGGGTTTCACCTGTCGAGTCAGATATCAAGAAAACTTGATGTGTATTTTTCATGTATAACTATTGTATAAATTAAGTGTTAAGTAAGAAAAACACTAGATTTAAAAATCTAAAGCCTTTTTCTTAAAATTTTAACAATTTAATTAACATTTTTGTTAATGTTAATAACTTATTAACAATTTAAGTATCTATTGAAATGATCAAATAAGCTAATATTTAAGGGAGTTTTTTTTTTTAAATATAAATAAACAGTGAATAAAGTGTTGAAATTGGGTAATTTACGTTATCTACAATTCATACTAATAATAAATCTAAATATAATTATCTTATTATAAATGACACCAATAAAAGAATGTTTGATAAATAAGAAAACAAATCTCAATCCCATATGGTTAATGAGGCAAGCAGGAAGATATCTACCTGAATTCAGAGAAATAAGAAAGAACAATACAAATTTTATAAATTTATGTCTAAATTCAAATCTTTCAGAAGAGATAACACTTCAACCAATAGAAAGATTTGATTTTGATGCTGCTATTATTTTTTCTGATATACTAATGATACCTTTTGGACTTGGGCAAAGTGTAGAGTTTAAAAAAAATTTTGGACCAAGTCTTGGGAATATCTCATTAGATAAATTATCAGAAACTAATGAAGCCATCTTTACAGAAAGATTATCACCCATTTATAAACTGTTACAAAATCTAAGTAGAAACAATAAATTAATTGACAAAGATTTGATTGGATTTGTAGGTGCACCTTGGACTTTACTTGTCTACATGATTAACAAAGTATCACCAAAGAATGGTTTATCTAAAGATTTTTTTAACAATAAAGAGTTAATTCATAGTTTATTAACAATTATTGATAAATTTATCAAAATACATATAAAAAACCAAGTAAATGCAGGTGCAACTTTAATACAAGTATTTGATAGTTGGGCAGGTTTAATTACAGATAAATTCGATCAATATTTGTATAACCCGACATTATCAATAGTGGACTACACTAGACAGCTTGGTGTACCAGTGATTTGTTTTCCTAGAGGTATATCTAATTACTCTGAATTTTGTAAGATTGTAAACCCAGACATGGTCAATATAGATTACAGTGTTGATCCAAAAGAATTAATTAAAAAAGTCCGTATACCTATCCAGGGTGGATTAGATCCAAAAATTTTATTAACTGATAAAGAAAATTTACGAAACAAAACAACAAAATATTTAGAAATTTTTAAAAATCATCCATATGTATTCAATTTAGGCCATGGTATTCTCCCCCAGACAGAAATAGAAATGGTAAAAGAATTAGTAAAAATAGTAAGAGATTTTAAATAATGGAAGACCACCCAAAGATTAAATTTGGTAAAACCGGAGCCTTAATAATAAATCTAGGGACCCCAGATTCAACAAAGTGGCTAGATATTAGAAAATATTTAAAAGAATTTTTATCTGACAGGAGAGTAATAGAAGTAAATCCAATTTTATGGCAAATAATTCTAAATACTTTCATTCTAAATTTAAGGCCTTCTAAAACGGCTAAAGCCTATAAGGAAATTTGGATGAAAGAAGAGGACATGTCACCTTTGTTATATTATACCAAGAAACAGACTGAAAAAGTCTCGAAACTAATATCGAATGACAATCTTATTGTAGATTTTGCAATGAGATATGGAAACCCAAGCATTAAAAGTAAAATAAAAAAATTGCAAGAAAGTGGATGTGAAAATCTTATAATTTTACCTCTGTACCCTCAATACGCTGCAGCAACGACAGCAACAGTATGTGACGAAGTTTACAGGACATTAATGAAAATGAGATGGCAACCTTCCTTAAAGATTGTACCACATTATGAATCAGATCCCTTATATATCGATGCTTTAGTAAATTCAATAAATAGTAAAATAGAAAAGATTAATTGGAAACCAGATTTAATTTTAGCATCTTATCATGGTATACCTAAAAAGTACTTTGATAAAGGTGACCCATATCACTGTTATTGTCACAAGACTTCAAGACTTATCAGTGAAAAATTTAAATCAATTAAAATTAAAACCACTTTTCAGTCTAGGTTTGGACCTCAAGAATGGCTACAGCCATACACGGATAAAACATTAGAGAGTTTGCCTAAAGAAGGAATAAAAAATATTTTAGCAATATGTCCTGGGTTTTCATCTGACTGTGTAGAAACGTTAGAAGAAATATTGATCCAAGGAAAAGAGAGCTTTTTAGAAGCAGGTGGTAAAAACTTTGATATGGTTCCCTGTCTAAATGACAATGATGATCACATTAAACTTATAAATAATCTTATACATAAAAGTATTTAAATAATGGAAGATTTAATTATTTATTCATCAACCGATGGACAAACTAAGAAAATATGTGAAACAATAAAAGCCCATATTTCATCGAACAATAATTTTAAAATAATTTCATTGAACGAAGCATTGAATGTCAATTTGGAAAAATGTAAAAAAATAATATTAGGTGCAAGCATTAGATATGGTAGACATAATAAAAATGTTTTAAATTTTGTTATTAAAAATAAAAATATTTTAAATTCAAAAAAAACTGCTTTTTTTTTCTGTTAATGTCGTTGCCAGAAAAAAAGAAAAAAGTACGCCAGAAACAAATCCTTACGTAATTAAGTTTCTAAAGAAAACAAATTGGAAACCAAGCAAGCTATCTGTGTTTGCAGGAAAAGTTGATTATCCAAATTATAACTTTATTAATAGAAATGTTATAAGATTTATTATGAAGATTACTAAAGGCCCAACAAATATTAATAATTCATATGAGTTTACAAATTGGGAGAACGTAAGGAAATTTGCGAAAGAAGTAGAAAATCTTTAAATATAAGTGTTTTTTTAGTTAATCTGGGGTTGAAATTATTATGTCAAATTACTATATTATAAATATCTAAAAAAAAAATCCCTACATTATGAATATTCAAGAATTAAAAGAAAAAAGCTCTGAAAAACTTATTACAGAAGCCGAAAATTTAGGCATAGAAAACGCGAGCACTTTAAGAAGACAAGAAATTTATTTTGCGATTTTAAAAAAATTAGCTGAAAAGGGTGAAGAAATAACAGGCGGTGGTGTTCTACAACTATTACAAGACGGCTTTGGTTTTCTTAGAGCAATAGAATCAAATTATTTACCTGGTGCGGATGATATTTATGTAAGCCCAAATCAGATAAGAAGATTTGGATTAAGAACAGGGGATACTGTTGAAGGACCAATTAGAGCTCCAAAAGATGGAGAAAGATATTTTGCACTTTTGCAAGTTAGTAAAATAAATTTTGAGGAAACAGATAAATTTAAACATAAAATAGCTTTTGATAATTTAACCCCACTATATCCAAACAAACAATTGGTTATGGAAGTTGAAACAAATAAAGTAGAAAAGAAAGTTGATTTAACGCCAAGATTAATTGATTTGGTAAGCCCAATAGGAAAAGGTCAGAGATCATTAATTATATCTCCACCTAAAGCTGGTAAAACTATGATATTACAAAGTATAGCTAACTCAATTACAGCAAATCACCCAGAGTGTTATTTAATGGTTCTTTTAATTGATGAAAGACCAGAAGAAGTCACAGATATGCAAAGAACTGTTAAAGGAGAAGTTATAAGCTCTACTTTTGACGAACCAGCTCAAAGGCACGTTGCAGTTGCAGAAATGGTAATTGAAAAAGCTAAAAGATTAACTGAGCATAAAAAAGATGTAGTTATACTCTTAGACTCCATAACTAGATTGGGAAGAGCATATAATGCAGTTGTACCTAGTTCTGGTAAAGTTTTAACAGGAGGTGTAGATGCAAATGCACTTCAGAGGCCAAAGAGATTTTTTGGTGCTGCACGAAATATTGAGGAAGGTGGTTCATTAACAATAATTGCTACAGCATTAATTGACACTGGTAGCAGGATGGATGAAGTTATATTTGAAGAATTTAAAGGCACGGGAAATAGTGAAACCATTTTAGATAGAAAAATTTCTGAAAAAAGAATTTTCCCTGCTATTGATATTACAAAATCAGGA
>CACMND010000006.1 GCA_902614975.1 uncultured Pelagibacteraceae bacterium
CAAAGCTACACATTTAAATGACGGGTATTATGGAAAAAAAACAGGAAACAAAATTGTTTATAGAGTTATAGCTGACTGTGCATGTAAAAATAATCAGGTTTATGATGAGTGGATTGTTAGAGATCAAGGTGCATTGGTTCGACAGCTAGGTTATACACCTGAGCAATTTGCAAGGCATTTAATTGATAAAGAAGGTGGGGTATCTAAAGCTATCAAAGTTTTTAATAGATCTTCTGATAAAAAGTCAGATTATACTCCAGTAAAAGTAAATGAAGTTTCATCAGGATATATATATTCCAATATTTTAAAGAAAATATTTAATAATGATTATGATTTTGAAGATTATGATAGAGCAGCCAGTCTATTTTGGCCAAGTAACAAAGTTGGAAATGGCAGTGAAGATATAATTAAATATTGGAGCTCTTTAAAAAATATATTTTCTGAAATAAAGTTTACAATCGAACATGTTGCATCATTGGATGAAAAAAATAACAATCAAAAAGCTACAATCAGATGGTTTTTAAGTGGTAAGCACTCTAAAGACAGTGAAGAATTTGGGAAAAAGACTGACAAAGATTTATTTATAATGGGTATAAATCATGCAGAATTAAGAGATGATAAAATAATTAGAGAATGGGTATTATTTGATGAAGTGGCTATTTGGAAACAAATATTAATGTAAAAACTATGGATAAAATTAAAACTACACATGTTGGAAGTCTGCCAAGATCAAAAAAGTTATCTGAAATACTTTTTAAAAAAGATAAAAATGAATTATTTGATCAAGGAGAACTTGATAAGATAATTGAGGAAGATGTAAACAAAATTGTAAAAAAACAAATTGATATCGGGATTGATATTATAAGTGATGGTGAAATGTCAAAAATAAGTTATGCTACCTACGTCAAGGATCGATTACATGGCTTTAGTGGCGAAAGTGAGAGAAGAGCTCCTAAAGACTTAGATGATTTTCCATCGTATAAAGATAAAATTGCAAAATCAGGAGGTACACCTACTTATACAAGACCATGTTGTACTGCTGATTTAAAAATCAAAGATACTCAGTCTCTTACTAAAGATATCAGTAATTTAAAATCAGCGTTAAAAAAAAATAACCATCCTCAAGGATTTATTAACTCTGCTTCACCAGGAGTAATTTCAAATTTCCTTCCAAACAAATTTTATAAAAATGACGATGATTATTTGGTGGCATTATCAAAAATGATGAAAACTGAATATGATGAAATAACAAAGAATGATTTATTATTGCAAATTGATTGTCCAGATCTTGCGCTTGCAAGACATATGACTTTTAAAAATGTATCAGATGAAGAATTTTTAGTTAGAGCTGAAAAACAAATTGAATGTCTTAATGAAGCAATCAAAGATATCGATTCCTCTAAGTTAAGAATGCATATCTGCTGGGGAAATTATGAAGGACCACATATTCACGATATTGGATTAGAAAAAATATTACCTATTGCTTTAAAAGCAAATATCCAAACTTATTTAATTGAATCCTCGAACCCAAGACATGCTCATGAATGGCAGGTTTTTGAAAATATAAAACTTCCTAATGATAAAGTAATAGTTCCTGGTGTAATAGACTCAACCTCAAACTTTATAGAGCATGAAGAGTTAGTAAAAAATAGAATAATTCAGTATTCAAAAGTAATTGATAAAAACCAATTAATGGCTGGAAGTGATTGTGGATTTAGTACTTTTGCTGGCTTTGGAAATGTGGATGAAAATATTGTTTACAAAAAATTTGAATCTTTGGTCGCAGGTGCAGAGCTTGCGTCAAATGCGATTTAAAAACTACTTTTAAATTCCCTAAGGAATATATATCCTTTCGTACATAAATTTAAATTTAATGAGGGAAACAAATATGAGAAAAATATTAATATCTTTATTGTTTCTTCTTTTTGGAACTTCTGCTTACGCAGATTGTAACATTAAGAGTGGATCAATAAATATTTTAGCTAATGATTTTCCAGCTTTAAGAACTTTCGTGGAAACTGCTAAAGGATGTAAAGGAAGTGCGGATTTTAAAGTCACACACTCATCTGAGCACAATAAAATTGCTGTGCCAGCTCTAACTGCAAATCCATCAGAGTTTTCTGCAAGAATTGCAGCAAATAGCTCTATAGTTCCTTTGATGAACCAAGACTTAATTAGACCGCTTGATGATCTTGTTAAGAAATATGGAAAAGGAATACAAGACTCTCAATTGATAACAATTGATGGAAAAATAATGGCAGTTGCTTTTATGGCAAATACTCAGCACTTATATTACAGAGAAGATGTTTTAAAAGAATTGGGTATAGCTATTCCTAAAACATATGAGGAAGTAGTTGCGGCATCAGAAAAAATAAGAGCATCTGGTAAAATGCAATATCCTTACGCAGCAGCATACAAAGCTGGTTGGAATTTAGCAGAAGAATTCGTTAACATGTACATTGGACATGGAGGAGAATTCTTTAAAGCAGGAACTGCTCAACCAAGCATTAACAATGCAAAAGGTGTAGCAACATTAAATATGCTAAAAAAATTAGCAGGTTTAAGTAACCCAGATTATTTAACACACGACAGTGAAGCTATTAAAGTTGAATGGGAATCTGGAAATGTTGCATTAATGACTCTTTGGGCGTCAAGATCAGGAACATTGCTTGATGATGATGGTGATGCAAAAATTACAGCTGCAACTAAATTAACCGGACCAGCAACAGTTGCTGGAGGAAACATACCAGCGGCGACTTTATGGTGGGATGGTTTCACATTAGCAAAAAATAGATCTGACGCTGATGCTGAAGCAACATTTAGAGCTTTGGCACACGCAGCTGCTAACAAAAAGATGGTTGCAGATGCAGCGGATCAAGCTGTTTGGTTAATTGAAGGTTTTAAGCCTGGACCAAAATCAATTGGAGTTATCGAAGCTGTTAAAATGAAAGCTAAACCATATCCAATGTTACCACAAATGGGTTTAATGCATGGTGCATTAGGAAGTGAGATTGTTGAATTTTTACAAGGTAAAGAGTCAGCAGAACAAGCTTTAAAAGATGTGGAAGCAGCTTACATGAGTAAAGCAAAAGAACAAGGCTTTCTATAATCAGTAAATTTTAAGTGGGGATGAAAATCCCCACTTATTACATTAATGCCTAACAAAACTTTTTTTTGGTTTTTCTTGCCAACTGGATTGGCAATGATTTTATTTATAGGTCTTCCTATTATTTCAACTGGGATACAATCATTTTATGCACAGCACGACCAAGTAGTTAAGGAAGTAAAAAAATGTGATCCTTTTGGATGTACAGTTTCTATAGTTGTTGACCAAGAAAAAACCTCAAAAATTCGTGAAGAAAAGCCTTTAGGAAAATTCAACGGATTTGGGACTTATGTGGATAGAAATCATCTTGCAGTCGAAGAGATTGGAAATTTTTGGAATGAAACAAATAGTTTTGGGGAATTTGTGGATCAAGTTACTAACCTACCCTTTTATAAGGCTCTAATTTTTACTTTAACCTATTGTTTGTTTGTAACTCCTAACGTCTTACTTTTAGGTTTTATAATTGCTTTAAGTCTTAATGCAGTAACTAGAAGAATTAGAGGACCATTAATATTTGGAACCATATTGCCAATGATTGTCACTCCATTGGTAGGTTCTTTAGTTTTATTTTGGATGATAGATGCAGAGGGGATTATTGGTGCGAATTTGCAGATGTTGATGGATGATCCTTATTTATCATTAAAATCCTCAAAAACTCTTACTTGGATAACTATAATAATTTATGGAATTTGGCACCATTCACCATTTGCTTTTGTAGTATTTTATGCAGCTTTACAAACTGTTCCGCAAGAACCTGTTGAAGCAGCTATTATTGATGGAGCATCAAGATGGCAGAGAGTAAGACATATTGTTTTGCCTCATATTTATCCTGTAGTTACATTTGTTGCTCTCATATCCTTGATGGATAATTTTAGAGTTTTTGAGCCTATAATTGGTTTCAGTGCTGAAGGAAGTGCTCAATCTTTGTCTTGGTTAATTTATGATAACCTAGTTAATGAGGAAGTAATATTATTTGGTTCGGCCGCAGCCACCTCAATGATGACGATTGTTGGGATAGCCATACTTTTAGCACCAGTTTTAATAAGAACATGGAAGGAATTTAGGACAGCGAGATAAATGGAATACGGACTTGATAAAAGATCGAATGCTTTAAAAATTTTTAATACAACTTTTATAATAGTTTGGTTGTTGGTTGCATGCTTTCCCTTTATTTGGACTTTCTGGGGATCATTTAAAGTAAGAGCTGACTTTTTTTCAAGAGCTGACTGGTGGTATGCTATTACAGCATTCAATACGTTGTTAGAAACTGGAGGAAAGTTTACAACAGATGCTTATAGTCAAGCATGGACTGAAGGAGAGTTTTGGAAAGCATCTAGGAATACAGTTATAGTTACATTCTTTGTTGTAACCATTTCATTGTTCCTCGGGACCTTAGGAGCTTATGCTTTATCTAGATCAACAAGAAATTATGCATTTTGGATTTTAATTGCAGCATTAATTTTTAGAGCAATGCCACACATTACTTTAGTATCTGGTTATTTATTTCCCTTTTTTCAATTACAAATTTGGGGAATACTACCAACGACCATTGTTGTTCTTGTTGCAATAAATCAACCATTTACCTTATGGTTATTATATTCATTTTTTAAAACTGTTCCTAAAGAACTTGATGAAAGTGCTTTAATTGATGGCTGTTCTTATTTTCAAGCATTCAGACATATCATTATGCCAGTTATGTGGCCTGGAGTAATAACAGCTGGATTATTTAGTTTAATGCTTGCGTATAACGATTTTACAGTGACTGCTCTTTTATTGAATCAGGAAAATCATACAATGGTTCCTAAAATCCAAAGTTATCTTGGAACAAATCAACATGAAGGTAATTTGATGTGGGCTGTTTCAGCAGTTGTTTCAGCTACAGCTCCTTTATTTATGTTAGTTATGTTTTTCCAAAGACAAGTAATCAGTGGATTAACAGCTGGTGCCGTGAAGGGATAATGAGTTACAAAGCTGTTTTATTTGGTTCTATTGGAACTTTAGCTGAGACATCAGATCTTCAAAGAAATGCATTTAATGAAGCTTTTAAAATAAGTGGATTAGACTGGTTTTGGGATGAAGATATATACAGAAAACTATTGTCAAAATCAGGTGGAACTACGAGAATCAATGATTACGCAAAAGATACTAGTGTTGAAATAGACGGAAAAAAAATAAGAAATTTAAAAACCAAAATTTTTAATGAATATTTAAACAAACACAAAGTTGAGCCTAGAGACGGTGTAAAAGAAATAATTCAATTTTGCAAAAAGAACAAAATAAAAATTGGGCTTGCTAGCTCAACAACGAGTAACAATATAAATTCTATTTTTAACTCGTTAAGAGGAAGAATTGAAAAAAAAGATTTTGATTTTATAGGCAACAATGAATTTATATTAAGAGAAAAACCATATCCGGATATTTATAATTATGCTTTAAAATACTTGAATATTAACTCAGACGAGTGTGTGGCAATTGAAGATACAGAAGAAAGTTTAAATTCTGCTTTAAGTGCAGATATAAAATGTGTTGCATTTCCTGGAAAATATCACACTCAATACGGATTTGATGGGAACCATTTAAAGGTTAAGAAATTATCAAAAAAAATCTTTAATAAATAATATCTCTAATAATGTAAAAAACTATACCTGACATAAATATTATAATAAAAATATTTATGTATTTCCAAAAGCTTCTATTATTTAATTTGTTTGAAAAAATCTTAGATAAGTATCCTAAAGAAAAGAAAAATAAAAAAGAAGCTATAGAAGCGCCTATTCCAAAGTAAATTTTGTTTTCAATATTAAAGGA
Source organism: uncultured Pelagibacteraceae bacterium (assembly GCA_902614975.1). Classification (GTDB taxonomy): domain Bacteria; phylum Pseudomonadota; class Alphaproteobacteria; order Pelagibacterales; family Pelagibacteraceae; genus Pelagibacter. Next base: position 5,915 of record CACMND010000006.1, read on the forward strand.
TTTTGAAAAATTTCCTAAAAAAAATACTGTATCAGAATATACGTGAGGATTTAAGTATGTAAAACCTAAGGTCTTAATAAAGATATTAAATGAACTCTGTGCTATGATATTATTTTTAAATTCTAAAGATTTAAATTTAAATATTTCTTTAATTTTTCCGTAAATAAAAAAAGATAAAAAAATAATTAAAAGGATATTTAAAATCAGCTCCACTACATTATTAAAATAATAAGAAAAATAATTAAATAAAAAGATACCTAAAAAAATTAAAATCAAATCGGATAATGCACAGACTAAGCAAACTAAAAATATGTATTGTTTCTTTAATCCTTGCTCTATTACAAAAACATTTTGTGGTCCAATTGCAAAAATTAATGTTAAGCCCGTCAAAAAACCTAAAAAAAGAAAAGACATTTTTAAGAAACTGATTTTTTATCAGCCATAAAACTTACTAAAATAATTAATAATAAAAAAGGTATGCAAATAAGATTCATCATTTTCCATCCAATAGAATTTAGTAAAATTCCAGCAGATAAACTGGCCAAAGCCATAGTTGAAAAAACAATTAAGTCATTTATTCCTTGCACTTTAAATTTTTCTTCTTTGTTGTAAGTCAAAACCACTAAGCTGGTACCTGATATAAATAAGAAATTCCAACCAAGACCTAAAAAAACTAATGAGATCATATAATTGAGATATGTCTGTTCAAATAAACTTAAAAGAACTGTAATAAAAAAAAATAAAACTCCACCATAAATTATTGTACTGTGTCCATATTTTTTTATTAAATTACCTGTTATTAATGACGGTAAAAACATTGCGACCACATGAAATTGTAATACCAAGCCAGTTTCTTTTAAGCTCATATTTTCCATAACATGCATACTTAAAGGAGTTGCTGTCATTAAAAATGACATTACTGCGTAAGCAAAAGCAGCTGCAGTAATTGCTTGCAAAAACCTTGGTTGTAATACGATAGATTTTAGATTTCTTATATTTCCTTCTTTTAGACTATCCTCCTGAACATTTTCGACATTTTTAAAAAAAAATAAAAAAACTCCTGGCATAAAAGAAAGGAAAGATAATAAAAGATAAGAACCAACATATAAATGATCTTGGATTAAATCTTTAGTGTAGTTTGCAAGACTTATGCCTAAAAATGCTGACACAATCCCTGCCAATAGAAGAGTGGAAATTGCTTTTGGTATTTTGTCTTTTTCAACACTTTCAGCTGCTGCAAATCTATATTGATGATTAAATGCAGCGCCCATTCCAAGAATTAAGCAAGATAAACAAAATAAATTAAAACTTTTCTGACTGATAGCAAAAGCAGCAAGCAGTGCTGAACATGAACTACCTATAGCCGCAAATACAAAACCATTCCTTCTTCCAATTTTACTCATAATATTTGCCGCTAAGACAGTAAAACTTGCAGTTCCAACTACGAATAAAGCGGTTGGTAAGGTTGATAAAGATTGATTTGAGCTTATTTGAGAACCAACTATTCCGCTAACAAATACTGTTATTGTTGCTGTGGTAAAACCAAATATCTGACCTAACGTAAGTAAGGATAAATTTCTGTTCATAATAAGCGTCAATATATTTTTGCTGTTATTTAAATATCTATATAGATGTTTTGAATTTTAATATAGAAGATATTATTTAAATTATGATTGGAATATTAGGTGGTATGGGAACTCAAGCGGGCTTGGACTTTTGTGATAAGCTTGCAAAATTAAACAGAGGAAAATTAGACCAAAAATATCCAATGTTTGTTCTTTACAATAAATCAAATACACCGCGAAGAGCAGAAAATTTAAAACAATACAAAAATGTTTTAAAAGAATTAATTGCTGGTTGTAGAATGCTGGAAAAAAATAAATGCAAGTTTATTGTAATGCCTTGTAATACAGCACATTACTGGCATGAAGATATTCAAAAAAAAATAAACGTGCCATTTCTAAGTATGCCAAAAGAGGTATATTTAAATACTCAAAAAAAATTTAAGAAAAATTCAACTATAGGATTATTAAGCACTGAAGCTACTTTAGACACAAAAATCTACCATAAATATTTTGAAAAAAATTATAATTTGATAAGTCCAAGTGAAAGATTACAAAAGAGTTCAGTAAATACTGCTATTAAATATGTAAAAAAAGGTAAAGTAAAAGATGCTGAAAAAGCTTTAAGACCGGCGGTTAAATTTTTAATGAAAAAAAAATGTAAAAAAATAATTCTTGGTTGTACAGAACTACCAATTGCTATTTTTGCTTACAAATCCTTTAAAAAAGCAAAAGATTCAAAATTATTTATAGACCCAAATCTTTTGTTAGCTCAAGTGTGTATGAAAAAATATAAAGGTTTAAAATAAATTTAATTTTTTTTATTACAAATAAAGTATAATTTTCTTGGAAACGATCCTTCTTCAAAATAGTCAATACTTATGTTTTTAAATCCACTTGTTAAATTAAGTATTTTATCTTTTGAAAAAAAATGAATAATAAATCCATCTATTTCATATAAATCTTCTCCTCTATGAATTCCTTTTTTATAGTCCCCATCATCAGTATTTCTGACTGTGTAAATATTTATTCCTCCTGGTTTTAAAATTCTATGAATCTCGCTATTAAGTTTGTCCAAATCTTTCTGAGTTAAAGCCATGCAATAAAGCATATGTGAATAACAAGCATCAACTGAATTGCTTTCAAATGGCAAATCCTCTCTTATGTCAAATTTTAATGCAGAAATTGAAGATGTTAGATTTTCTTTTTTTATTTTTTTATTGATAACTTTAATTCCATTTTCACTATAATCTAATGCTGTTACATTTATCAAATTCTTTGCAAAGTAAATGCTATCTCTTCCTAGGCCCGCTCCTAGCTCAACAATTTTAGAATAATTATTTTCTTTGAAAATATTCAAAGCTTTTTTTGCAGGTAAACTTGGTTCTAAACCAAACATCTCAGGCTTATTTGAGAAATTAGATTCCCAATGCTGAGATTGTCGATTTAAAATATTTTTATCCAATTTACTTAGAGGGGTCTGGGACCTTTCTTAGATAAGGTTTTACAGTTTCCCATCCATCTGGATATATTTTTTTAGCTTCGTCATCTTTAATCGCTGGCAAAATAACAACATCCTCTCCCTTTTTCCAATTTGCAGGAGTAGCTACTTTATGTTTAGCTGTTAGCTGCATAGAGTCTATTGCACGCAAAATCTCTAAAAAGTTTCTTCCAGTTGCCATAGGATATGTAAGATATAATCCAATTCTCTTATCAGGTCTGATTACAAAAATAGTTCTTACAGTTTCATTATCAACTGCAGTTCTACCCATTGATGTTGTTCCAGCATCTGCTTCCAACATATTAAATAATTTCGCTACTTTTAAATCTTCATCAGCAATAATTGGATAATTTGGTTTTGTACCAGATACATCTTTAATATCATCTAACCATTTTTTATGGTCCTCTACCCCGTCAACGCTTAAACCAATCACTTTGACATTTCTTTTATCGAACTCATCTTTCATTAAACCTAAAGCACCAAGTTCTGTAGTACAAACTGGTGTAAAATCTTTAGGGTGTGAAAAAATAACTCCCCAACTATCACCTAACCAATCGTGGAAAGAAATATCTCCTTCAGTTGTTTTAGCTTGAAAATCAGGACACATACTATTTATTTTTAACATTGTCTCCTCCTTATAAAAAAAATATTATATGAAAGATTGTTTTACTAAGCAAACTTTTATAAAGTTAAGTATTTATGATATTTGAACAACTTTTCGATCAAAAATCTTCTACATACACTTATATAATTGCAAGTGGTGAAGGTAGAGAAGCATTAATAATTGATCCAGTCATTGAACATTCTGATGAGTATTCAACTATATTAAATAATTTAGATCTTAAACTTGTAAAAGTAATTGATACTCACATTCATGCTGATCACATCTCAGCATTAAATGAATTAAATAAAAGAACAAACTGTATAAGAGTTATGGGAGAAAAATCTAAATCAGAAGTGATAGATCTAAGAATTAAAGATGGTGAAAAAATTAAAGTTGAAGAAGTTGAACTTCAAGCAATTTATACTCCTGGTCATACTGACTGCTCTTATAGTTTTTTGATGAATGATAGAGTTTTTACTGGAGATACACTTTTAATAAATGGAAGTGGTAGAACAGATTTTCAAAATGGTAATGCTTACGATGCTTATGATTCTATATTTAATAAATTATTAAAATTACCCGAAAAAACTCTCGTATTTCCAGCTCATGATTATAATGGCAAGAAATTTTCCACTATTGAAAATGAAAAAAATAATAATCCAAGATTACAAGTAAGTTCAAAGGAAGAATACGCGGATATAATGAATAATCTAAATCTTGCAAATCCAAAAATGATGGATGTCGCAGTGCCAGCTAATGTAAAAGGGCTTACTTTAGACAATATTAATTAACTTTAAATTTCAACATTAATAACTATATAGGCAGTCTATGAATGACTATTTGCAATCAATTATTGATAGGGATCCAGCGGCAAGATCTAAGTTAAGTGTAATATTAACGTACCCTGGCGTTAAGGCTGTATTTTTTCACAGAATTGCAAATTTTTTTGCTACTGCAAAATTTGATCTTATCGCAAGAATAATTTCTCAATTTTCAAGATTTTTAACTGGTATTGAAATTCATCCAAGAGCTAAGATAGGTAAAAATTTATTTATTGATCACGGTATGGGTGTTGTTATAGGTGAAACATCTGACATTGCAGATAACGTAACAATTTATCATATGGTTACTTTAGGTGGAATATCTCCAAGCATAAATTCCAATGATCAAAGAGAAATTAAAAGACACCCTACTCTTCATGATAATGTAGTCGTTGGTTCAGGTGCACAGATTTTGGGGCCTGTAGTTGTAGGGAAAAATGCAAGAATTGGAGCTAATGCAGTTGTAACAAAAAATGTTCCTGAAAATGCTGTTATGGTAGGAATACCTGCTAAGAATGTTGGAACAGCAACTGAAGAATTTAAACCTTATGCAGTTACAAATGGCAATGAGGAAAAAGAATAATGAAAAATTACAAGGATGATTTTATCCAATCAATTGGAAATACTCCTTTAATAAAACTAAAAGCTGCATCTGAAATAACTGGCTGTAACATTTATGGTAAAGCCGAATATTTAAATCCAGGAGGATCTGTAAAAGACAGAGCAGCACTTGCTTTAATAAGGGATTCTGAACAAAAAAAATTAATATCTAAAGGTGGAATAATTGTAGAAGGAACTGCAGGAAACACTGGTATTGGTTTATGCCTTATTGGAAATTCACTTGGTTACAAAACGATTATTGTAATGAATGATAATCAAACTCAAGAAAAAAAAGATACATTAAGAAATATTGGTGCAGATTTAAAATTAGTTCCACCAAAACCTTATAAAGATGAAAATAACTTTGTTAAAGTTGCTGCTAGAATGGCTGAAGACCTAAAAAGTTCAAATAATCACGGAGTTGTTTGGGCAAATCAATTTGATAATACAGCAAACTCAAAAGGTCACTATAATACAACGGGTCCTGAGATATGGGAACAAACTGAAGGTAAAGTTGATGGATTTGTATGTTCTTCTGGAACTGGGGGGACAATTGGTGGAGTAAGTAGTTTTTTAAAAGAAAAAAATAAAGATATAAAAATTTATCTATCAGATCCAAAGGGATCCTCTCTTTACAATCACATTGAAAACGGTGAGTTAAAAGCTGAAGGTGGATCAATAACTGAAGGCATTGGATCCAGCAGAGTAACTGCTAATTTTGCAGAAGCAAAAATAGATGGAGCCTTTTCAATTGAAGATAAAGAGTCTTTGCCAATACTATATGATTTAATCAAAAATGAAGGTTTAAGTCTTGGAACAAGTTGTGGAGTAAATATTGCAGGCGCAATAAGATTGGGTAAAAAATTAGGACCAGGAAAAACTATTGTCACTATTCTTTGCGACAAATCAGACAGATACAACTCAAAGATGTTTAATAAGCCTTTTTTAATTGAAAAAGGTTTACCTTATCCCGATTGGATATAATCACGCATATCAGCACTGTAATAAAACCATTACATTTTTAACTTACAATAAATAATAATAATTAAAAAATTAAGGAAATTTTATGGACGCAAAAGAAGTAGTTAAAAAAGGATATGAACTTTTTGGCAAAGGAGATATGGAGGGATTTATGGAAATGGTACATGATGATATCACTTGGATTTATCCTGGGGATAAGCATCCAATGTCAGGAACTCATAAAGGCAAAGAGGCATATATGAAAACCATGATGCAAGTTCCAAATCTTTGGAGTAATTTTTCAGTAACCCCTGATATGATGATTAGTGAGGGGAATAAAGTGTTTGTTAAAGCAACTGCTAAGGCAGATGGCATGGATACTATTTTTGGTCATTATTTTGAAGTAGGCGATGATGGTAAACTGACATTATTTATTGCGTTTGATGACACACTAAGCATGTTCAATGCAATTAAGAAGTAAGAGTTTATGAAAAAATTATATTTTATTTTAATTTTCGTATTTATGTCGAGTACAGCTTTTGCTGAGCAAGGACAAATTAAACAAACTGGTTTTTTCTCTGGCACTTCTAAAGTTATAGGTGATGATAAAGGCAATTTTTCGATAATATATGAAGGAACTATTGGTAATAAAGCTATTGAGGGAACAACTTTTGGTGACAGATCTTCATCATATTGTGTTGGATCAATTGTTGGACTTAAAGGAAAAGGTTTTGAGACAGGCGTTTGTATAAACAAATTTGAAGATGGTAGTACTACAACAACACATTACGAAGGCGTAATGGGAAAAATATTAAGATGGAAGTTTGTAAGTGGAACAGGGAAATATGAGAATATTTCTGGAGGTGGAACAACATCTTATGCGCAAATTGATTCAGCTAAAGATGGAGTTGTACAATCTTACAATCAAATCGTTGGTACTTATAATTTGAACTAACTGAAAGGAAAAAATGAAAAAAACAATTTTAGTATTAATTTTAAGTTTATTTACAGCTAATGTTTACGCAGATAGCCATGTAAAGAGAATTTTATCAACAAGTCAAACAGGAATGGGAAATGATATTGTATACCCTACAGGAAAAGCAAAAATAACAGCTTTTGAATTTACTGTACCTGTAGGAGCTCCAGTAACTCCTCATACGCACTCATTTCCAGTTCTAATTATGATTCAGCAAGGTGAAATTGAATTAATTCATGAAGGAAAAACCCAAGTATTCAAAGCTGGTGATGCATTTGTTGAAGATGTTGGAATTGTACACGAGTCGAAAAATATTGGAAATGTTCCAGTTAAAGCGATTGTAGTTGCAATTGGTGTCGAAGGACAGAAAATTATGACACCGGTAAAATAAAAAGGAAAAAGAAATGATCATAAAAATAGAAGAAAATATAAAATCATTTTCATCTTGGATGAATATGGTAAAGGCGAATGCTGAAAAAATTAAAGGATTTGGTGCTACGATTATTTTTGCAGGTGTATCAAAAGAAGACCCTACAAAATTTACTGTAATCGTTAAGTATGCAACCATGGAAGGTTTTGAAGCATTTAAAAATGACAAAGAACTTCATGCAGCAAGAGCTGAAGCAGGCGTGGATTTAGATTCAGCAAAGGTTACACCGATGCATGAAGATTTTATGGAAAATTTTAGTGGATAAACAATCAATATAAAGAAAGGATAAAATATGGAAACAGAAACACTAGTAGTAGCTCATTTAAAAGAAGGTATGTTAGAAAAATTTATGGGCTTTATGCAATCAGATGCTGGTATGGCAGAAAGATCGAAAGTTGCAAATGTATCAAAAACAATTGGAACAGTTGCACCTGACAAAAAAACAGTAATGTTTAAAATTTTTGTGACTGATAAAGCTGCTCTTAAAGCTTTTATAGATGGAAGCAATCCAGTATCAGCTCCAGTTATGAAAGAAGTTATGGAAAGTTATAGTGTCTACGAATTAAATAAAGTAGATATGTAATAATTTTTGTAATAAGGTTTGTAATGCCTTCAGGATATATCATATTAAATATTAATGTGTTAAATCCTGAAAATTACAAAGAGTATTTGGAAAAAGCTCCTCCAACTGCTCAAATGTTTGGTGGCGAGTACATAATAAGAGGTGGTGAAAATGAAGTCATTGAAGGTGAGTGGAAATATCCAAGAACTGTTGTAATTAAATTCCCATCTTATGAAAAAGTTTTTGAGTGGTACAATTCAGAAATATATAAACCTATCAGACAAATTAGATTAGATAATACAGTATCAAATACATTAATAATTAAAGGAGCATAAAGGAGAAAAAAATGTCAATATTAGAAAAATATAGTGCTGCAATTAAAAATAAAGATGAAGCAGCAATGAACGAACTTTTGCATGATGATTTTAAATTCACAATGCATAAATCAGGGAGTGTTTTAACTAAAGGTGATGTTATCAAATGGGCAATGAGTGGTGATATCAAGCAAGATAAAACTAGAATTGTTTATGAAAATGATGAAGTTGGTGTTCACCATGCGTTCGTAACATTTGATGATGGTAATGTAGAAGCAGTTATGGCAGTCTACAAATACAAAGATGGCAAAATGATTAGTTTAGAAACTGGCGCAACGCCAATGTCAAAATAAGTGAACATTATAGATTTTTATTTTTCTATTGGAAGTACTTATACTTATCTTTCGGTTACTCGAGCACTAGAAGCAGAAAAACAACATCAAATTAAGTTTAACTGGACTCCTTTTAGTGTGAGAGCAATAATGAAAGAAATGAACAATGTTCCCTTTCCTAAAGAAAAAAAAAATAAAGTAGATTACATGTGGAGAGACATAGAAAGACGAGCAAAAAATTATGGATTTTTTGCCAAAACACCAGTCCCTTACCCTTTAACAGAATTTGATTTAGCTAATAAAATTGCAATATTAGGCTTAAAAAATAACTGGGGTGTAGATTACGTTCAGCTTACGTATAAACGATGGTTTCAAGAAGGAAAAGAGCCTGCTGTTGAACCCAACTTGAGTGAAATCTGCGAAAAACTAAACTTAGATAAAGAAAAGATTGTTTCAGAGGCAAGCTCTGAGGAAATAAATAATATTTATTTATCAAATACAGAAAAAGCTAGAAAAAATAAAATATTTGGAAGTCCGTCATTTGTTGTAAAAAATGAAATATTCTGGGGAGATGATAGAATGGAAGATGCAATCAAATGGTCGAAGGCAAATGAATAATATAACTGCTTACATAATTTTATTAATCGCAGTAATTCTTGGAACAGCATCTAACAGTTTTGCTAAAAGTGCTCAAGGTTTTACATTATTAATACCTAGCATAATCACAGCAGTAACAATTGTTGGATGCATGTATACTTTGTCTTTAGTTATGAAAAGTATACCAGTTGGAATAACATATGCCTCTTTTGCAGGCTTATGTATAATTGCAACAGCTGCTGTTGGTGTTATAAAATTTAATCAAGTACCAAATTTTTATACAATAATTGGATTGATTTTAATTATATCGGGTGTCTTAATAGTTAACTTATTAGGAACAAATAAATGAAACCATTATCTGGTTATATTTATTTAGTATTAGCTATATCAACAGGAATTGCTGCAAATAGTTTTGCTAAAATTTCAGATGGATTTTCAAAATTAACCCCAACGATATTATCAATAGCTTTTATGTGTATAACTATGTATGGACTTGCAAAAGCTATGTCTATGATACCAGTAGGTTTTACTTATGCTACTTATAGTGGGATAACAGTGGCTGCTATTTTAGTTTTCGGAATGATTAAATATAACCAGATACCAAATATATACGGTTTAATTGGGATTTTTTTAATTATTATTGGCGTTGTAATGGTTAATTATCTTGGAAGAATTAATTAGCTCTTATTAAGTAATAAAATTAGTACACCTACTACAAATATAATTATCCCTAAAATTTCTGTAATTTTGACTTTTTCTTTAAACATATACTTTGAAGACACATAACTAAATAATAATTCTATTTGGCCGATAGCTCTAACAAATGAAGACTGTATTAACGTAAAAGCATAAAACCAAGATAATGTTGCAAGAAATCCAGCTAACCCTGCTGTCAAACATTCATACTTGTTCTCATATAATTTTTTAAACTGCGACTTTTCAAATATAATTAAATAAATAGTAACTAATGTTGTTTGTATAACTAGACCAAAAAATAGTGTTGCTATAGCTTTTTCAAAGTTATTACTAAAATTTTCCAATGTTAATGCTGCAGCTCTAAAATATACAACACTTAAACCTAAGAATAGTCCTGCGGATAAACCAATTAAAGTTGTTTTTGAAAATAAGTTTTTTAGAAATAAACTTAAATCTTTAATCGATAATATAATTACTCCAATTGTAGATACAATAATTCCTGTTATTCCAAATTTATTTAATTTATCCCCTATTATTAAATATTCAAAAATCGCAACCTGAATAACTTCAGTCTTACTTAATGAAGTTCCAACTACAAAATTAGCAAATCTAAATAAATAGAGTAAAACAAATGTAAAAATTATTTGGAAAATTGAACCTAAAAATACGTTAAATATAAATTTTTTTTGACTTAGGATTTCAGGAATTACATTTAAGTCTTGAAAATACAAAAAAAATAAAATAGTCCCAAATGGTAACGCAAAAGCAAATCTTACATAAGTTGATGCAATAGTAGATACTTTTTGATTAAGTTTTTTCTGTAAAGTTGATCTAAGATTTTGAAAAAAAGCCCCAGAAATAGCTACAATTATCCAATTCATTGATGATTATTAATATTGTATTTAATTTTAAAGTCGACTTAAATAGTCTCATTTAACAAAAAAGAGGGAAATAACATGAAAATCTTTAAAAGAATAATATTTTCTCTAATTTTCGTTTCTTTTGCCAGTGCAAGTTTGGCGGAAACAAAAATGAGAATTACACTTCAATTACCATTAAAGGCTCACTTAGGTCAGAACCTTTTGGTATTTAAAAAAGAATTAGAATCAAGATCAGACATTAAAGTAGAGATTTACGACTCCGCACAACTTTACAAAGATAAAGAGGTTCCGCAAGCTGTAGGTTCAGGAGCGATCGAAGCTGGTGTTGCATCTATAACAAGATTTGCAGGAACTAATCCTGAAGTTGATGTTTTCTATCTTCCATTCTTATTTGACTCAGAACAAAAAGTAAGAAAAGCAACTCAAGCTGGATCTGAGATAAGAGCTATCCTTGATCCTGCAATAGCAAAGACTGGAGCAGTTCCACTTTATTATCAAGCTTATGGATCAGCAATAATGTTATCTAATGGTGGTCCGATGAAAACTCCGGCTGACTTTAAAGATAAAAAAATTAGAGTATTTGGAAAAACACTTGGAGCTTTTGTGAGTTCTTTGGGTGGTAAACCAGCATTAATATCTGGATCTGAGCAATACTTAGCTTACCAAAGAAATACAGTTGATGCAGGTATGACTGGTGTATCTGGTGTAAAATCTAGAAAATTATATCAAGTAATGGATACTTTAACAGTTACAAATCATGGCGATATCGAATTCGTTGTTGTTGCTAATGATAAATGGCTAAGCTCATTAACTCAAAAACAAAGAGACGCTATAGCTGAAGCATCAAAAGTAGCTGAAAAAGCTGTTAGAGATGACATGGCTAACATCGAGGCTGGCGCTTACAAAGAAGCAAAAGCAAATGGAATGAACATTGTAAACCTAAGTAGTTCTGAAGTTTCTGCTCTTAAAAAAGCATCGTCATCTGTTATTGATGATTACATTTCTAGAACAGGTGGAGCTGGTGGAGTTGGTGATCAACTTGTAAAAGCTGCAAACAAACTTTAAATCGTATAAATACCCCGCACTTAAGTGCGGGGTTTTCAAATGAATACCTACGACAAAATTGTAAAATATTCTGGCTATTTAGCTTCAGCATTATTTATTATGATAGGCTTTATAGTTTCTTATGAAGTTATCATGAGATACATATTTAATTCACCTACTATTTGGGTAAACGAAATTTCTCGATTTTTACAAATTTGGGCTACTTATTTAGCTTTAACTTATACTTTTCATAAAAATGATTTTATCAGAATAACAGTTATATATGACAAAGTAGGAGATAAAGGAAAAAAGATATTAGATTTAATAAGTGCAATATTCATTTTAATTTTTAGTGGATTTGTACTTTATTATGGATGGTTAATTGCTTACGACTCTCTTAAAGTTGGAAGAACAAGCTCTACAATTTTAGATGTTCCATCCTTTCTTACTGAATTTGCAATACCATTATGTTTTGCATTTTTGGTTTTAAGAGTGCTTTTTGAAGTACCTAAATACATCAAAGATATAATTAAATGACAGTAGCAATAATCTTATTTTTGTTATTTTTTGTACTTTTTTTAGGAGTGCCAATAGCATTTGGTTTAGGTTCTATAGGATTGGGTTTAATGTTATTTGGAGATATTTCTCCTTTAATGATCCCACAAACTTTTTACAGTGTGGCAGATAACTTTATTTTATTAGCTGTTCCGATGTTTTTGATGATGTCTAATATACTGTTAAAAGCAGGTGTTGGAGAAGATCTATTTAATTTTGCTCAAAGCTGGGTTGGAAATTTTCCAGGCGGTTTAGCAATAGCAACTATAGTTTCTTGCAGTATTTTCGCTGCTATATCTGGATCATCAGTGGCTACTGCAGCAACAATTTCAACTGTAGCATTTCCTGCAATGATTAATAGAGGTTATCACAGAAACTTTACTTTAGGTATTTTGGCAGCAGGCGGAACTTTAGGGATTTTAATTCCTCCATCAATTCCAATGATTGTTTATGCATTTGTTGTTGAAGAGTCTGTACTAAGTATGTTTCTTGCGGGAATTGGGCCAGGAATAGTTTTAGCATTATTTTTTATTATCTTTTCAGTTTTTTACGTAAAATTTTTTAATAAAGAAGTTCAAAATGTATCCAGCACTTTAGAAGAAAAAATTAAATACACAAAAAGAGGTTTGCCAATATTATTAATGGCCTTCATCATGCTGGGTGGAATTTATGCTGGAATTTATACACCAACAGAAGCAGGTGGTATTGGTTTTTTAATATCATTTATCTATGTTGTGGCTAAAAAAAGATTAGATTTTAAAGGTTTTATCGAAGCTGGTTTGGAGACAATGAAAACTACAGTTACTATATTTATCATTATTGCAGGAGCAAAAGTTTTTGGTAAAGCAATTTCTCTTTATAGAATTCCTCAAGATTTATCGTCTTTCATAGTTACTAATATTAATGAGACTGGTTTATTTATACTTGTTGTTTGTATTACTTTGTTAATCTTAGGATTTATAATGGAAACCCTGTCATTAATTTTAATCATGATGCCTATATTTTCGATTTCAATTGCTGCAATGAATATTGATTTAATTTGGTTTGGAATAATTTTTACATTAATGATTGAGTGTGCATTAATTACACCCCCGGTTGGACTAAATATTTATGTTCTCCAAGCAATTGGTAAAGCAAAAATGTCAGAAATAGCTAAAGGTGTGATACCTTTTGTCATTATAATGTTATTTACAGTATTTGTTATTTACTTATTCCCTGACCTAGCATTATATATACCTTTTAAATTATAAATATGTTTTCAAAGATAAAATCAAAAGATAAAGCAGAACAATTAAGACAATTATTAAATGGACCAGAAATAATTGTAATGCCTGGATGCTTTGATGCATTATCAGCAAAATTAATTGAAAGAGAAGGTTTGAAAGTTGGATTTATGTCTGGCTTCAGTGTTTCATCTACAAAGCTTGGTATGCCGGACACAGGTTTAATTTCTTTTTCTGAAATGGCAGAACAAGTAAGAAATATATGTAATGCTACATCAATTCCAATAATATTTGATGGGGATACTGGATATGGAAATTCAGTGAACGTATTTAGAACTGTAAGAGGATATGCGGATGCAGGAGCAGCTGGTGTGATGATTGAAGACCAAAAGTGGCCAAAAAAATGTGGTCACACAAAGGGTAAAGATGTTGTCGATCTTGATGAGGCAAACTCAAGAATTAAAGCAGCGGTGGATGCAAGAGAATATGGAAATAAAGATATCTTAATAATGGCAAGAACTGATGCCATAGCAACTAGAGGATTAGATGATGCAATTAAAAGAATGCAATCATTTTCAAAACTTGGTGTTGATATTTTATTTATTGAAGCTGTTAAAAATAAAGAAGATATGAAAAGAATTATCAAAGAAGTTCCAGGTCATCATATGTTAAATTTGATCGAAGATGGTGAAACCCCATTATTAGAAATTAATGAAATAGAGGAAATTGGTTATAAAATTGCTGTAATGCCTCTAACCCTAATGAGTGCATCAGTAAAAACGATGCAAGAATGTTTGAATAATATGAAAAATAAAGTTTATAATAAAAATGTTTCTAAATTTTCAGACTTAAGAGATATAGTTGGCTTCAACGAATATTACGATATTGAAGACAAATATAAATAATGTTTCCAAAAAAATTCTCTAAAATTCTTTTCGTTTTTTTTATGGGTTTAGGAATGAGTTTGTTAATGACCCTAATTATTACATTTATAAATACAGGTTATGATGAATTTTATTATAAAAGATTTTTCAAAGCTTGGTCTATTAGTTTGCCAGTTGCATTAGTTGCAACAACTTTTGTTGCACCGTTGGTTAATAAATTAGTGGAAAAAATTACTAAATAGAGAGGATGTCATATGAGTGAAAATATAGCTTTTATAGGAGTTGGTAATATGGGAAACCCAATGGCCTGTAATTTAAAGAACGCAGGGAAAAAGGTTAAGGTTTTTGATGTTTCTAAAGAAATGATTGATAAAGCAGTTGAAAATAATCTTGATGTTGAGAAGGATTTTGGAAAACTAATCAATAGTGAAACGTCTGTAGTAATCACTATGTTACCCGAGGGAAAACATTCAAAAGAAGTTTATTTAAAAGAAAATGGTGTTCTAGATAAAGTTTCTAAAAATTGTCTACTAATAGATTGTTCAACAATCGATATAGATACCTCTAAAGAAATAGGAAAGAAGGCAAATGAAAAAGGTATTAAGATGATTGATGCACCAGTAAGTGGTGGAGTGATGGGTGCACAAAAAGCAACTTTAAATATTATGGTTGGTGGATCAAATGATGCATTTAATCAAGCTTTACCTATTTTAAAATTAATGGGTAAAAATATTTATCATGCTGGAGAGATAGGAAGCGGAAACGGTGCAAAGATTTGTAACAACATGTCTCTTGGAATAACAATGATTGCTGCTTCAGAGTCATTAATGTTAGCAAGAAGATTGAATATAGATATAAAGAAAGTTCATGAAATTATGAAAAATGCTTCCGGAAATAGTTGGCCTATTTCAGTTTATCCACCTTTACCTGGATTAATTGAAGGAACTCCATCTAACAATAAATATAAGCCAGGCTTTTCTGCAGGTATGATGAACAAAGATTTAAAACTTGCAAATGAATGTGCTAAAAATGCAAATGCATCTACTCCATTAGGAGAGATGGCATTAGAAATATATTCAAAGTTTTGTGAAGACGGAAACGGTTCGAAAGATTTTTCCGCTATATCAAAGGTTATTGGTGGAGATGCTTGGGATTATCCAATAGAATAATTACCACGAGGAATTTGGACTTTCCAAAAATTTTAACTCATCTGGTGTAGATTTTCTTCCCATAACTTTATTTCGATGAGGATATCTATGAAATCTTTTAATTGCAGCTGTATGATCTTTCCAAAATTTTTTTATATCATTGTAGTTTGGATGGTTAGATAAATAGTTATCCAACAATTTATATGCTCTATGATGATCTATAACTTCTTCGCTGTGAATGTATGGCAGTAGCATGAAAAAACGTTGATATTCATCCATTTGATCAAGATACCCGTTATAAACTGCATCATTTACTATCAGTCTTGCTTTATGGTCAAACTCGAAAGCTTTTTTATCGTCTCTATATAAATTTCTTGAAAATTGATCCAATAAAATAACTAAAGCTAGAGTGCTTAATGGTTCATCTTGCCAATCATCATATTCATTTAAAGTAGCTTTTTCATGATCATCTTTGAATTTGTCTCTAATCAATTGATCAAAATTATCATCTCTTTTAAATCGCTTTTCAACGACCATATCATCAAACCAAAAATCTAATATTGCTTTGGCTCTATCATTCATAAACTTTATCAACTTTTACCTGATATGACTCAACAAGTCTGTTGGTTTCATTTGCCATTGCAACGACTGCTATAAGTTCACTTAACATCTCAGTAGTAGCACCTTTAGATTTAGCAGCGATACTGTGAGATTTAATACAATACTCACAACTATTTGTCATTGAAACTGCAACATAAATAAGCTCTTTTGTCATTTCATCTAAAGCACCTTTTTTCATCACTTGCTGTATAGAATTCCAAGTTCTCTCTAAAGTTTCTGGGTTGTTGGCTAACATTTTCCAAAAATTGTTTATGTAGTCTGTATTTCTCTTCTTTTTTATATCTTCAAATACCTCTTTCACCTTTCCTGAAGCATCAGCTTCTTCAATCATATTAAAAACTGCCATTTCACCTCCTTAATTGTAAATTGTTTCTATTTTAGGCATTAATCTTAATAATTCCTTAGTATATTCATGATTTGGATTTTTAAACAACTCTTCTGTCTCAGAAACCTCGCATAGTTTTCCATTCCTTAAAACTCCAATGTCATCACACATTTGTCGTACAACTGGTAGATCATGACTTATAAAAAGTATAGTTAAATTAAGTTGTTCTTGTAAATCTTTAAGTAAATTTAGTATTTGAGCCTGAATACTCACATCCAAAGCAGATGTTGGTTCATCACAAACTAATAATCTTGGTTTTGTTGCTAACGCTCTTGCAATAGAAATTCTTTGTCTTTGTCCTCCCGAAAACTCGTGCGGATATCTTTCAGCTGAAGACTTAGATAACTCTACCGAGTCTAAGAGATCATTTATATACTCATTTAATTCATTAGAGCTAATATTTGCATCATGTAACTTTATAGGCTCAGCAATGATATCTTTAACCTTAAGCCTACCATTCAACGAAGAGTATGGATCTTGAAATATCATTTGAATTTGTTTTCTGAATTTAAGTAATTCTTTGTTACTTTTTATATTATTAATACATACATCATCGAAATATATTTCACCTGAGGTGGGTTTAAATAAATTAACAATCATTTTTGCAATTGTAGTCTTTCCACTGCCACTTTCACCAACAAGTCCAAAAGATTTTCCTTCTTGTATATTAAATGAAACAGTATCAACTGCTAATACATTACTTTGAGATTTTTCTGTAAAAAAACCTTCATTAAAAGTTTTAGAAAGATTTTTTATTTGAACTAAATCTTTTTTTGAAATTTCTCTTTTATTCCATCTGTTTAAAATTTTTAAATTAATATTTTCCTGGTTATTATTTTCTTTCTCTATAATTTTAAATCTGGATATCTTTTTATTTGTGGGAGGAACAGAACTAACTAAACTTTTTGTATAAGTTTCTTTTGGTTCTGTTAATATTTGCTTTGTTGTTCCCAATTCTACCAAATTACCATTTTTCATTACAGCAACTCTATTGGTGGTCTCTGCTATAACCCCCATATCATGTGTGATTAATATAACTGCTAAATTTCTCTCTTTAGTCAGCTTTTTGATAAGTTCTAATATTTGTGATTGTATTGATACATCAAGTGCAGTTGTGGGCTCATCTGCAATTAACAACTCTGGTTCACAACATAGAGAAAGTGATATAACAACCCTTTGTCTCATACCTCCTGAAAATTGATGAGGATAATCATTAAATCTTTTATCAGCATCTTTTATGCCTACTTCTTTTAAAAGATTTATTGATTTTTCTTTTGCTTCTGAGTTACTGAGGTTTAGATGAGTTTGGATTGTTTCAATAAGTTGTTGTCCAATTGTTAAGATAGGATTTAAAGATGTCTGGGGATCTTGAAAAATAAATCCAATTTTTTTTCCTCTTAAACTTAGAATATTTTTTTTATTTTCATGAATATTTATGTCACTTAAATAAATTGATCCTTCAGATACTTTCCCTGGTTCGTCAATTAAATCAATTATTGCATTTGCAACGGTACTTTTTCCAGAACCAGATTCCCCAACTAATCCTACGATTTCTCCTCTTTTTATCTCAATATTAACGTCTTTTGCAGCATGAACCGTCTCTTTTCTCAATTTATAATCCACGCTTAAATTTTGTATTTTTAAAAAACTCATTTTTTTAATTTAGGATTAAGTGTGTCTCTCATCCAATCTCCTAATAGATTAATCGAAAAAGCTAAAACAACTAAGAATATTGCTGGGAAAAAGGTAATCCACCATTCACCAGAAAATAAAAAATCATTTCCAAGTCTAATCAGAGTTCCTAAAGAAGGAGTAGTTGGAGGAACGCCAACACCTAGAAAACTCAATGTGGCTTCTGCAATGATTGCTAATGCAAGACCTATGGTTCCAATAACAAGCACCGGTCTCATTATATTTGGAAGAATATGTTTAAACATTACTATAAAATTAGAAACTCCAATAATTGTTGAGGCTGAAACATAATCTTTATTTTTTTCAACTAAAGTTGCTGCTCTTGATACTCTTGCAAACTGTGGCCACTCTGAAATACCAATTGCAAAAATTAAAACATATATTGCCATCTCGTCATGAAGTTCACGCGAAATTATACCTCGAGCAATACCATCAACCAGAAGAGCCATCAAAATACTTGGAACTGTTAACTGAACATCAGTTAATCTCATAACAATCATTTCATACTTTCCACCAAAAAAACCAGCAGTAAGACCTAATCCAACTCCTAAAATTAAACTAAATAAAATTGCTGAGAAACCAACAATCAAAGATATTCTAGATCCATAAAGAATAGTTGATAACATATCTCTTCCTTGTCCGTCAGTACCAAGTAAAAATTCTACTTTTCCATCACTAGTCCAAGATGGTGGAGTGAATGCATCCATTAAAGATAAAGATGATGGATCGAATGGATTATAAGGTGTGATAAATTCTACAAAAAATGAACAGAAAAATATTATTACTAATAAAATCGATGAAACTATTGCTGTAGGAGATTTTATAAAACTAAAATAAATTTCACTATCTTTTATTTTATCCCAAGATGTTAAAGCTTTATTATCCACTAGCTGAATCTCCTTTAACTCTAATTCTTGGGTCTATAAAGTAATACAAGATATCGACTATAAAATTTATCATTACAAAAACGAATGCTATAAATACTAAATATGCTGACATAATTGGAATATCTACAAACTGAACAGCTTGAATGAAAAGAAATCCCATACCTGGCCATTGAAATACTGTTTCCGTAATAATTGAAAATGCAATTAATGTTCCAATATTTATACCAGCAATAGTTATTACTGGAATTAGTCCATTTTTAAGTGCGTGCTTATAATTAATGCTTTTTTCATTAATACCTCTTGCTCTTGCAAACTTTATGTAATCAGTCTGAAGTATTTCCATCATTTCTGCTCTAACGAGTCTGATTATATAAGTCATTTGAAAAAGGCTTAAAGTAACTGATGGTAATATAATTGCTTTTAAACCTGAGATGGTTAAAAAGCCTGTCGACCAAAATCCTAGATCTACCACCTCGCCTCTTCCAAACGATGGTAGAACGCCCAATATAACTGCAAAAAGATAAATAAATAAAATACCAATTACAAAAGTTGGAAGAGAAACTCCTAATAAAGAAACTGCTAAGATAAAATCACTCAAAAAACCTTTTCTTTTTATGCCTGTATATACTCCCAATAAAGTACCAGAAACCAATGCAATTAGAGCGGATATTAAAACTAATTCAATTGTTGCTGGTAATCTTTCGATGATTAATTCTGATACAGGTCTTCTTAATTGATAAGATATTCCAAATTCTCCTTTTGAAGCATTAATTATAAACCTAGTAAATTGTACATGAATTGGGTCCATTAAACCCAAAGTTTCTCTTAACTCAGCTCTTTCCTCGTCTGATGTTTCCTCACCTACCATGTTATTTATTGGGTCTCCTACAAAATTAAAAAGAGAGAAAGATACAAAAGCTACGACAAGCATAACCATTGCAGATTGAAACAATCGTTTGAAAAAATACTTTATCAATTTATGAAATTTTATTTTTATACAAGCCCTTTAATTAAAAAGGGCTTGTAATAAATTATTTAGTCAAAGCTCGCAAAACGGAATAACGGTTCGTTATTCGGTCTTATCGGAACATTAACATTTTTTTTTGCAGCCCAAGATATAACTTGGTGATGTAAAGGAAGATAAGAAATATCATCTTTTACTATTTTCCAAGCTTTAGCTATCGCAGCATTTCTCTTATCTAGGTTAACTTCACCTTCCATAACTCTTATCGCGGCATCTACATCAGAGTTACTAAAGTTTACTCTGTTCCAGCTTGCTCCACTTTCATATAAGTAATGGAAAACATAATGACTATCTAAAGTCGGAACTCCCCAACCTAACATATAAAAGTCACCTTGATTATCTTTTAGTTCTTTAAAGTGCTTACTTTTCGTTTGGGCGAATAGATTTACTTTAACACCAATTTTACCTAACATACCAACAACAGCTGTACATATAGCTTCATCATTTACATACCTGTCATTTGGACATCTAAGCTCAACTTCAAATCCATTTGGATATCCAGCATCGGCTAGAAGTTTTTTTGCAGCAGCTACATCATAAGGAAGTCTCTTATCAAGTTCCTCTGTGTATCCGTTAACACCTGGAAAAGTAATTATTCCAGCTGGTTCACTTAAACCTCTCATTACTTTTTTCTTAATAGCTTCAATATCTATAGCTTGGTAAAGAGCTTGTCTAACTGCTTTCTTTTTGAATGGATTATCACCTGTATTACCTGTTCTAAGTTTATCTGCTCCCTGATCCATTCCAAGGAATATAGTTCTCATTTGAGCAGTGCTTTCAACTTTGTGAGCAGGTGAATTTTTAATTCTAGCCAAATCTTGAACTGGTGCATCAGTAACAACATCTATTTCACCAGATAAAAGAGCTGCAACTCTAGTTGCTGCATTTTTTATGGGTAGTAGATGAATTTCTGTTACTTTGTCATCTTTCATAGTACCCCACCATTTTTTATTACGTTTGAAAACTGTTTTAGTGTTTGGTTCTCTTAATGTAATTTTAAATGGTCCAGTTCCCATAGCATTTGTAGCTGAAAATGTTTCTTGTCCAGCATCCCAGTTCTGCGCCATAACTGCAAAATTCTTTTCGCTCCATTTTTTTGACATTATAAAAATGTTTGAAAGTTGGTTCAAAAGAATTGGATTTGGTTTACTTGTTGTAATTTCTACTGTGTAGTCATTAACAGCTTTTACACCTGATACTGTGCTTATATATTCTTTAAAATCAGATGTTCTTTGTTTTGCTCTTAAAATACTAAATACAACATCTTCAGATGTAAATGGAGTTCCATCAGAAAATTTAACATCTTCTCTTAATTTAAAGATCCAAGTATTTGGACCTTGAGTTCTCCACTCTGTTGCTAGTTGAGGTCCAATTTTCATATCTAATCCTCTAGTAACTAGAGCTTCGTATACTTGTCTAGATACTTGAGTCGTAGGACCTTCGTTTTGAGCATGAGGATCAAGTGTTAAACTATCACCCTGCATTGACCATTTAATAGTTTTTGCAAACGTTTGTGTTGGGGCAAAAGCTAGAAAAAAAGCCAATAAAATTTTTATAAAATACCCATACTTCATTTCTCTCTCCTATATTATTAAAATAAAAATCTAACTTATTAATTATGTAAACTAAAGTGATTTAATTCAATATTTTTTTGAAGTTTTCGTAAAGAATTTTAGAATATTTGTTCATAGATTGAATATTGTCTTTGGCTTCATTATCAAATTTATCAAGAGCTCCCTTTCCTAACTGACTCTCTAAAGCAGACTTATATTCAGGCACACATCCCCATTCTCCTACAGTAGTATCTTTTATCTCTATATGAAATTGAATACCATAAGCATGTTTTTTGTATTTAAAAATTTGGTATTTTGTTTCAGGAGATGACGCTAAAAGAGTTATATCATTATTATTTTCTAGATTTTGAACTTCATATGAGTGCCATTGGAGTGATTTAATAATATCAGGAAATTCTTTAAATAATAAATCATCTTTTTTACTATTTAAAAAATTAATATCTAAAATACCTATCTCTGGATTTTTTGATTTAACTACTTTACCTCCAACTACCTCTCCTAATAATTGACAACCTAAACAAAAACCTAAATATGGTTTATTTAAGTTTACAACAAATTCTTTGATTTTTTTTTTTTCTTCTATTAACCACGGGTAATCTTTTTCCATCCAAGTATCCATTGGTCCACCCATACAAAACATTGCATCAAATCCAGTTAAATCATCAGGTATCTTTTCACCCTCATCAAGTTCTATAGTGTTAATATTAACTTTATCCTCTAACATTAAATCTTTAATATAACCAGGATCCTCAATTTTAATGTGTTGAAGAACAATTATATTTTTCATGTGGCTGGCTTGAGCAATTTTAAAATTTTTTTATGATTTGATGAATTATTTGAAACAATTATATTTCCACCCAACGAAGCATCTTTATTATCCCATGTAGTAATTATTCCACCTGATGCTTTTATAATTGGTATTATTGGATGTATATCCCAAATTTTGTTAGCACATTGAGCTACAACATCTAATCTTCCTTCTGCTAATTGACAGTATGTTAGTGCATCGAAACATGGAAACTGCATTCTCTTAACAAATTTCATAATTTTTTTTTGTTTTTGAAAAGACAAAGTTCCATGAAAAGCCGCAGCTACTTTCAAATAATTAAATTTTATTTTTTTGTTTACTTTTAATTTTCTTTTTTTTCCATTTTCAAACACAAAAGCAGATTTATCATCTTGATTTAAATAGTATCTTTTCATTCTTGGGAAATTGGCTAACCCAACCATTGGATTATTCTTATAATTTAAAGAAATTAAATTGCTCCATGTAGGATTTCCAGCGACAAATGATCTTGTCCCATCAATTGGGTCAATTATCCATGAAAATAGACTTTTTGTCTTTTTTGCTCCAAACTCTTCACCGATAATTTGATGATCTGGGAACTTATCATTAATTTTTTTTCTTATAAATTTTTCAAAAGCTTTATCAGCACTGGTAACGGGATCATAACCTTTACCTTTTAACTTGTTATTAATTGTAAAAGTTTTGTTAAGTTTAGTGTAATAAAAATTAGTTAAATCCTTAGCAAGCTTATTCAAAAAGGTGTAATAAATCTTGAAATCTTTTGTTTTTTTGAAGGTCATTTATCTGATGAGTAATAGTTAAAATATACAACTAGTTCAAATAAAATATCTTGAAAATTTTAGAATTTGATAGAAGAATCCAGATAGATGAAAATAGAAATCGATTCTAAAAAAGTATTTATAAATAGTGGAAATAATAAAGAAGAAATACATCCATTTTGGCTTAGAGAAAGAATAAATAACGAAGATGCTCTGGATAAAGGAAATCAACAAAGATTATTTGATCCAAATTCTATAAATACTAACATTGATATAGAAAAAATTGAGAATGAAGATGGATTACTTAATTTATTTTTCAATGATGGAACTAATTATAAAATAAAAGAAGATCAAATATTAAATGAGTATAAATCACAAAATCTTGATCCTATTTCAATTGATAAAATTAAATGGGATTCAAATTTTAATAATTTTCAAAAATTTAAATTTGAAAATGATATTTTTGAAAAAAAAATCATGTATGATTTATTAGTATCATTCTATAAATATGGTTTTGTAGTTTTAACTAATGTTCCAACTGAAGATAATTTTATTATTAAATTTGCAAATTCAATTGGCAGTGTCAGAAGAACAAATTTTGGGGAATTTTTTAATGTAAGATCTGTGCCTAATCCAAATGATTTGGCTTATACATCATTAGGATTATCTCCACATACAGATAATCCGTATAGAAAACCAGTTCCTTGCGTTCAATTATTGCATTGTATTACAAATAATGTGAGTGGAGGAAACTCTACCTTGGTTGATGGTTACACGGTAAGTGAAAAAATCAAAGAGGATTATCCAGAATATTATGAAATTTTATCTTCAGTTAAAGTAAAATTTAAATTTATAGACAATACTGTTGTTCTAGAAGATATGTCTGAGTTAATTAAATTGGATGAAAAAAATAATTTTAAACAAGTTAGATTTAGTCCAAGATTAGATTATGCTCCGATATTAGAAAAATCAAAATTGGATTTATTCTATAAAGCTAGAAATAAAATTTCTGAATTATACAACTCTGATAAATATAAAGTTGAATTTAAATTGGAAACTGGAGATTTATTAATGATGGACAATCATAGATTGCTTCATGGAAGAACAAAGTATGATGTTAACGAAGGTGATAGATATTTACAAGGATGCTATATTGATTTCGACAGTACAGAAGGTAAACTTAGACATTTAAAAAGAAAATTTAATCTTTGAATAATTCTTTTATTTTTTCTTCAGCGTTTTTTATCGACTTTTCATAATCTAAAGCCATTTGATCTGCTGCAACTATATCGATTTTTTTAATACCAAAGAAATTCAACATATGTATCAACCACGGAGTTAAAAAGTCTTCTTCCCCTTGTATTTTTGTTCCACCAGAAGTAATTACTAAATAGACCTGCTTATCTTCTAATAAACCTTTTCTTCTTCCGTCATCCCCGTATTTAAATGTCAATTTTACTCTAGCCGCAAGATCAGCCCAAGCTTTCAGTGTTGCTGGTGGGCCAAAATTATAAATTGGCACTGATATAATAATTACATCACATTCTTTTAACTCTGATACTAACTTATCAGACAATTCAAACATTTTTTTATGTTCATCTGTTTGCTCATTCTCTGGAATTTTCATTCCAGACTCAGTTAAACCAGATATAAAAAGCATTTCGTCATCTAGATCTCTATAAATGACTTCATCATTATCTTTTTTAACTTTATCAAGTATTTTTTTTGCAAGCATCCTTGAGGTAGAACCTTCTTTTCTAGCACTGCAATCGATTTGGTATATTTTCATTTTTATCCAAGTTTTTGAAGTATAGGAAAATACTTTAATATGTAAAATCCTAAAGCTTGCAATTGGTTTGTAATCATTAATATTCCTGTTATCAATAATAATCCTCCACCAATCCTTGAAATAGTTATCATTTTTGATTTTAGATTTTTTGTAACAACCATAAAACGTTGAATCAAATAACCTGATGCAATAAATGGTAGTGCTAAACCAAGTGAATAGAACACAAGTAACAATATACCTCGGTTCAAACTTTGCTCAATTGAAGCTAAAGCTAATATTGATCCCAAAATAGGTCCAATGCATGGAGTCCATCCAAATCCAAATGCCATACCAACTAATATAGAGCTAAAATTTCCTGATTTAATCTCAGTATTAATTCTTTTTTCATAATTTAAAAACTTAATATTAATTAATCCCATAATATGAAGGGAGAAAATGATTATTATACTTCCTGCAATAATTCTTAATTCAAAAGAGTTACTTAAAATTAAAGAACCTAAAAAAGTTGCGGTAGCTCCAAAGCTTATAAAAACAATGGAAAAACCAAAAGTAAACAAAACTATAGGGAATATATTAATTGTTTTTTTTTCTAATAACTCATTTAAAGAGCTTCCAGAAATATAAGATATATATCCAGGTATTAATGGAAGTACACATGGAGACAAAAAACTTATCAATCCAGCTCCAAATGCAACAAATAATTCTATCATTTAACCAGTATTTTTCATTGCAGCTGAAATGCCTGCAATAGATGTTAATAATGCATCATTAAGATCATTTTTTTTATCTGAATTTAATTTTTTGTTTTTGATTTTATTCATAACTACTGCTTGAATTATATTTAATACTTCTGTGTAAATATTTCTTACAATAACTCCTGATCTAAATTTTTTTCTTTCATTTATAATTTCTTTAGGCGTAATCTTTTTATTTAATTTTTTAATAACTTCGAATTGGAACCTAAGTTTTTTTCCAACTCTTTTTAAATCTTTATCAGCTAAGTATTCTTCATATATTTTTGAAATATCTGGGTCCACTTTTGAAATTACCATATCCAAGATATCCATCATTGAATTGAAGAAAGGCCAATTTTTTTCCATATCTATTAGTGTTTTCTCAAATTTTTCTATCGATGAATATCTTAAAGCTTCTGCACTTCCAAGCCATGCTGGAAGCATGAGTCTTATTTGTGTCCAAGCAAATACCCAGGGTATTGCTCTTAAACCTTTGATATTATCAATATTCTTTCTTTTAGACGGTCTTGATCCAATTGAAAGTTTTCCTAAAGACACATGTGGCGTAACGGTTTTAAAATATTTAATAAAATCTGAACTTTGATTAATATTTTTTCTATATGAACTTTTTGAAATTTCAGACATTTTTTCAATTAGATTTCTCCAATCTTTTTTAGGGACTGGAGGTGGTGTTAATGTTGCCTCCATTACCGCTCCTATATAGCTACATAAATTATAAATTGCTAAAGGCTGATATCCATATTTCTGCTGAATAACTTCTCCTTGATCAGTTATTCTAATTTTTCCATTAACTGTATTTGGCGGCTGAGATTTTAAAGTAGCTTGAATTGGTCCTCCACCTCTACCCGCTGAACCACCTCTTCCATGAAAGAAAGTAACATCTATTTTATATTTTTTTGCAATTTTAATAATTTCTTCTTGAGCCTTATATTGATGCCAACTTGCACAAATTTTTCCAGCATCTTTGCTTGAGTCTGAGTATCCAATCATGACTTCTTGTTTATTTTTTATTAAATCTCTGTACCACTTTAATGAAAACAAGCTGGCCATTATTGATTTTGCATTAATTAAGTCATCTAATGTTTCAAATAAAGGGACAACTCTTAATTTATTCTTAATATTTGCTTCTTTTTGCAAATATAAAACAGAGAGAATGTCAGATGCAGATGATGTCATTGAAATAACATAAGCCCCCAAACATTCAGGTGGCTCTTCAGATAAAATTTTAAATGTTGACCAAACTTCTTTGTTTTCTTTATTTTTAAAATTAAAATTTTTGATGAAATTAGATTTTTTTTTCATCTTAAATGATAAAAATTTAATTTTTTCCTCCTCACTCCATTTTAAATAATTGTGTTTATTTTTTTTCTGAACAAGTTCATTAATTAATTGTGAGTGTCTAGATGATTCTTGTCTAATATCTAGTTTTGCTAAATTAATTCCAAAACATTTTGCTCTTCTCATTAAGTCTAATAATTCACCACTTGCGATATTTTCACTTTGATTTTCCTCTAAAGATTCACGGACAATTCTAAGGGGTTTTAAAATTTCTTCTTTTGAGTTTAGCAATTTGTTATAGTCTAAAGGTTTTTTGTTCACTATAAACTGTTCAATTGATCGATGAGTAAATCGCATTTTATCTCTTAAAGGTCTTAAGAAAACTCTGTAAGGTTCAAATGATTTTCCTGTAAGTTTTTGAATTTTTTTTGAACACTTTTTCATTGAATATGATCTAATTAATTTAGTAAGTTCTTTTTCATACAATTTTGCCGCTTCCCATCTTGATAATAACAAAACTTCTTTTGTCACTTTTGAAGTTACATTTGGATTTCCGTCTCTATCACCTCCCATCCATGAACCAAACTCAATAGGATTAAAATTTTTTGGCAAACCTTTACCCATATTTTTCAAAAATATATCATTGAGTCTTCTGTAGACTTTTGGAATAGTTTCCCAAAGACTATCCTCTATTATTGCAAGACCCCATCGCGCTTCATCGGCTGGAGACGGTTTTGATCTTTTTAAGTCATCTGTATTCCAGATAATGGTAAATTCATCATGAATTTTTTTATTTAAAGATTTTATTTTTGAAGAGTGATCTTTAAATAACTCTCTATCCTCAAGTATTTCTGTAATTTTATGGTATTTTTGAATTAAAGTTCTTCTTTTGACCTCTGTTGGATGGGCTGTCAAAACTATTCCAATATTTAAATTTTTTGCAAAACTATATATTTTATTATTATTAATTTTTTTATTTTTAAATAATTTCTCAAAAATTTCTTCTATAAAAATATTTTTTTGATTTTTACCATCTCTTTTATTTTCATATTGGTTTAGTTGTCTAGATGCATCAATAGACTCAGCTAGATTTATAAAATTCATAAAATGATTAAATGCTCTTGCAAGCTTGTAAGTATTTTTAGGATTAATACTTTTTATTTCACTAGAAATTTTTTTATATGATTTTTTTTGGATTTTATTTGCTTTTGATAACTTTCTTATTTTCTCAACAAGATTATAAAAGCTTTTACCTTCTTGTTCTTTAATTACATTTCCTAATGAATTTCCTAAAAACCTAACATCCTCTCTTAATGATTTTGTAGGAATTCTCTCGTAGTATAGGTCTCTTTTGATCACAATTTATTATATCAAAAAAGAGATTATATTTGGATTAAATTGCTACTACTTTTGATTTTTGTTCACCAAGAAGTTCAATTGAAAGCCTCATTTCATCACCTGCTTTTAAAAATTTTTGTGGTTTCATTCCCATTCCAACTCCTGGGGGTGTTCCTGTGGTAATGATATCTCCAGGTTGAAGGGACATATATCTGCTAACATATGAAACAATATGATCTACATTAAAAATCATTGTTTTTGTATTACCCGTTTGCATTCGCTCACCATTTAAATCTAATTCCATATTTAGGTTGTTTACATCATTAATCTCATCTTTGGTCACAAGATATGGACCAACAGGACCAAATGTATCGTGCGACTTTCCTTTTACCCACTGTCCCATTTTTTCTATTTGCCACTCCCTCTCACTTACATCATTCACTAAACAATAACCTAAGATATAATCTTGTGAATTTTTTTCTGGAATATTTTTAGCATTTTTTCCAATAACTAAACCTAGCTCAACTTCCCAATCTAGTTTGTTTGAATAGCTTGTAATTTCAATATCATCATTTGGTCCATTGATTGAACTAGTGGCTTTCATAAATACAATTGGTTCTGTTGGTGGTTTTGCTCCAGTTTCCGCTGCATGATCAGAAAAATTTAATCCAATTGCAATAAATTTTCCTGGTTTAGTTATGCATGAACCAATTCTTGTATTATTTGAAATCTCGGGCTGTGATGATAAATCAATTTGTTTAATTTTTTCAAATGTTTCAAAATTTAAATGAGTTGGATCTAAATCAATTATATGTTTGGATATATCTCTCAACTTTCCATCTTTATCTAATATAGCTGGCTTTTCTTTATTTTTTTCTCCTACTCTTAGTAATTTCATTTCATCTCCAATAATTATTTATAGCTTTTGTATAACGAACTATGATCATAATTACCTAAACCCTTTTTAACAAGTTTATTATACATTTTTTTTACTATTTTAGATAAAGGTAACTCTAACTTTTTATTTTTCGCACAATCAAGGATGTTATTCATATCTTTTAATTGCGAAAAATTTTTTCCTCTTGGTTTAAAATCATTTTTGATCATTCTTAGTCCGTGAGTTTGCAATACTTTACTGTCAGCCCATCCTCCTTTCAATGCTTTGAGAATATTAATTGGATTTACGTTATTTTTTTGTGATAGTTTAATTGCTTCTGCAACAGATCCTATTGTAATTCCAACTATAATTTGATTAGCTAATTTTGCTATTTGACCTGCGGAATTTTTTCCAACTAAAACTGGATTGCCTAATTTCTTAAGTACATTTAAATTTTTAGAAAAAACTTTCTTATCTCCACCAACCATTATGGCGAGCTCTGCATTCTCTGCACCATTGGTGCCTCCAGAAACTGGTGCGTCTAAAAAATTAATTTTATATTTTTTTAATAATTTTGATAAATTAATTGCTGTTCTAGGATTTGCAGAACTCATATCTATAACGGTAGATCCTTTTTTTAAATTTTTTAAAAATTCTGAATTAAAATATATTTTTTTTATAGCCTTATCATCAGATAACATTGTAATTATTAGATCTCGGTCTGAAACAACTTCCTTTAAAGAATTACATACTTCTGCGCCAAATTTTTTTAATTTAAGAGCTTTATTTTTAGTTCTATTAAAAACTTTGATTTGATATTTAGATTTTAGGAGATTTTTTGCCATTGGATATCCCATTAAACCTATTCCAATGAAACCAATTTTAACTTTTTTCATATTTTATTGATTTAATTCGCCAGATCTTCCTAGATCAGCAGCTCCTCTTACTCCGCTTGAG
This sequence comes from uncultured Pelagibacteraceae bacterium, assembly GCA_902614975.1. Classification (GTDB taxonomy): domain Bacteria; phylum Pseudomonadota; class Alphaproteobacteria; order Pelagibacterales; family Pelagibacteraceae; genus Pelagibacter. The sequence goes on from CACMND010000006.1 coordinate 36,348, forward strand.
TCACCGTGAATATGTTTTAATACTTTTGTATTTACAGTGTCGCTAAATACATATTTTTTTAATTTAGGATTTATATTCTCATAAATTTGGTTCATATTTGAAACACCTCCACCTAAAACTATAGCTCCAGGATCAACAATATTTATGACTTGGGAAAGTCCTCTTGCTAGATAGTCTAGATATTGAGAAATAAATTCTAAAGATTTTTCATCTCCATTATTAGCATTATCTTGTATAATTTTAGCGTCGAGATTAATTTTAAACATGTCATAAAAATGTCTTGAGAAACCTGGGCCCGATAAAAAAGTTTCTATACATCCTTTTTTTCCACAATAACAATCATGTCTATTCCATTTGTCATTTGAGCCCAATGGCATCTGATTATGGCCCCACTCTCCAGTTATATTATTATGACCATTGATAATTTTATTGTTTATAACTAGACCACCACCAACTCCTGTTCCAATTATTACTCCAAAAACAACATCATCATTTTTTCCTGCTCCATCAATTGACTCCGACAATGCAAAACAATTTGCATCATTTTCTAAAAAAATATTTCGATTTAATCTAAGTTCTAAATCTTTTTTTAATGGTCTATTATTTAACCATGTTGAATTACCACCTTTTATACAGTCGTTTTCAAAAGAAAGAGCTCCAGGAGAGCCTACACCTACACTACATTTAGATTTATATTTATCCTCTAAATAATTTACTAGTTCACAAACTATATCAAGTGTACCGTTATAATTTTTTGGGGTTGATTTTCTTATTCTCTCTAACTCATTACCTTTTTTATCTAATATAATGGACTCTGTTTTAGTTCCACCTAAATCAATACCAATATACATTTTAATATGAGCTAGACTGCTTCCAGATGTTAATATTACCATCTTTTGCAGTTTTATTAATTATTTTCATTTCAGAGGCTGAAAAATTAAGTTTGTTTAGACTTTCCAAATTTTCTTTTAATTGATTTAAACTTCTAACTCCTATCAGAGCAGATGTTACATAATTATTTGATAAAACCCAAGAAATTGCCATTTGAGATAAAGATTGCCCTCTTTTAATTGCAATCTTATTTAAATCAGAAACAATCTTTAAGTTTTTTTTTGTTATTAATGATTTATCTAAGTATGATGTAATATCACTTGCTCTTGAAACTTTAGGTATCTTTTTTAAATATTTATCTGATAGCATTCCTTGAGCTAGTGGAGAAAAAGCAATACATCCAATTTTTAGTTTTCTTATTGTCTTAGTTAAATCTTTTTCAATCCATCTATTTATTAGCGAATATGATGGTTGATGAATAAACAATTTAATATTTCTAGATTTTAAAATTTTGTAAATTTGATTTGTTTTTTTGGAGGAATAAGATGAAATGCCAATATATAAAGCTTTTCCTGATTTATAAATACTTTCTAAGGCATCTGCTGTCTCTTCTAAAGGTGTATTTGGATCAAATCTATGTGAATAAAATATGTCAAAATAATCAACTTTCATTCTTTTTAAACTTTGATCACAACTTGCGATAATATGTTTTTTTGATCCCCATTCTCCATAGGGTCCTTCCCACATATCATAACCAGCTTTGGATGATATAATGAGTTCGTCTCTATATTTTTTTAAATCTTTACTTATTATTTTTCCAAAATTAATTTCAGTACTTCCATATGGTGGACCATAATTATTTGCCAAATCAAAATGAGTAATACCTCTATCAAAAGCATAAAATAAGATTTTTTTAATATTTGAAAGTGGGGTTTTGGCTCCAAAATTATGCCAAAGACCCAAGCTGATTAAAGGTAATTTTACACCGCTGTCACCGCATGTCCTATATAACATATTTGAGTATCTATTTTTAGATGCAGAGTATTTCATAAAAAAAATATTAAATTAAATACATTAATAAGTAGCTCTTCCCCCACTTAGATCAAATACTGCTGCAGTCGCAAAAGAGTTTTCTTCACTAGCTAAATAAGTTACTAAAGAGGCCAATTCATTAACTTTTGCAAACTTATTTCTTGGGATCTTTGAAAGCATGTAATTTATATGCTCTTCTGTCATTTGATCAAATATTCTTGTTTTTGCAGCCGCTGGTGTTACGCAATTTACTGCTATATTTTTTAATGCTAATTCTTTTCCTAGAGATTTAGTCAAACCAATAACTCCAGCTTTTGATGTGCTATAAGCTCCAGCATTAGGATTACCTTCTTTTCCAGCAATTGATGCAATATTAACTATTCTTCCATAATTATTTTTTTCCAAATAAGGAACAACTGCTTTGCAACAATAGAATACTGCATTTAAGTTTAATTGAATTACTTTTTCCCATTCCTCAATAGGATATTCTGCAACTGTTTTGTTCATACCAGTTATCCCAGCATTGTTTACAAAGATATCTATTTTATTATGTTCAGTCTCAATATCTTTTAAGCTTTTAGAAATCTCTTCAAAGTTACACACATTTACAATTTTATAACTTATGTTTTCTGAATTTATTTTTTCAACAGCTTTCTTTGCTTCTTGTTCGTCAATATCCCATATAACAACTTTTGCTCCTGATTGAATGAATCTTTCCGCTATTGCAAATCCAAAACCTTGGGCTCCACCTGTTATAACTGCAACTCTGTTACTTAGATCAAACTTTATCATTTTTTTTCTTTCTCTTTATTAATGGAAAACTCAAAGCAATTAAAGATAAAACAAAAAATGTTAAAGCTATAGGTCTTTGAAGGAACATTAACCAGTTTCCATCGAAAATAACAAGTGATTGTCTTAAAGTACCCTCTACTAATTCACCTAGAATTAAACCTATAATTACAGGTACAACTGAAAATCCATATCTTCTCATAAAAAAACCAATAACCCCAAATAATAGCATCAACCAAACATCAATAATTGACTGATTTAAAGAATATGTTCCACAAACAGAAACTGCAAAAATCATCGGCCATAATAATTTATTCGGAACTAAAGTTATTCTTGCAAATATTTTAGCTCCAAAAAATCCTAATACGAAGAATAAAATATTTGCAATTAGCATTGATCCAAATATTCCATAAAGAAACTCAGGTTGCTCTCTAAATAAATCTGGACCCGGTCTTACACCATGTATGATTAATCCTGTAAGTATTACTGCTGTAGTCGCACTACCAGGAATGCCTAAAGCTAGCGTTGGAACCATAGCTCCTCCAGTAGCAGCATTATTTGCAGCTTCAGCTCCAGCTATTCCTTCAATTGATCCTTTTCCAAAATCCTCAGGTTTTTTTGACCATCTTTTTGCTTCAGCATATCCTATTAATGATGCAACAGTTCCTCCCTCTGCTGGTAAAACACCAATGAATGATCCTATGCCGCTAGATCTAATTATTGTTTTCCAAGTTTTTTTATAATCATCGATTGATGGAAGTTTAACTGCCTTTAAAGCTACTCTATTAAATATTTGATTAATTAAAGTAGATTGAGTTAACATTTCACTAATAGCAAACAAACCTACTACTACTGGAATAAAACCAATACCTTCAGTCAATTCATTAATTCCAAATGTAAATCTATCTATAGATGTCATAAAATCTTTACCAACAGTTGAAATTAGAATTCCGAAAGCACCAGCAATTAAATTTTTAATAGGACTACCTTCGCCAATTGATGCAAGCATGGTTAATCCAAAAATTGCTAGAGCAAAATATTCAGGTTGACCGAATTCGTAAGCTAAATTTGCAAGTAAAGGTGCAAAAAATATAAGAACTACAACACTAGCAATTCCACCAATTACGCTTGAAACAGTAGCCATACCTAAAGCTCTACCAGCTTCTCCTTTTTGTGCTAAAGGGTAACCATCTAAACATGTGGCTGCTGCTGCAGGGGTTCCAGGAGTATTTATTAAAATTGCGGTAATCGCACCTCCATAGGTTCCTGCACAATAAATTGCAGTCAGTAATACAATTGCAGATAGTGGATCTAGTGTCATAGTAAATGGTAATATTAAAGCACCGCCTGTTGTTGGTCCTAGTCCAGGAAGAACTCCAAGAATTAATCCAAAAATTGTTCCAAAAAATAAAACAATTAATAATTTATAACTAAATAAAGGAGCAAAGATTAAACCTAAATTTTCCATTTTATCCGTAATAAAGATTTGTAATAATTCCAGGTGGAAATCGTAATCCTAAAATTGTTTCAAAAAATACAAAAACAATTAAAGGAAATATAATTGATACCATTATTAAATAGGCAACTCTTCTTTCTCCCCAAAAGTAAGAAACTATGATTGAAAGTAATGCTATGCCTAAAAAGAAATCTAAAAATTTTGAAACAGTTATAAAAACAACAAATGAAAGCAAAGTGGTGTAAAATGAATTAGGTAATTTTTTTTCATTTTTCCAGGGATTTTTAAGAGAAATAAAATAAGTTAATAAAGTTAGCGCAATAATTAAAATTAATAGGGCCTTTGGAAACGTTGCTGGCTGTATACCTCTATTTAATATAGGAGGCACTATGTCAAAAGTAAACGTAAAGTATAATAGAATTGAAGAAATTAATATTATTACACCTGAAACAATGAATGAACTTTTAAAAAAAAGGGACAAACTTTTGTTTGTCCCTTTTTCGTTATGTACATCATTCATTTAAATGTACAAAATTTATTAATTAATGTAACCCAATGCTTTGAGTTGAGCTGTCATTTCAGCAAGCATTTCTTCCATTTGCTTGCCCCATTCATCTGCGCCTACAACACTAGATTCATCAAGACCAATTTCTGTTAGGAAATTTTTATAGTAGTTGTGGCTCATAGCTTTCATCATTCCAGCTTCTAGTTGTTTAACTCTGTCTGCTGGAGCACCTTTTTTAGTTACGAAACCTCTAACAGTAGATAAAGAAACAGGTATCCCTAATTCTTTTGCCGTTGGAGAGTCTCCTATTTTAGCCATTCTATTATTTGCTAATACAACTGAAACACAAAGTTTGCCTTCATTAATTTCAGTTAGGGCCTCACCTAAATTTAAAACTCCTACATCAATATCTCCCTTGATTAGGTTAGTTTTAATTGGCGCAACACCTTTGTAAGCAACAATAGTTGGATCTTTTAATCCACCTTTTTTAGTAAATGCAATTGCACTAACATCATCAATTCCACCAGTGTGAGTTGTTCCATATTTTAGTGATTTTGATTTTTGAGTGCTAATAAATTTCTTAGCATCTTTGATGTCATTATTACAATTAACAACAAATAGTTGAGGATCATCAGTTCCTCTAGCTAGCGGTTGCATATCGCTTATTTTGACTTTTGTTTTACCTAAAGCCATTGATACTGCGTGACCAGTAGTCCAAGTCAAAGTGTGATTACCATCAGCAGGAAGTGTCATCATATAGTCCATAGATGCAGCTCCACCACCACCTTTTTTATTAACTAATTGCATGTCTTGTTTTAAAACTCTTCTTGCTCTTAACAACATCATTCTAGTAGTAACATCTGTACCACCACCAAAACCAGCATGAGTAATTGCTTGTATTGGATGACCATCTGCTTTTGCAGATGTAATCATAAGTGGAAGTGCTACAACGAAAAATTCAGTTACTAAAAAAGCAGCAGCTAAAAATAGTTTAAAGCTTTTTTTCATTATTTCCCTCTTAAGTTAATTTATATTTAAATATTTAATCATAATCTGTTAGAAACAGTAAGAAAAAAGATGACAAATAAGAAAAAAAATATTGCTTTATTGCTTGGAGATCCATCAGGTATTGGACCAGAACTTATATCAAAACTTTTGACCCAAAACGAACTATCGAATGCAAACATTACTATAATTGGTGAAAAAAATATTTTAAATGCTGGAGATAAAATTTCAGGAAATAATTCAGACCTAGAAATTGTTACTGATTTTGATGAAATAAATTTTGATAAAAAAAGTAAGTATTTTTTAGATATCTCTAAGGGTAAAAACAAAGATTATAATTTATCAGAGTGCTCTGCCGAATCTGGAGAAACTGTTTTAAATGCATTAAATTTAGCACTAGAACTTGCGAAAGAGAAAAAAATTGATGCTATTAATTTTGGTCCTTTTAATAAGACAAGCTTAAAATTAGGTGGATGTAAATTTGATGACGAATTACATCATATGGCTGATAAATTAAATGTAAAAAGTTTTTTTTGTGAATTTAATGTAGTAGATAATTTTTGGACTGCACGAGTGACATCTCATATACCTATCAAAGAAGTTCCAGAACATATTAAGAAAGATAAAATAATGAAGCCAATAAAATTGATTAATGAAGCAATGAAATTAAACGGTATAGAAAATCCAAGAGTTGCGGTTCAAGCTCTTAACCCTCATGCAGAGTTTGGTAATGAAGAAAAAGATGAGATAATACCAGCAATAGAGGAAGCAAAAAAACTTGGTATTAATGCTGATGGTCCTTTGCCATGTGATACTTCTTTCATTACAGCATTTAAAAATAAAAATCATGATTGCATTGTTGGAATGTATCATGATGCTCTTCAATCTGGACTAAAGGCTTTTGGATTTGATAGAGGGGTAACAGTTCAAGGTGGTCTTCCAATTCCAATAACAACACCTGCGCATGGAACTGCGTTTGATATTGCTGGAAAAAATCAGGCAAATTTGGAGCCAACATTGCAATCGTTTAAAATTGCACTAAGAATGGCTCAAAATTTAAATTAAATGTCTAAAATTAAAGATATAAGAACAAAAGTATATCAATGGAATGGTAAAACAGTTCCTCCACAAAATAATTTTTGCACAAATGCATCAGATTTACTTTATGAAAAATCAGATGCCATGGGTTCTTTCAGATTTCATGAATGGTTAATTTGTGAAATTGAAACTGATGATGGTCATATTGGAATTGGTAATGCAGCTCTTGCACCTCAGTTAGTAAAAAAAACTATTGATGAGTATCTTAAACCATTAGTTATAGGAGAAGATCCTTTTGATTACGCTTACATCTGGGAAAAAATGTATAGAAGAACTCATGCATGGGGAAGAAGAGGTTTGGGTATGGTTGCAATATCTGCAATTGATATTGCTATTTGGGATATATTAGGAAAGTTAACTAACAAACCCGTATTTAAATTGTTAGGGGGTAGAACAAAAGAAAAGATACCTGTTTATGCATCAAAACTTTATAGCCAACCTATCAAAGATTTACAAAATGAAGCTGAAAAATATAAAAAACAAGGTTTTAAAATGTTTAAAATGAGATTTGGTTGGGGGCCAAAAGACGGTCCTGAAGGTATGAGAAAAAACATTGAACTTGTAGAAGCTGTAAGAGAAGTAATCGGGGATAATACTGACTTAATGTTAGAATGTTATATGGGTTGGAACCTAGATTATTCTAAAAGAATGATACCTAAATTGGTAAAATTTAATCCAAGATGGTTAGAAGAACCAGTTATTGCTGATGATATTCATGGGTATGCGGAACTGAATAATATGAACGCTATACCAATTTCTGGGGGAGAACATGAATTTAATCTATTTGGTTTTAAACAATTGTTAGACCTCAAAGCAGTTAGCTACATTCAATATGATAATAATAGAGTTGGTGGATTTACAATCGCTCAGAAAATAAATGCTCTTGCAGAGGCTTATCAAGTTCCAGTAATTCCACATGCAGGTCAAATGCATAACTATCATTTAACAATGTCGAATTTTAATTGTCCTATCTCAGAGTTTTTTCCAGTTCATGATGTAGAAATTGGTAACGAACTATTTTATTATATTTTTGAAGGTGATCCTGCTCCAATAGATGGAATGATAGATCTAGATGATAATGTTCCTGGTCTTGGGCTTAAGATTACAGATAAATATAAATCAGAATTTAAAATTATTGAGTAATTAATAATTTTCTACTTCATTGATACTTGGCATTGAATTTGCAGCCCCTTCTTTAGTTGTAGAAATGCCAGCAACTTTATTAGAAAATTCTAATGCATCAACAATTTTTAACGATTTAGCTAATGCCACACTAAAAGCTCCATTAAATGCATCTCCTGCTCCAGTAGTATCTTTTACATCGTCTTTTAATTTATGAGCATCTACAAAATGGCTTTCGGTTCCATTTGAAAAATAAACTCCTTTAGAACCTAGAGTTATTAAAATATTTTTTACTCCTTTTTTTAAAAATTCTTTAGCTGCATTTTCTATTTCAGATTTTGTTTCTATTTTCTTTTCTAAATAAAAACTAGCCTCAGTTTCATTTGGTGTAAAATAGTCTATGTTTTTAAAGTCATTCTCAGATATTTTTGAAGCCGGAGCTGGATTTAAAATTGTAATTGATCCAGTATCTTTAGCTTTTTGTAAAGCATAACTAGTAACATCATATGGTGTTTCTAATTGTGTTAAGAATATATCTGACTTCTCGATTGCTTTTAAATTATTATCTATATCAGAACTATTTAAAGTGCCAGCAGCGCCTGGTATAATGTTTATTGCATTATCACCTGTATTAGCATTAATCATAATACCAGCAACACCAGTTGAGTGATTTTTGTCTTTAATAATATAATCGGTATTTACTCCAGAGGATTTATATAAATTTAGTGCCATTTCAGCATTATTATCATCACCTATTTTTGTAATAAAACTTATGTTTCCGCCAAGTCTTGCTGCAGCAATTGCTTGGTTAGATCCTTTTCCACCAGGTCCTATTAAGTGTTTTGTTCCTAAAATAGTTTGACCAACTTCAGGAATTTTTTCACCGATAAAACATAGATCTGCAACAAATACTCCAAGTACACATATAGATTTCATTTAACTAAGACCAGACTTTACCATCAGGAAGAATAACTCCTTTAGTAATAATAAAACATCCAAAAGGTCGGGCATCTGTAGTGGTTACAATACAATATGCTTTTTTTGCTTCTTCATAAAAATTTTGTCTTGAAATTGATCCAACTTTCCAATGGGGACCAGAATTATTTTTTACTGCTTCAATAAATTCTTTATGGGTTTCAGTTAGTTCGTCTGGTTTATCATCTACTTCCATTCTAAGTGCAGGTGAGCCCCCTTGTGATACGGTAAAACTATCTAATGGAAAAACAGATAAAATTGCATTTGCTGCACTTTTAATGTCTACCCCATCCAATCGAATTACGTTTTTATTCATAGAATTTGCGGGAAAATTAGCATCAGCAAGAATAATTTTCTCGCCGTGACCCATGGATCTTAAATTAAAAAGTAATTCAGGGCTTAAAACTGGATTAATATTTATTAACATTTTATAAGTATATTATATTCTTTTTAAGATTTCTAACATTACTTGAATTAATTAATTTACATAATTTTTTTTATCAAAAATTCTGAAAATATTTTCTTTGTACTTATTTATTCATTGAATTTAAAATGTTATGTTATAACATAACAAATAATATATAAAAATTAGGAGAAAATATGAAAATTGCTTATGTATTTAAAACAAGTATGGCTAGTACTTTCCAACTTGCTACAATGATATTGCCACAACTGGAAAAAAAATCTCACGTAGTTGATGTTGCTGGAATGTTTTTTTTTGATGATAACCTTTTTTGTTTAAAAAAAGGAGATCCCATCGGTGAAAGATTAGCAAAAATTGCTAATGAGAAGAAAATGCTGTTGATGGTATGTGATGCCTGCGCTGTTAGACGAGGTTTTGCTGATGGAACTTTAGAACAATGCGGAAGTGGAGATGTTAAAGCAAAAGGTTTGGTTGATGGTGTGGTGGCCGGATGCTTTCCACAATTATATACTGCACTTGGATCAAATCCACCTGATCAAGTAATCACTCTTTAAAATAAATAAAAAAAAAGGGTGGAATAAAACTCCACCCTTTTTTAAATGTTATAAACTAATGATTATTTAAAATCGTTAGCGTTTTCTTTTGTTACTAATTGTGTTCCAGTATCAATGTTTGGATCAATACTTCCACCATTAGCTAGCTCAAGTGCATATTTAACACCGTAAGCACCCATGTTATATGAGAACTGAGCAATAGTTGCAGTCATTTCACCTTTTAAGATACTTGTAGCAGCATCTGGAGTTGCATCAAAACCAACAACAACAACATCATTCATATCTGCATCTTTAAGAGCTTGCATAGCACCTAAGCCCATATTGTCATTTGAAGCAAATATTGCTTTGATGTTAGGATTTTTCAAAATAATAGACTCTGTAACTGATCTACCTTTTGCAGTATCCCACTCGGCTGTTTGTGTAGCAACTATATTTAAACCACAATTTTTAAATCCTTTAATTGCACCGTCTCTTCTTAGTAAAGCTGTTGATTGAGACTCTATTCCAGTCAAAATTGCAACATCTGAACCTTTTGGAGTTTTGTCACAAATGAATTTAGCAGCTAATTCTGCTCCATTCATATTGTTAGTTCCAATAAAAGTAACACCTTCATTGATTCCTTTTGTATCTACGAATACAACTGGAACACCACTTTTGATAGCGTCATCTACAATTGGAGCAAATGCATTTGGATCTCCTGGTGCAAGAGCTAAAGCATCAACACCTTTAGCAAGTTGGTCTTCCACTTGGTTAATTTGTGCTTGAACATCACCTTCTTGAGGTGGCGCAACCAAGATTAACTTAACACCTAATTTTTTAGCTTCTTCTTCAGCACCTTTTGTAACTGAAGCCCAGAAAGGATTTCCAGACCCAGGACCTTTAATACTGAATAAGATTTTTTTACCATGACCATCAGCAAAAGAAGCTGAAATCATGCTTATCGATAAAAAAATTGCTGATACTAAAACAACAATTTTTCTTGATAGTTCTCTCATAAATTTCCCCTTTAATAATTATTAAAGCTTAATTTAATAAAATTTTTAAAAAAAATTCAACTGTTTACAGGGTCTCTTATGATAGCATCTATTCAACTTTGACGTGTTTATTTTCTCGTGCCGAAATCTCTTCTTAAAACATCCACGTAAACCGCTAATACAATGATCGAGCCAATCAATACTTGTTGCCAGAAAGAACTTACATCCATCAAATTAAGTCCATTTCTTAAAATTCCCATAATCATTACTCCAGCAAAAACTCCAAGCACAGTTCCTCTACCACCAAAGAAACTAGCTCCACCAATTATACATGCTGCAATAGCATCCAATTCAGATTGTAATCCTGCATTAGGATAACCAGAGTCTGTTCTTCCAGCTAAAATTAATGCTCCAATACCTGATAAAAATCCACAAAGTGAATAAACAATTATTAAAATTTTATTAACATTAATTCCTGAAGCTCTTGCTGCGCTTGGGTTGCCACCAATTGCATAAATCCACTTTCCTGTTCGACTATGATTTAAGAAAACCCAAAAAACAAAATATACAACAGCGATTAAAACTAAGCTTACGGGGAGATATTGAGATTTCTCTAATCCTAACCAAGTAAGATCAATTCTACCATGACCTAAGTACCTAACTTCATCGGTAAATCCACTTATGGGTGTTCCGCCTGATATTAAGTTTCCTGTTCCTCTAAAAATATAAAGAGTTCCTAAAGTCATTATAAAAGGATGAGGCATTCTTAAAAGTGTTATCCCCAAACCATTTATCAACCCACATAAAAATCCAGCAAACAAAGGTACTAGAACAACTATAAACCAAGGTGCTCCAGCTTTAGCTACTATAGCTAAAATCATCAATGAAAGCATCATTATTGAGCCAACTGATAGATCTATACCCGCAGTCACAATCACCATAAAAACACCTAAAGCTAACATTGATTGCCAAGATATTTGTTTGAATACGTTTGTTACATTTCTCCAAGACAAGAAGACATCTGGTTGCAAAATATGCATTACCAAGATCATGATAACTAATAATAGTAAAATCCCATATTTTTCAAAATATGGAATAAGTTTTACATATAAGCTATCTTGTTTTTTTTCCTTATCGTCCATTTTATTTTTTTCCCATAATCCAACCAATGACTTCATCTCTTGAAGTTTTATCTAATTGAGACTCAGCAAAGTTTGTTCCTTGAAAAAGTGCCATTACTCTGTCGCAAACAGTAAAAATATCATCCATTCTATGACTTATTACTATAACACCTACGCCAGTACTTTTTAATTTATTAATTAAGTCTAATACTTTTCCAACTTCTTTTATTGCTAAAGCAGCAGTTGGTTCATCCATTATAACAACTTTGGCATTAAATGCTGTTGACCTAGCTATTGCAACCGCTTGTCTTTGTCCTCCAGATAATTCCTCTACTTTCTGATCAGCACTTTTAACATTTATTTTTAGTTTCTCTAAGTGTGCGCTTGTCATTTCTTGAATTTTTTTAAAATCTAGAAATTTTAAAAAGCCAATATTTTTTGTTGGCTCTCTTCCTAAGAATATATTTTCTCCAATAGGTAAATTACCTGCCAATGCAAGATCTTGATAAACCATTTCTAAACCTAAATTTTGAGAGTCTTTTGGACTATCTAATACGTGTTCTTTACCCTCAAAAAATAAAGCACCTGCACTTGGTTTGTACAAACCAGATAATACTTTCATTAGTGTAGATTTACCTGCACCATTGTCTCCCACTACACCTAAACATTCACCTTCGTGCACTTTTAAATTTACATTTTCTAAAGCAGTTATTGTTCCAAAATACTTTGTGATACCTTTAGCCTCTAAGAGCAATTTATTTGTTGAAGTCATTTAATTTAAATTAAAAAAAAAATTAATTAATTGCAACAGGTTTTGACCTTAAAAGATGAACAGTTTTTCTTAGAGCTCTTTTACAAAATCTTGGATTAAGATTTTTTGAAATTAATTTCATATCTTCAAAAACAATATTGCCCATTTCCTTGAATGCCTCGTCTAAAGCACCCGCTCTATGTGCAGAAAATAAAACATTTTTTAATTTTCTTATTGGGTCATTTTTTTTAACTGGTTCTTCCGGAAAAACATCAAGCGCTGCATAAATATCACCTTTTTTAAGCCTATTTTTTAAATCTTTAAAGTTAACAACTGCAGCTCTACTCATTAGTATAAAAAGTGAGTTTGATTTCATAAGATTGAGTAATTTTTTATCAATCAGTCCTTTGTTTTTTGTAGTAATTGCAGCGAGCACATAAATAACTTCACATTCTTTAAACATTTTTTTTAAAGTAATTGGTTTAAATCCTTGATTAATAATTTTTTTGTTTGGTATCCAAGGATCATAGATATTTATTTTGCTCGAAAATGGTTTTAATAATGGAACCAAAGCTTTTCCTAGGTCTCCAAATCCCAATAATCCAATTCTTTTGTCTGATAACAATGAAGACTTAAGATTTCCATCTAATCCGTACTTTTCCTTTTTATTAATGAAATCCTGATTTGCTCCATGAATATTTCTAAGAAGAGAGAGTGTAAATCCAAGTGCAATTTCTGCGACTGGTTTCGAGAAAACAGGTGAAGTTGCAATAACATGAATGCCTTTATCAAAGCAATAATTATAATCCATATTATCTAGAAAGTTACTTTCAACATTTATTACTGCTTTCAACTTTTTTGCTTTCATTAACAAAAATTTAGGAAGATCAGGCTGTCCAATTATAAATTTCGCTTTATGAATATTATTAATATAAAATTTTTGTTTATTTGTTTTTGGTGCGAAAATAAGCTTAAATTTATTTTTTAACTCATTTAATTTTGGTTTTGAAAAAATAAGCTCCATAGTTCTTGGATACGGATCAACAATTGCAATATCTTTCATGATCTATAAGAGAATTTTTTTTACTTCTTCTTCCGTAAATCTTTTTGGCTTTTCACAATTAGTTTTTATTTTTTGAGGTACTCCAGTTGTTGCAGCTTTCATAGTAGACTCAATTATATCTAAAACATGAAGAGATAGCTCTCCAGAACATCGATGTTTTTTCTTTTTTTCGATTGAATATAACATCTCAGACATTCCAACACTTCTATAGTTTGCATTTGTTGGTGACTCATTAGATCTACCGCTGGCAGATGTAATATTTATTTTTCCTAAATGCATTTTATCAGTTTTATGTTCACCCCAACGACCACCCTCTGTAACAGAAATATAAACAGATCCACCAAACATATTCGGATCAGGAACGATAATTGATCCTTTAGTTCCATAAAGTTCCATATGATTTCTTTGATGATTAATAACATCAAAGGATAGAGTAACTTGAATAATTGCTTCATTATGAAATTGAATTGTTGCTAAATAAGTAGTTGGTGTTTCAACCTTAAATGTTTTTCCTTTATTTGGACCTGCTCTATAATTTCTTCTTTTAAAAGCCGTTAATGTTCTTCCTTGTACCTGTTTAGCTGGCCCTAAAAGATTAACAAGCGTTGTAAAAAAATAAGGACCCATATCTATTACTGGACCTCCCTCTTTTTTATACCAAGACTCTGGTTTAGGATGAAAGTTTTCAACACCAGGAAATGCAAAGATTGCATTTCCAAGTTTGATTTGTCCAATCAAATCAGAGTCAATTAATTCCTTTGCTTTTTGTCCACCTCCTCCAAGAAAAGTATCCGGCGCATTACCAATGTATAATTTTTTTTGTTTTGCCAAAGCCACTAGCTCTTTTCCTTTTTGAAAGTATGTTGCTAATGGTTTTTCTGAATAAACATGCTTACCTGCATTTAATACTTTTTTTGATACAGAATAATGTGATTGAGGAATTGTTAAATTTAAAATTACCTCAATATCTTTATTTTTTAGTATTTCATTAACAGTCATTGATTTGATGTTGTATAATTTCGCACATTTTTCAGCTGCTTTTTGATTAATATCTGCACAAGCAACGATTTTGAAATTATTAAAATATTGGTGTCCCCTAAAATATGTTTCTGCGATATGGCCACATCCTATGAGACCAACCTTAAAAACTTTATTCATGAATTTTAGACACCTTGTCTTTGCTTTGATTTTCCTTCTTTATGAAGTTTTAATGCCTCTTCATTTTCTTTTGTTGATGGCATTTCTAAAGTAGGACTTTCCCAGTAAGCAGAACCTTCTAGCCACTCATAAGAATGAGTTTTTATTGAAATTAAATAAGTCACATCAGATTTTTTAGCTCTTTTAAATGCTTCTTCTAATTCAGAAATAGATGATACCTCCTCAGATTTTGCACCCATACTCTCTGCATGTTTAGCAAAATTAACAGGTACAAGATTTGGAGCTTTTGAACTATTAAATAGACAATTAAATTCTTTGCCACCTTTAAATAATTGTAGCCTATTAATAACGGCATGACCTCCATTATCACATAAAACTATTATTAATTTATTATTTGTTATAACTGATGAATAAATATCTGAATTAAAAAGCAAATAAGATCCATCTCCTACAAAAGCTATTACTTCTTTATCTGGGTTTGCCATTTTAACTCCTAATGCACCAGAAATTTCATAACTCATACAGCTAAAACCCCATTCGGTTTCATGTGTATTTAATTCTTTTGGCCTCCAAATTTGTACAACTTCTCCGACCAATCCACCTGCTGCAGTAACAGCAATGTCTGTTGGATCTGAATTACGATATATTGCTCCTACAGCGTGTGCATAACTAGGTAGTTCTTGATTAGTTGGACCGCTTTCTTTATCTACATAAGCATTCCAATTTTTTAATTCATCTCTTGATTTTTTATGCCATTCATCAGGTGCTTTCCAATCTCCCAAAGCATTTGATAGCTCTTGTAAGCTTACTTTTGCATCACCTATTACTGATTGCGCCAAATGTTTGCTAGCATCAAATCTAGAGACATTAACACTAACAAGTGAAAAGTCTGGGTTCTCAAAATTTGCCCACGAACCAGTTGTGAAATCAGCTAACTTTGTTCCAACAGCAATAGCTAGGTCAGTTTGTTTTGCTAAATTATTTGCTGCTTTGCCACCAAGACCACCTATTGGACCTAAAAAATGAGAGTGATCTCTCTTCATAGTAGAGTAACCCATAACTGTTTGTGTAACTGGTATATTGTGTTTAATTGCAAAATTACCTAGATCTTCCATTGCATCAGAGTAGAAAACCCCTCCACCTGAAATCAATAAAGGATTTTTAGATTTTTTAATTTGCTCAGCTGCTTGTTTTATTTGAAAATCATCAGGTCTTGGTCGTCTAATATTATGAACTCTCTCTTTAAAAAATTCCTCAGGATATTCATATGTTTCACCTTGGACATCTTGTGATAATGATAAGCAAGCTGGTCCGCAATCTGCTGGATCTAACATTGTTTGGATTGCTTGAGGTAATGTTTGTAAGATTTGTTCAGGTCTTGTAATTCTATCAAAATATTTTGTTACTGGTTTGAATGCATCATTCTGAGTAATGCCAGGATTATTAAAATGCTCAACTTGTTGTAGAACCGGGTCAGGCATTCTGTTTGCATATGTATCTCCAGGTAAAAATAAAATTGGAAGTCTATTGCTCATAGCAACTGCCGAGGCTGTAACCATATTTGTAGATCCTGGTCCAACTGAACTAGTTGCAACAAAAAATTGTTTTCTTCTTTTAGCTCTAGCATATGCTATTCCAGTCAGAGCCATATTTTGCTCATGATGCCCTCTATAAGTTGGTAATTTATCTTGATTTTCTTGTAGAGCTTGTCCTAAACAAGCAACATTGCCATGTCCAAAAATACCAAAAGCTCCAGCAAATAACTGCTCTTTTTTACCATCTATTAAAATTTTTTGAGCAATAAGATGTTTTATTATTGCATGTGCACAAGTGAGCTTTATTTTTTTCATTATTCTATATATAAATCTTTAACTTTTAACAATTAAACACAATTTAAAAAATATGTATAGCAATTTTGGTCAATTCATTGATGGTCAGTGGCAA
Organism: uncultured Pelagibacteraceae bacterium; assembly: GCA_902614975.1. Lineage (GTDB taxonomy): Bacteria > Pseudomonadota > Alphaproteobacteria > Pelagibacterales > Pelagibacteraceae > Pelagibacter. The sequence goes on from CACMND010000006.1 coordinate 53,150, forward strand.
CAAGCAGAAAAAAAAGAAACTTATAAAGTTATCAATCCAGCAACAGAAGAAGTTTTAGGAGAAGCATCAAAAGCGTCCTCTGTTGACGTTCAAAAAGCATTAAAATCAGCAGAGAAAGGACTCGAAACTTGGAAAAATACCACTCCATGGCAGAGGTCTTATGTAATAAGAAAAATTGCAGATTTGATGCGTGAAAGAAAAGATGTATTGGCTAAATGGCTTACACTTGAAGTTGGAAAACCTCTTAAAGAAGCAATTGGAGAAGTTGGTGGTGGAGCAGATATATTTGAATGGAATGCAGAAGAAACTAAGAGAATTTATGGTGAAACATTACAAAGTAGATTTCCAGAAACAAGAGTTCATGTTTACTATCAGCCAGTAGGTGTTGTAGCAGCACTTGTGCCATGGAATTTTCCCATAGTTTTAGCATCTAGAAAAATTTCAACTGCACTGGCTGCTGGTTGTTCAGTTATTTGTAAACCAGATGTAATTACGCCTGGAGCAGTTATGGAACTTGTAAATATTTGTAAAGATGCTGGAGTACCTGATGGAGTAGTCAATTTATTATCTGGAGACCCGGCTGAAATATCAAATGAATTACTTGAATCAGATATAATAAAAAAAGTTTCTATAACTGGCTCAACACGTGTTGGAAAATTAATACTTAAAAAAGCTGCAGATAAAGTTCAAAGAGTTACAATGGAATTAAGTGGTCATTCTCCATTTATAGTATTTGACGATGTTGACATGAATAAAGTTGCAGATATGGCAATAACAGCAAAATTTCGAAACAATGGTCAAGTTTGTATATCCCCAAATAGGTTTTACATTCAAGAAACAAGAAAAGAAGAATTTGTAAATGCTTTCGTTGATAGAGCAAAAAAATTAAAAATTGGAAATGGTATGGATGAAGGTACTGACTTAGGACCTTTAACAACAGCAAAACGTTTGGAGGAGATTGAAAAATTAGTTGAAACGACAAAGAGTGAAGGCGCAAAAGTTGTTTTAGGTGGGGGTAGACCTTCAGGATTTAATAAAGGTTATTATTTTGAACCAACCGTATTTGATGATGTGCAGGATAATTTTACAATTATGAAAGAAGAACCTTTTGGTCCCTTAGTGCCTGTTTTAACTTTCAAGGATTTTGACGAAGTAGTAGAGAGAGCAAATAATAATGACCTGGGACTTTGTAGCTATTTATATACAAACTCAATGGACAAAGCTAATAGAGCATCAGAAATGATGGAAACCGGTTGTGTAGCAGTAAATACAGCTGCAGTCGCAGTTGCTGAAGCTCCATTCGGTGGAATAAAACAAACCGGTTATGGTCGTGAAGGTGGATCTATGGCTATAAAAGATTATCTTAATATAAAGTATACCCATATGGGTCTAAAAACCTGAGTAAATGAGAAAAAATAAAGCCAAAGAAATAATTAAAAATGGCAAAGCTGTAATCAATGGTTGGTTACAAATTCCAAGTACTGTTTCGGCAGAAACAATGGCTCAACAAGGATGGGACTCATTAACAATTGATATGCAACACGGGCTCGTTGATTACTCGAATGCAATGCCAATGATGCAAGTGATTTCAGCTACTGAAGTCGTGCCTTTGGCAAGAGTTAATTGGAATGAACCTGGTCAAATTATGAAAATTTTAGATGCTGGATGTTATGGAATAATTTGCCCAATGGTAAGTAATCGAAATGAGGCAGAAAGATTTGTTCAAGCATGTAAATATCCACCAGATGGATATAGAAGTTTCGGTCCAATGAGAGGGTTAATCTATGGAGGGCCTGATTATGGAGATCATGCAAACGATGAAATATTAAAAATGGCTATGATTGAAACTAAAGAAGCTTTAGAAAATCTTGATGAAATTATGAGTACCCCAGGCCTTGATGGTATCTATATAGGGCCTGCTGATTTAAGTTTGGCTATAGGAGAAAAGCCTGGTTTTGACAAAGGTGAAGATACTAAAGCTTATTCAGAAATACTTAGAATATTAGAGCATGCAAAAAAAAACAATATATTTGCTGGAATTCATAACGGAAGCACTGACTATGCAAAAAAAATGATTGAAAAAGGTTTTCAATTTGTAACAGTTGGAGCAGACTCCAGATTTATAAGTGCGGGTGCGAAAAATACAGTTGAAAATTTAAAAGGCACAGTGAAATCAGAATTATCTAAAGCCTATTAATAAATAAAGTATAAACTTTTACGTATGAAAAAAATCTTAATAATAGGATCGATACATAATCATGGTATTGATTTACTAAAAGGAAATAAAAAATTTGAATTTGAAGTTGTAGACAATACAGATACAGAATTTTTGAAAGATAAAATAAAAGACTGTGATGGAATAAGTATTAGAACATCTAAATTGTCAAAAGAAATTATAGACTCAGCTAAGAATTTAAAAGTGATATCTAGACATGGTGTAGGCTATGACAATATAGATCTTAAAGCAACCAAGCAAAACAATATCACATTAGCAATAACAGCTACAGCAAATGCTCAAGCTGTAGCAGAACATGTTTTATTCATGCTATTCAGTATTGCAAAAAGAAATAATATGTACAACGAGACTGTAAAAGCTGGAAAGTTCAGTGATAGAACTAAGCTTCCTAAAACAATTGAGTTATGGAATAAAAGTATCTTAATTGCAGGTTTTGGTCGTATTGGAAAATGCTTACTTAAAAAATGTAAGGGTTTAGAAATGAACATTTTTGTTTATGATCCTTTTGTCAGCGAAGAGGAAATTAAAAAAGTTGGTGGCACTAAAATTAATGATTTAAATGAGAGTTTAAATAAAATGGATGCAATTTCAATTCATATGCCTTTAAACGAAAATACAAAACATTTAATCAATTATGAAATGATAAAAAAAATGAAAAAAAATTGTATTTTAATTAATGCTGCAAGAGGTGGTATTATTAATGAGGAAGATCTTAATAAGGCTTTAAATGAAAATTTAATTTTTGGTGCAGGGCTTGATGTTTTTGAAAAGGAGCCTCCATCTTTAGATAATCCATTGCTAAAAAATGAGAAAACATTTTTAAGCCCTCATTCAGCGGTATTTACTGAAGAATGTTTGTCTAGAATGGGTATTGAAACAGTTCAAAATATTATTGATTTTTTTGATAATAAATTGGAAAAGTCAAAAATAGTAAAAATCTCATGAGCTTAAAATTAAAAAATTTTGGATTGTTAGAGTTTATTATCATTATATCAGCTGTTTATGTTGTAGGAATGTTGATATGGACAGCGAGTACAAGGCCTGAAGTTGAAGCTCGTGCAAATTTAGTAAAAGAAAATCATAAAAAAGTTGTCGATTTTATTAATGGCGAAATTAATAATTGTGGAAATAATGATGAAGGGAAGATAACAGTTTGGGGTGATCCATGTAATGCTGAATGGATAGCTGAAAAGGTTGTTAATCACATAAATGATAATCTTAAAATTGAAAATCCATTTTCAGATGACAATAAAGTTAAAACAGACCCTGACCCGAGAATAAAAGCAGAAGGAAAAGCTGGTCAGTCAGTAGAAATGGGTGTTATTTTTATAATGTCATCAAATTTTCTAGCAGAACCAGGATCAGAATGGATTGTTGGTACTTGTTTTAAATCTCCATGTGTGGCTGCTGGTAATAATGAATTAACTTCTTTATATAGATAGCTAATTATTTTCAATTTCTAAATTTGCACTTTTTAAAGTTTCAATTAGATATTTGTATCCAATTTTAGCATATTCAAAAGGATTTGCCTTTGCTGGATCTTGCTCCGCTTCTACAACTAACCATCCAGAATAATTTTGTTGTTTTAACAGTTCAAAAAAAGGTTTGTAATCAATGCAACCATCTCCAGGAACAGTGAAGGCTCCTTCCAAAAAAGCCTGTCTAAAACTATAATCGTGATTTAACGAATTATCTAAAACATTTTTTCTCATATCTTTGCAATGTATATGAATTATTCTTTCTTTAAATTCTTTATAAATTTTCAAACTATCTCCTTTTGCAAATAACATGTGTCCAGTATCTAAAGTTAGTTTGACACTACCATCTGTGTTTTCTAATAATCTTCTTGTATCTTCTTCACTTTCAATGCAAGTTCCCATATGATGATGGTAAGCAAGAGGCATGTCTTGATCTTCTAGATATTTTCCCATTTCTGAAATTTTTTTATAATATTTTTTAGACTCTTCTAAATCCATTCTAGGTCTTTTAGACAAATTTATATTTGGATCACCTTGAATAGAACCATAAACTTCGGCAAAAACCATGCAGGGTGCTTTACAATCTTGAAATAGTTTCAATTGTTTTTGAATTTTTAATTTTTCCTCCTCAAAAGTATTTTTTCTTAAATTTGCTCCATACCAACCTGAGCATAATTTTAAATTATATTTATTTAATATAGGAATTAATTCTTTTGATGTTTTTGGAAATTTTCCACCAGACTCTATTCCTTTAAATCCTGCTTCACTAGCTTCAGAAAGACATTGTTCAAGCGAAGTATCACCACCAAGCTCAGGCATGTCATCATTGCTCCAAGCTATTGGGGCTATACCTAATTTTACTGACATAAATAATAGTTTTGTTATGATATTAGATGCTTCAAAAAATTAAACCTAAAAAATTTAAACTTGGAATTGTTGGAGGAGGACCTGGATCTTGGATCGGACATGTTCATAGGATTTCATCTAGATATGATGACAAATACGAAATCGTTGCAGGGGTATTTTCTAGAAGTGTTGATAAATCTAGGAAATTTGGACAAAGTATAGGCTTAGATAAATCAAGATGTTATTCAAATTACAAGGAGATGTCTGAAAAAGAAGCGAAAAGAAAAGATGGTATTAATGTTGTAGCAATAATGACTCCACCATCAAGTCATCAAATTATTGCAGAGAATTTTATAAAAAAAAATATACATGTAATTTCAGACAAACCATTTGCTGGAAATCTTGAGCAGGGAAAAAAACTATATAAAGCGATTAAAAATAACAAAAAAATTAAATATGCGCTGACTCACAACTATTCATCTTATCCAATGGTAAGAGAAGCAAAAAATTTAGTGGAAAAAGGAAAAATTGGAAAAGTTGAATATATCAATGTTGAATATATTCAGGATTGGACAGATGGTAATAAAATTTCAAAAAAAAATTCAAAAAAGGTTTTTAAATGGAAAGTTGATAAAAAAATTGTTGGTGTATCAGCGGTTCTCAATGAAATAGGATCACACGCATATCATCTAGCAATTTATATTACAGGCCTTAAAGGAGAAAAACTGATTGCCGATGTAAGTAAATATTCGAAGGACGTTAATATGGATAATAACGCACAGGTTTTTGTTAATTTTAATAATGGTGCTAAAGGAATTGTATGGACATGTGTAACGGCTAAAGGTGGTGTTTATGGTTTAAGAATTAGAGTATATGGGTCTAAAGGAAGTTTAGAATGGGTTCAAAATGATCCAAATTATCTAAAATTTAATCCAAGCAAAGGAGCAGTAAAGTTTTTAGAAAGAGGATATACAAAGGCAAATTTTTCAAAAAAATTTTCTAGAGTAAAATTTGGTCACCCTGAAGGATATTTAGATGCTTTTGCGAATATATATAAGGAATTTGCTGAATATTTAAAAACAAATACAAAAAAAAGATTTTATTTTCCTAACGAAGAAGAGGGTTTGGAGACTGCTAAATTCATTGATGCATGCAAGAAATCATCATTAAAAAAACAATGGGTAAAAATTTAATTAACGTAGCATTATTTGGTTTGGGAAGAATAGGACTAATGCATGCAAATAATTTAATAAATAATAAAAATTTTAATCTAAAATATATTTTTGATGTTAATAGAAAACTTGCAAAAAAAGTTTCAAAAAATCTAAGTTGTCAAAATATTGAAAGTCCTCAAATAGCATATAAAGATAAAAAAATTGATTGTATTTTTATCTCTTCCACTACATCAACTCATCTTAAATTTATATATGAAAGTATAAAAAGTAATAAAACAGTATTTTGTGAAAAACCTTTAGATTTAAATTTAAAAAAAATTCAAAATTACGAAAAAAAAATAAATAAATTTAATCATAAAATTCAAATTGGATTTAATAGAAGATACGATCCAGGTCATAGTTCTCTAAAAAATAATTTAATAAAAGGCAAGATAGGAAAGCTAGAGAAAATTATTATTACTAGCAGAGATCCAGCTGCTCCATCTATAAATTATTTAAAAGCCTCAGGTGGTATTTTTAAAGATATGATGATCCATGATTTCGATCTAGCAAGATATTATGCGGGTAAAGATGAATTTGTTTCTATATTTGCCACAGGGAGCAATATTTCTAATAAATACTTCAATAAACTTAGAGATTTCGAGCTTGCGACGGCAATTTTGAAAACAAAAAATGGTGTTCAATGTATTATTAGTAATTCTAGACATTGTAGTTTTGGATATGATCAAAGAGTAGAGCTTTTTGGAAGCAAAGGAATGATTATTTCTGATAATATCAAAGAAAATGAGATTAGTTTGTATTCTAATAAAAGTACGAATGCACGATCAAGCTTTAAACATTTTTTTATAGAAAGATACGATCAGGCATTCAAAGAACAGTTAAATGATCTTGCCAAATTATTCAGATCAAATTTGAGACCTAAAAGTGGTTTTATTGATGGAAAGATTTCAATACAAATTGCTGAGAGTGCTATCCGGTCATTAAAATCAAAAAAGTTTGAAAAAATAAAATATTAAAAATCAACTTTGGGTTGAATACAACCTGCTTCTTTACAATCTAAATAAATTTATGTTAGCTTTAATGTTTAAAAGTTAACTTTTATTTAAGAGAGGAAATTAAAAATGAAAACAATAAAGAACTTTATATTAGCTTTTGCTGCATGGGCAATGATGTCTGTATCAGCATTAGCAACTGATATAATTGTTGTTTCACATGGTCAAGCTAATGACCCTTTTTGGTCGGTAGCTAAAAATGGAGTTGATGCTGCTTGTAAAGATATGGGAGTATCTTGCAAATACACTGCGCCTGGAACTTTTGACATGGTTGAAATGGCAAAACTAATTGATAACGCTGTATCACAAAAACCAAAAGGTATTGTAATTACTTTGCCTGATGCGGCTGCATTAGGAAAATCTGTTAAAGCAGCAATAGCTGCTGGTATACCAGTAGTTTCTATGAACTCTGGTTCGGATGACTATGCATCATTAGGAATTAGTGCACACGTAGGTCAAACTGAATTTGAAGCTGGCGTTGGTGGCGGACAAAAAATGAAAGCTGCTGGAGGAAAAAAAGCTTTATGCGTTAACCACGAAGTTGGAAACGTAGCGCTTGATAGAAGATGTGCAGGTTTCAAAAAAGGTTTTGGTGGATCTGTTGATATTCTTGGAACATCAAATGACCCAACTGAAATTCAAAAAGCTGTTGCTGCAAAATTAGGTGGTGGATATGACACTATTTTAACTTTAGGAGCTGGTTTATCTGGTGAAGCAGCACTAAAAGCTTTAGAAGCTGCTGGTAAAGTTGGAAATGTTAAATTAGGAACATTTGATATGTCACCTAACATGTTAAAAGCTGCTGCTGCAGGTAAAGTAGAGTTTTTAATTGACCAACAACAGTATCTACAAGGTTATTTGCCTATAGCTATTTTTGCTCAGTACATGAGATGGGGAACAATGCCTGCAGGTGTAGTTATGACTGGACCTGGATTTGTTACTCCTGATAATGCTGCTAAAGTAATTAAATGGGCAGCTCAAGGTTATAGATAAAATCTATATTTAAGGCCTGACTAAATTTAATAGTCAGGCCTTTTTTCAAAATTTAAATGTCATTAAAATCAAAAAGTATTTCATCAAAAAGTAGTCTTAATGAAGACGAACGTCTAAAAAAAATATCACCACTAAGAGTTTTATTGAATAGGCCTGAGCTAGGTGCATTAGGTGGCTCGATACTTGTATTTATATTTTTTGGAATAGTTGCTGGCGATACTGGTATGTTTAGCGCCTATGGAATGCTTAATTTCCTCGATGTTTCAGCTAATTTAGGGATTATAGCAATAGCAGCAGCGATGTTAATGATTGGCGGTGAATTTGATTTGTCAATTGGATCCATGATTGGCTTTGCTGGAATTTGTATAGCAATTCCTGCAATTTATTGGGGTTGGCCTTTATGGATGAGTATAGTTTTTGCTTTCGCTATGGCAGTATTGGTTGGATACTTTAATGGCATAATGGTTGTCAAAACTGGTTTGCCATCTTTTATTGTAACACTTGCAATGCTTTTTATTTTAAGAGGTTTGACATTAGCAATAACAAGATTGATTACTGGTAGAACTCAAGTTCCAGGACTAAGAGTATTAATTGAAGATGATCCATTAGCATGGTTATTTGCTACAGATACTTTTAAATGGCTTTTTACTTGGTTGGGATCATTAAAATTGATTGAATTAAGAACTGATGGAACTCCTCTTGCAACTGGAATACCTCCATCAGTTATTTGGTTTATTGCATTAACATTGTTTGCAACATGGATATTGATGAAAACAAGATACGGTAATTGGATCTTTGCATCTGGAGGTGATAAGATTGGAGCAACAAATGTGGGTGTGCCTGTTGGAAGAGTAAAAATAAGTCTATTTATTGGTACGGCAGTCGCTTCTACTATTTTTGCTTGTATTCAAGTATTAGATGCGGGTTCTGCAGATACTATGAGAGGTACTTTAAAAGAACTGGAAGCTATTGCAGCTGCTGTTGTTGGTGGTTGTCTCTTAACCGGTGGATATGGATCTGCAATAGGTGCAGCTTTTGGTGCAATTATATTTGGGACTGTATCTATGGGAATATTTTATACAGATGTTGACACTGACTGGTTTAAAGTTTTCTTAGGAGCAATGATGTTGATAGCTGTAGTGTTTAATAACTATATTAGAAAGAAAGTCACTGAGAGTAAATAATGTCTGACTATCTCGTTCAATTTAATAATATTAGTAAGTTTTTTGGGAAAGTTATAGCGCTTAAAGATGTCACTATGAGATTAAAAAAAGGTGAGATCATGTGCTTACTTGGGGATAATGGAGCAGGAAAGTCGACTTTAATTAAAACTTTAGCAGGTGTTCATAAACCAGATGAAGGAGAAATTATATTTGAAGATAATAAAATTGTTTTTGACTCACCCAAAGATGCTTTAGATATTGGTATAGGAACAGTTTATCAAGATCTAGCGTTAGTTCCTTTAATGAGTGTTACTAGAAATTTTTTTATGGGAAGAGAGCCTCAAAAAGGTATTCCTTTCCTTAAAACTTTTGATGTGGAGAAAGCAAATAAGATAGCAGCAGATAGAATGGGACAGATTGGTATCGATGTTAGAGATCCATCTCAGGCAGTTGGAACTATGTCCGGTGGTGAAAGACAATGCCTTGCAATATCACGTGCTATATATTTTGGAGCAAAAGTTTTAGTTTTAGATGAACCAACTTCTGCTTTAGGAGTTCATCAAGCATCAATGGTATTAAAATATATTGTAAAGGCTGCGTCTGAGGGATTGGCTGTGATTTTAATTACTCATAATGTACATCATGCTTACCCTGTTGGTAATAGTTTCACTGTACTTAACCGAGGAAAAAGCATGGGAACATTCCAAAAAAAAGATATTTCTAGAGAAAAGCTTCTTAGTATGATGGCTGGTGGTGAAGAATTAGACAAACTTGAAGTCGAACTTCAAGAAATGGATAGAATTCACAACAAAAATTAGATATTACGCCATATATCTTTACCATGACAAAATCATTTCCTTTGCTCTTTATATTATTATGGTCTTCGGCATTTATATCTGGGAAAGAAATTGTTCAAAACGCTTCTCCATTTGCAGCTTTAGCATTTAGATTTGGGATTGTAACAATTGGTTTTCTTATATTTGCTTATCTCAGTAATGATAAAATTTTCGGAAAATTAAAAAATATTATTGAAAGTCTTTCAACAGGTATTTTATTTCATGGGATTTATTTAGGTGGATGTTGGTATGCATTTTCAATTGGAATGCCAGCTGCAATTGTAGCTTTAATAGTTACACTTCAACCGATTTTAACAAATATTTTATCTGGTCCTATTTTTGGAGAAAAAATATCTTGGAAACAGTGGGTGGGTATCAGTTTAGGGTTCATTGGTTCTATCACTGTCTTAGGTATTGATTTTGGGAAAGAAATTCCTCCTTTAGGATTGTTAGCTACAGTCTTAGCTTTATTTGCAATAACGGCTGGAACATTGTGGCAAAAAAAATTGAGTGGAAATTTAGCTTTGTCAGTTAACAATGCATATCAAGCAATTGGTGGTTGCCTATTTAATCTATTGTTAATGTTTATATTTGAAAATGCTTATATAAATTTTACAACTAGCTTTATATTAGGTATGTCTCACCAAATTATATTAGTTTCATTTGGGGCTTTTACTATTCTTATGTTTTTAATCAAAAGGGGTACTGTGGGTAAAACTACTACTTTATTTTTTTTAGTACCTCCTACCTCAGCAGTGATGGCATGGATATTTTTAAATGAACAATTAACATTTACTGACATAATTGGTTTTTTAATAACAACCGTTGGGGTATTTATAGCTACAAGGGATAAAAAGAATGGATAACAATTTTTTTAAAAAAATAAGAATTTTAGATGGTGGTATGGGTCAATTATTACTCGAAAAAGGAATGGTATCTATGGGGACTTTATGGTCTGCTAGCGCTTTATTAGATGAAAAATATCATCAAATGTTAGTTGATACTCATCTATCATATATCAACGCAGGCTCAGATGTTATTGTTACTAACACCTTTAGTTGTAGAAAATTTAGATTAATAGAAAATAAAGTTGGTGATGAATTCAAAAAATTAAATGAAATTGCATGTAAACTTGCAATCAAAGCTAAAGATTTATCTAAGAAAAATATATTAGTAGCTGGATCAATTCCAAGCCAAAGAGACACTTATATAACTGATGATCGCGATATCAAATTAATAGAGGAAGATATGTTTGAACAAGCTGATATTTTAAGTGAATTTACTGATTTTTTATACTTAGATGTTATTAGCAGCACTAATGAAGTTAAAGCCGCTCTTAATATATCTAAAAAATTAAACAAAAAAGTTTTAATTGGAATACATTTAAAAAAAAATGGTGACCTACCCTCAGAAGAGAAAATTGAGCAATTACTTGAAATTACTCAAGATGAAAATACACTTGGTGTAGTTTGTGCGTGTATTTCTCCAGAAATATCTCTATCCGTATTAGATAAATTTTTAAATTGTGAAGTACCATTTGGATTTAAGATAAATTTGTGGGGAGTTGATGAACCAGGCCCAATACATACATTTAATACAGCAAAACCTCATGAAATTGGAGCAAATCCTAATCAATCTTTAGGAAAAAGAGAAAATTTTGATGCAATTGAATTTTATAATCTATCAAAAAAATTCATAGAAGGTGGGGCAACAATTTTAGGTGGATGTTGTGAGACAAAACCAGAGCATATTAGCTCTATATCTTCATTTAAATAATAATTTTTGTATCTGCTTTTCTAACAAAATAAATTCCTACAACTACAGCCAATAAAGATATTAATACCTTGTAAGTTATTAATTCACTTAAAAATATATAGCCTAAAATAATTCCAAAGATTGGAATTAAGTATGAGACTTGAGATTGAAAAATTAAACCATTCTTTTTCAAAATTTTAAACCTTAAAAGCCACGCAACTCCTGTTGGTACTATACCAAGATAAATTACTGACATGGTTGAATTTAATGATGGAGTATTTTCCCAAGGAGTTTCTAATAAACACATCAAAGGAAATAAAATCAAAGCTGCCCAAATTAATATTGATCCAGTAACGTTTTCATTTTTTTTCTTACTAATTTTAAGTGTTAAAACTCCACCTATTACATAACATGTTGATCCTACTAAAATTAATATTGCTGAAAGAAAATTATTTTCATCAATTAAAATATTATCAGAAAATAAATAAACAATTCCTGCAAATCCAATTAGTATTCCAACAGTTTTTGCAAAATTAAATTTTTCATTTTTTGTATAAAAGTGACCTAATATGGTAGAACTCAAAGGAGTTGTTGACATCAAAATTGCAGCCAAATTACTTTGCACAGATTTTACTCCATAAGCAATTAAAAAGAATGGTATAACTAAATTGATTAGTCCTATTAACATGAACCAATGCCAATCTTTTGAAAATGCTTCAATTACTATTTTTTTATAAAAACATAAAATTAATACTGGTATAGATCCAAAAAATACTCTCAAAAAAGCAATTGTCATTGGACCGAAAGATTCTGTTGCAATTTTTATATTAAAAAAAGCAGATGCCCAAATTATTGATAATAATGTTAATAAAATATAATCTGTTAAATTAGCTTGCTTCATTCTGTAATATCTTTCACATCACCTTTTGTAATTTGAATTAATTTTTCATAATTGATCTTAAAAATCACATTAGGATGACCAGCTGCAGCAAAAATATCTGTAAACCTACTTAAAGAATTATCTATAAATATTTGAATTTTATTTATATGACCTACAGGAGATACACCCCCAATTGTATATCCTGTTTGAGATTTAACCTCGTCAGCTGAAGCCATTCTTACATTTTTTTTTTCAGAAATTTTTTTTAGTTTATTTAACGAACATCTTTTGTCACCAGAAACTAAACAAAGTAAAAAATCATTTTCTATCTTAATAAGAAGACTTTTAACAATTGCTCCTACTTCACAATTTAATGAATTTGCTGCATCTAAAGCTGTTTTTGCTGAATTTTCTAATTCTACAACTGATAAATTTTCATCAAATTCTTTAAGACACTTCTCTACTCTTTTAACTGGTTCTTTATTCAATAAAGTCATATTCAACTTATGATTGATAAAAAAGCGCTGAAATTATTGGTATAATTATATGTTTAAATTGCATAGGTGATATCCTCATTATATGTATTCTTTATTATAACAATATTGGTAATTAACCCAGATATTTAATTCTACAGGAGATTATATGAGCGCAAGCAAAGTTCTAAAAATGATGAAAGACAAGCAAATTGAGTTTGTCGACTTAAGATTTACAGACCCAAGAGGTAAATTACAGCACTTAACTATGGATGCATCGGTAGTCGATGGAGACATGTTAACCGATGGTGTATTTTTTGATGGATCATCTATTGCTGGATGGAAAGCGATAAATGAATCTGACATGATATTAAAACCAGATTTAAACAGACAAATCGTTGATCCATTTACATCTCATAATACTCTTGTTTTATTTTGCGACATATTAGATGCGATTAAAAGAAATCCTTATGAGAGAGATCCAAGAGGGATAGCGAAAAAAGCTGAAGCTTATTTAAAGAAAACTGGCATAGGTGATAAAGCTTACTTTGGTCCAGAGCCAGAGTTTTTTGTTTTTGATGATGTAAAAATAAAAAACGATATGAACGAAACAAGTTTTTCGATAGATAGTACAGAAGGACCATATAATTCTGGAAAAAGTTATGAAAATGGAAATATGGGTCATAGACCCGGAGTTAAAGGTGGATATTTTCCAGTGCCTCCAGTAGATAGTGCTCAGGATATAAGAGGTGAATACCTGAAAGGTTTAAGAGACGTAGGTATCACAGTTGAAAAACATCACCATGAGGTTGCTCCAAGTCAGCACGAACTTGGGATGCTTTTTGGTACGTTAGTTGATCAAGCTGATAATGTTCAATTATACAAATATGTAGTTCAAATGGTTTCACATTCATTTGGTAAAACTGCTACGTTTATGCCTAAACCTGTAAAAGGTGATAATGGATCAGGAATGCACGTTCACCAATCAGTTTGGAAGGGAAAAACTCCAGTTTTTTCTGGAAATAAATATTCAGGTTTGTCACAAACTGCGCTTTATTATATTGGTGGAATACTCAAACATGCTAAGGCGATTAATGCGTTTTCAAATGCTACAACAAATAGTTATAAAAGATTAATTCCAGGTTTTGAAGCTCCGGTATTGCTTGCTTATTCTGCAAGAAACAGGTCAGCATCTTGTCGAATTCCGATAACGCTAAGCAAAAAAGGAGCAAGATGTGAAATTAGATTCCCAGATGCATCTGGTAATCCATATTTAACATTTGCATCTATGTTAATGGCGGGAATTGACGGTATCAAAAATAAAATTGATCCAGGCAAATCCTTTGATAAAGATCTTTACGCTTTATCAGAGAAGGAAGTTAAAAAAGTTCCAACTGTTTGCGGATCATTAAGAGAAGCAATGGAAAGTTTAGATAAAGATAGAAAGTTTTTAACTCAAGGTGGAGTATTTACTGACGATCAAATTGATGCTTATATTGCTCTTAAATTTGAGGAGATACACAACTTTGAACATACACCTCATCCTATTGAGTTTGATATGTACTATAGTTGTTAAATAGCTTTTTTATTTTTTAGCTATTTTATTTTTTCCTAAACCTTTTTTAACCACGTAGTTGAGGGTGCCATGTGCGCCCGCTTCTACTGGTTTAATTAAACTTCTGAATAAAGATTTTCTTTTTTGAGTTTTAACTTCAGAGTTAATCAGGTTTTTATGCTCAAAAGTGTTCATATCAATGATTCTATCATAGATATGCAATAAACGCAATCCTGATATGCGTATATTAAATACTATATTTTAAAGGACTCCCCACATCCACATCTCTCCGTTTCATTCGGGTTATTAAATACAAATTGTGAAGAAAATTTCTCTTTTTTAAAATCCATTTCTGTTCCAAGTAAATACATTACTGCTGCAGAATCTATAAATACTTTTACACCTTTATCTTCTATTACTTCGTCATTTGGGTTTGCTTCTTTTGTATACTCCATAACATAGGACATCCCTGCGCAACCACCCGACTTAACACCAACTCTAACTCCTAAAGAGTCTTTTTCAGCATTGGACATGATTTCTTTAATTCTTTGAGCTGCGTTATCGCTTAATGTTATAATTTGTTTTGTCATAAATTTAATTCAAGTTTCGCAGCTTCAGACATCATTGATTTGTCCCATGGTGGTTCCCAGACTAAATCAAGATCTACTTTTGAAACTTCTTTTATTTCTAATATACTGTCTTTAACTTCTTTAGGCAAACTTTCAGCTACTGGACAATTTGGTGTGGTTAAAGTCATTTTAACCTTAACTTCAGAGTTATTCACAATAATATCGTATATCAATCCTAATTCATATATATTAACAGGTATCTCTGGATCATAAATTTTTTTTATTTCTGCAATTACTTTTTCTTTAAGATCCATTTTTATTCCTCTGTTTTTACAATTTGATCTGAATTATCTAATGCTGATGTAAGAGTATGCCAAGATAAAGTTGCACACTTTACTCTCATAGGATATTGTTTAACACCTGATAAACTCATTAATTTAGTTTTTTCGTCATCTTTTAAAATATTAGTTTCTAAAGAATCTTTTTCTTTTATCATTCCTAAAAAATCACTTACAATTTCTTTTACCTCTTTCTCTTCTTTACCTCTAACCATATCAGTCATGATTGATGCTGATGCCATTGAAATAGCGCAGCCATGCCCTTCAAATGCAATGTCTTCAACTTTTTTATTTTCATTTAATCTGAGGTAAACATGAACGTTATCACCACATAAAGGATTATTTCCCTTCGCATCTTTATTATAATTGTCAAACTTTCCTAAATTCCTTGGATTTTTTCCATGGTCTAGTATTATCTCTTGATATAAATCTTTTAAGTCCATTATAAGTTAAAAATTTTTTTACATTTATTTATTGCTTCATCAAGCTTATCAATATCGTCTTTAGTATTATAAACACCAAATGAAGCTCTAGCGGTTGCAGGTAAATTTAATTTATCATGTAATATTTGACAGCAGTGATGCCCTGCTCTAATAGCTACTCCATCCTCATCAAGAATGGTTGCAATATCATGAGGATGAACACCTTCAATAGTAAATGATATAACTCCACCCTTTTCTTTTGGATTTCCTATAATATTAACTGAATTATTTTTTCTTAACTTTTCTAATCCGTAGTCTAATAATTCTTTTTCATGTTTTTCGATATTTTGAATACCAATTTTTTCCATAAATTTTATTGATTCATTAAAAGCTATAACTTGAGCTGTAGCCATTGTGCCAGCCTCGTATTTATTAGGTAATTCACCATAAGTAATACCTTCTTTTTTAACCTCATTTATCATTCCTCCTCCACCTTGATATGGCGGTAAATCTTCAAGCCATTTTTTTTTAGCATATAGAACACCTATTCCAGTTGGACCATACATTTTATGTCCAGATATTGCATAGAAATCACAATCAATTTCTTGCATATCTAATTTTAAGTGTGGAGCTCCTTGGCAACCATCAATCAGAACAGGTATATTTTTTGAATGTGCTAATTGCACAATTTCTTTGATTGGTAATATTGCGCCTGTTACATTCGATAAATGACTTACACTGATTATTTTTGTTTTGTTTGTAATTTTTTTTTCTATAGCTTCTAATGTAACTTCACCGTCATCATTAATTTCAGCAAATTCTATTTTAATATTTTTTGCTTTTCTGAGAAAATGCCAAGGCACATAATTTGAATGATGTTCGAGTTCGGTCAATAATACTTCATCACCTTCAGACAAATACTTTTGACCAAATGTATTCGCGACTAAATTAATTGCTTCTGTAGCACCTTTAGTAAATACGATTTCATCTTTATCTTTAGCATTAATATATTTTTGAACTGAAACTCTTGTTTGTTCATATAAATTAGTAGCAGCAACTGCCAAATAGTGAACACTTCTACCTACATTAGAAAACTCTTTTGAATAAAAATCATAAATTCTATCTACAACAACTCTTGGTTTTTGAGAGGAATTAGCACTATCTAAATATACTAAATCATTATTTTGAATTTTATCGTCAAAAATTGGAAATTCTCTTTTTATATCATGTATCTTCATTAATTTAATCCAATCATATTTTTTAATAATTTTTTAATTTCTTCATCTGTAATTTTTTCAACAACATCTAAAAGGAAACCGTTAATTAATAATTTTTTTGCTGTTTTTTGGTCTAATCCTCTAGACATTAAATAAAAAATAGAATCTTCATCTAAACTACCTGATGCGGAACCATGTGAACATTTAACGTCATCAGCATAAATTTCTAGTTCAGGCTTTGCATTAAATTCTGCTTGTTCATTTAAAAGCACCGCTTTACTTAATTGATAACCATCAGTTTTTTGAGCTTTAGAATCCACATATATTTTTCCTTGATAGACAGACTTTGAACTGTCATCAATTACGCTTTTTATTAACTGATAACTTTTTGTGTTTTCATACGAATGATTAGTATTAGTTCTTATTTCGTGATGTTTATTTTTAGACAATGAGTGTATTCCATTAATAAATGCTGACGAATATTTACCTTCAAGATTACAGCTGACTTCATTTTTTATGTAATCTGAACCGGATGAAAATATAAATGTTTCAGAAATACTATTTTCTTTTTGAGCAATACTAGAATAATCATACTTAATATTTGTATTATTTTTTTTATCTATTTTATAATTCTTAAGAATTGCATTTTTACCAAGATTAAAATTAAATAAATTGTTGATGAAATTCTTTTCTGAATTATCATCAGAAAGATTAATAATTTTTATTGAACTGTTTTCTTCTAGCTCAAAGTTTAATTGAAAATTAATATTAGTATTGCTCACTTTCTTATTTGTTATTTGATATATAATTAAAGGCTTTTTGAATGAATAATTTTTTTTAACTAAAATATTGTATATTTTATTAGAAAAAGAATTATTTAGACTTAAAAGAGAATTATCATCATTTGAGTTTTGGTTAAAATTATCTAAAGTTGTTAAATTAATTTTATCACTTTCCTCATATTCGAAACTTAATTGCTCAACTTTGCCGTTAACAATAACAATTTTATTATGCTCAATTTCCTTTATAAAAATATCGTCATTAATTTTATTTTCTATATTATAATCATTATAAAATTCTAGTTCTCCAATATTTTTTTGGATTATCTGTTTTATATCTGAGAATTTCCAGTTTTCTAATTTTCTACTAGGAAATCCATTTTTCAAAAAATTATCAAGAGCTTCTTTTTTAAATTTAATCTCTTGGTTTGAGAAATTGGAAGTACTTATAAATTTATCAAAATCTGCTTTTAATTTTAGTTCCATTTAATTGAAATTTTCATATCCTTTTTTTTCTAACTCTAAAGCTAATTCTGCGCCTCCTGATTTAATAATTTTTCCACCCATAAGTACATGCACAAAGTCAGGTTTTATATAATCAAGTAGTCTTTGATAGTGTGTGATTATAAGAAAAGAATTATTTCTTTTTCTTAGTGCATTAACCCCATCTGCAACTATTTTAAGAGCATCTATATCTAATCCAGAGTCTGTTTCATCCAGTATAGATAATTTTGGATCTAAAATTGACATTTGTAAAATTTCGTTTTTCTTTTTTTCACCTCCAGAGAAACCTACGTTTAATTGACGATTTAATTTTTCTTCATCAAATTTAAGTTCTTTTGCTTTTTCTTTAACTAATTTTAAAAATTCTAATGCATCTAATTCTTTTTCACCTCTTGCCTTTCTAATTGAATTTAAGGATGTTTTTAAAAATATATTTGTATTGACCCCAGGTATTTCTAACGGATATTGGAATGCTAAAAAAATACCTTCATGTGCTCTTTCTTCAGTCTCAAGATCAAACAAATTTTTATTTTCATATAATATTTCCCCTGATACTTCATATCCCTTTTTACCTGATAGAATATTTGACAAAGTGCTTTTTCCTGATCCATTGGGTCCCATTATTGCATGCACCTCACCAGGTTTTATTTCAAGATTAAAACCATTTAATATGGATTTTTCCTGAATTTTTGCATTTAAATTATTTATTTTTAACATTTAACCAACACTTCCCTCTAAACTTATTCCAACTAGTTTTTGAGCCTCTACAGCAAACTCCATAGGTAATTGTTGTAAAACCTCTTTACAAAAGCCATTAACAATAAGTCCTACAGCTTCTTCTTGATTTAGTCCCCTTTGCTGACAATAATGTAGTTGGTCTTCACTTATTTTAGATGTTGTCGCTTCATGAGCAATATTAGAATTTGAATTTTTATTCTTAATATAAGGCACTGTGTGTGCTCCACACTTGTTGCCCATTAATAATGAATCACATTGAGTATAATTTGTTGAATTAGATGCATTTTTTGAAATATCTACCAAACCTCTGTAAGTCATGTCTGATTTACCTGCACTTATACCTTTTGAGATAATTTTACTTTTTGTATTTTTTCCTAAATGTATCATCTTAGTTCCAGTGTCAGCTTTTTGATGATTATTTGTTATTGCGATTGAATAAAACTCTCCAATTGAGTTATCACCTTTTAAAATACAACTTGGATATTTCCAAGTAATTGCAGAACCTGTTTCTACTTGTGTCCATGAAATCTTTGAATTTTTACCTTTACACAATCCTCTTTTAGTTACAAAATTATATATACCTCCTTTTCCATCTTTATCTCCAGGATACCAATTTTGTACTGTAGAATATTTTATTTCTGCATCATCCAACGCAATAAGTTCAACATTTGCTGCATGTAACTGGTTTTCATCTCTCATTGGTGCAGTACATCCCTCTAAATAACTTACATAACTACCTTTATCAGCAATAATTAATGTTCTTTCGAACTGACCAGTATCGGATGCATTAATCCTAAAATAAGTTGATAGTTCCATTGGACACTTTACATTTGGTGGTATGTAAACAAATGATCCATCGGTGAAAACTGCTGAATTTAGTGTAGCAAAAAAGTGATCGGTAATTGGAATAACTGAGCCTAAATATTTTTTTACTAAATCTGGATGTTTTTGTATTGCTTCAGAAATTGAACAAAAAATAATTCCTTTTTCTGTTAAAGTGTCTTTAAAAGTTGTAGCAACAGATACAGAGTCAAATACTGCATCAACAGCAATGCCGTTTAATCTTTTTTGTTCTTGTAAAGGTATTCCTAATTTTTTATAAGTTTCTAATAGTTTGGGATCTAAATCCTCTAAATTTTTTGGTTTTTCTTTAAAACTTTTAGGTGCAGAATAATAATATAAATCCTGATAATCTATTTTTGGATATTTTGGCTTTTGCCAATCAGGTTCTTCCAATACTTTTAATCTTTTAAAAGCTTTTAATCTCCATTGAAGTAACCAGTCAGGCTCTTTTTTTATATTTGATATAAATCTTATAACGTCTTCATTTAAACCTTTTGGAGCTTTAAAACTATCAATATCGGTTGAAAAACCATATTTATAATCTTTTAAATTTTCTATTTGTTTATCTCTCATTATAATCTATTTTCTTTTTTATTTATAAGGTCTCCAAGATTTTTTTCTTGAAAAAATAAGTTGATATGTGTTTCTAATTCATCCCATAAATTATGTGTTATGCATTTAGCAGATTTTCCGTTGCATCCTTTTTTTGAATGCTTTTGACAACCAATAGTTTTTACTTTTTCTTCTACTGCAGAAAGAATGTCAGAAATTTTTATATCATTTGGATTTTTATTAAGATTATATCCTCCTCTTTTACCCCTGATACTTTTTACGATTTCATTTTTTTTTAATTTTAGAAATAATTGTTCTAAATAAACTAAGGATATTCCTTGTCTGATAGATATATCCCTGAGTGATATTGGCTCGCTATTTTTAAATCTGGCTATGTCAGCTAACGCCATCACTGCATATCTGCTTTTGGTTGATAATTTCATATTTTCCGCAAATTACGGGCTTTATATATACCTGACTAAATTAGTCAAGATTGAGAATATTTAAAATACTTGCATTTTGTCGCTCAATTTTGGTAGAAAAATGTAATTTTTTTTTGAGACTAATAATCAATGCCATCTACAGATACAAAAGTTAACGAAATTTTTATTCCTGGTCCCGCTGGTAGATTAGAAGCTAAATATTTTAAAAGTAAAAAAAATACTGCACCAATTGCACTAGTCCTTCACCCTCATCCTCAGTATGGAGGCACAATGAATAATAAAGTTGTAGTAGATACATTTCAAACGTTTGTAGATAATAATTTTTCGGTTTGTAGAGTAAATTTTAGAGGAGTTGGTAAAAGTGATGGTGAATTTGATAATGGTCAAGGAGAACTTGCTGATGCTGCTGCTGCATTAGATTGGTTGGAAAGAGAAAATTTTGATAATTCACAATGCTGGATAACAGGATTTTCTTTTGGATCTCTAATTGCTATGCAGCTATTAATGAGAAGGCCAGAAATAAACAGATTTATTGCTATATCACCTCAACCAAATGTTTATGATTTTTCATTTTTATCACCTTGTCCAACTTCTGGGCTTGTAATATACGGCAAGAAAGATGAGTTAGTACCCTTTGAAGATATTGATGAATTAAATAAAAGATTAAGTGCGCAAAAAGGAATAAAAGTTGAATTTGATATTGTATCAGAAGCAAATCATTTTTTTTCAAAAGCAGATCTATCTTTAATAAAATCTTTAAGCAAATATATAAAAAAAGAAACTGCTTTGTATTAATAGTTTTTTTTTAATTCACCACCAATTGAAGGTTTCAAAACATTTGTAGTTGATGGATAACTGATTATTTTTTTTAGATAAGATCTAATAGACAAATATGCAAATGCTTGTGACTCAATAAAATCACCATCTATATTATATTGATCAATTTCCTTAATATTATAACTCAATAATTTTTTTATATGTTTAATCAAAGTTAAATTTTTTCTACCTCCCCCGCATAAAATTATATCTAATTTATCATTAAAATCTTTTTTTATATTTTTTGAAATTATTATTGCTGTAAAATATGTTAATGTTGCAACTGCATCTTCAAATTCTAAACCTCTTACAAAACTAAAATCAAATTCCTTTCTGTCATAAGAATGTTTTTCTTTTACGTTATAGAATTCATGTTCATAAAATTGATTAATTATATCTTCATTTATTTTTCCAGATGAGGCTATATCTCCGTTTTTATCATAACTAATTCCTTTAGTTTTTTTTAAGTATTCATCAATCAAAACATTACCAGGTCCAATATCCTTTGCTGTGATTATATCTTTAAAACAATAAGTATAATTTGATATACCTCCTATATTCAAAATTAAAGTAGGATTATTTAAATTAAATTTTTTTATTAAAAGCTTATGATATATAGGAGTCATTGGAGCTCCATCACCATTGTTTTTAATATCGTTGGCTCTAAAATTGTATATTACCTTTTCTTTTAGTTGTTGAGAAAGTAAGTTCGGATCTCCCATTTGTATCGAGTATCCATCTTTAGGTTTATGGATTATTGTTTGCCCATGGAAACCAACTAATTGGATTTTACAATTATTATCGTTAATAATATCTTTAGATATTCTGGAGTGATAAAGTGTTAATTCTCGCTCTAAGGATCTATAAGTAGAAATATTTTCATCTATATCCAACTTTTTACTAATTTTTTCGATGAACAAAGATAGTTTTTTTTTAAATTCTATAGGGTATCTAAAATATTTATTATCTATTATTTCTAAATTATCCTGTCCATCTGATTTGATAATGCTTGCATCGATCCCATCTAGTGACGTTCCACTCATCAAACCTAGCGCTATAAAGGAATTATCCATTATTGATTATTATTTTTATTAAAATATGTATATTAAATTATCACTTATGAATGATTTTTTAAAAGAATTTAAGGATAGAGGATATTTTTATCAATGCACAGACGAGAAAACTTTGTCAAAAAAGTTAAATGAAGACAGTATAAAAGGATATATAGGCTTTGATTGTACAGCCAAAAGTTTGCATGTTGGTAGTTTACTACAAATTATGTGTTTAAGATTAATGCAAAAACATGGTCATAAACCAATTGTATTAATCGGAGGTGGTACTACTAGAATAGGAGATCCATCCGGAAAAGATAAAACAAGAAAAATTTTAGACGAAAAAGAAATTGAAAATAATATTAAGAGTATTGAAATAATTTTAAAAAAATTTTTAAACACATCAGACGAAAAAGTATCACCAATTTTTGTTAATAACTATTCTTGGTTAAAAAACTTGAATTATATATCATTTCTAAGAGATATAGGACGACATTTCACAATTAATAAAATGTTAAGTTTTGATAGTGTTAAATTAAGATTGGAAAGAGAACAATCATTAAGTTATATGGAATTTAATTATATGATTTTACAAGCATATGATTTTTTAGAATTAAATAAAAAGCACAATTGTTTATTACAAATTGGAGGTTCTGATCAATGGGGCAACATTGTGAATGGTGTAGAATTAATCAAGAGACATTCATCAAATGAAGTTTATGGATTAACAACTGAGCTAATAACTTTAGCCTCAGGAGCGAAGATGGGAAAAACAGAAAGTGGTGCAATTTGGCTTGATAAGGAATTATTTTCAGTTTTTGATTATTGGCAGTTTTGGAGAAATACTGATGATAGAGATGTACTTAAATTTTTAAAAATGTTTACAGATTTGAAATTAAATGAAATAGAAGAAATAAATAATCAAGATATTAATCAACAAAAAATAATTTTAGCAAATGAGGCAACTAAAATGCTTCATGGTATTGAAGATGCAAAAAAAGCTGAAAGTATTGCAAAAAATACTTTCTCTGATGACTCTTCTGGAAAAAACCTTCCAGATATAAAAATCAATAAAAGTTATATTGATAAAGACATAATTAATTTAATTTCAATTATAAAAAAAGATTTATCAAAAAGTGAAATTAGAAGATTAATAAAATCAAATGGCGTTAAAATAAATAACGAAACCATCACTGAAGAAAAATTTAATATTTCAAAAGAACTTATAGATAAAAATAATTTTATTAAGCTATCTATTGGTAAGAAAAATCATTACAAAATAGTTTTTATTTAGAAATTTTCTCTAAAGTTCTTGTTATAAATCTTGGAGTTAATGTCTTAATTGGATTTACAGATGTTTTAAGGTTTTTTGGTGGTCCTTTTATTTTGAAACTTACGCCAAAAACTCCTTCGCCGATTTTTTTTCCAACCAATATTTCTCCTAACATTGGTATTTTAGAGATTGTTTTATTTACAGTTGTTGCTGGAACTAGAGTTCCTCTTAAACTTGTTAGGTTATCTTTAACAATATATCCTTCCATTAATAAGGAAATCGCAGGTCCAATTGCATACATTTCATTTATTGTTGTAGTATTTCCTAAACTTTCATAATCCATTTCAAAGTCAGTAAAACGTATACCTTCACCTGTTAAAAGGTCCGCAATACCTTGTAATGAGGCAAGGGTTAAAAGTTTGGCTAAAAGTGGCACTTCTTGAACTTTAAAATCAACAATTTTTAGATTTGACTTGATTTTACCCTCATATTCAAAAGACTCATAATTTAAATTTCCCTCTTTAAAGCCTTTTATAAATTTAAAATTTTTTATAAATGGTGCGGGTTTTTCAATATCTAATTTTGTAATTTTTTGATTATTATTTGTTACAATTTTTAATTCAAAATTTCTATTCTTATTTAATTTCGCACTCAAATTGGAATTAAAAATTTTACTATTTTTTAATTGAATTTCACCTTTTACATTTGATAAATAAGATTTATTATCAACAAAATATTTATCGATATCTAAATAAATATGAGTATTTAAATTTCTAAAATAAGAAAATATTGATTTTGAGGAGT
>CACMND010000007.1 GCA_902614975.1 uncultured Pelagibacteraceae bacterium
AACTGAAAAAAAATACGAAAATATTGTAGAAAAGAATTGTAAGAGTATTGTGGTGAAAAATGTACTGGTTGCTGCATCAAATATTACAAACTTATTTTATCCCGAGGCACTCAATGATACAATTGATTTTAATGTAAATAGTCCGGATAAAAAAAAATATAAATCTGTTTTTTTTGGAAAACATGTTCTGTTAGGAGATAAAGTTCAAATTGGAGTTGGTTCTAGTGTGGGACATAATACAATTATAGAATCTAATGTCAAAATAGGTCGAAACTGTATTATTGGAAGCAATGTATTGATTAAAAATACTTTAATTTCTAATAATGTAAGAATTTTGGATGGAAGCATCATTGGAAAAAAGGGATTTGGTTTTTTTCCAATAAACGAAAAAAATGTTAGATATCCACATATTGGTATTGTAAGAATTGAAGATAATGTAGAGATTGGTTGCAACAATACAATTGATAGAGGTTCGCTATCAGATACAGTTATTGGAAAAAATACTTTTATCGATAACCAAGTTCATATAGCCCACAACGTAAATATAGGCAAAAATTGTATAATTACTGCTCAGGTTGGATTTGCTGGTAGTTCACATATAGGCAAAAACGTTCAAATTGGAGGACAAGCTGGGATCTCTGGACATTTAAATATAGGAAATTATGTACAGATTGGTGGAGGTAGTGGAGTAATAAAAAATATACCAGACAATTCAAAAGTCATGGGTTATCCTGCAAAAGATATTAGAACTTTTTTAAGAGAAAAAAAAAATGACTGAAACTTTAGATAAAAATCAGATTAAAAACTTATTACCTCATAGGGAACCTATGCTTTTGATAGATGAATTAATAAATATAAAAAAACTAAAATCAGCAACTGCAATTGTTAATGTAACAAAAGAAAGTTTTTTTGTTCAAGGGCATTTTCCAGGAGAACCTGTTATGCCTGGAGTTTTAATTGTTGAGGCATTTGGTCAAGCTGCAGCAGCATTAACAGCAGCTGGCATAGATAAAAAAACATACGAGAATAAATTGGTATTCTTAATGACAGTTGATAAGGCAAGATTTAGAAATCCAGTAATTCCAGATTGTAGGTTAGAATTAAACATTGAGGCAGTAAGATCACATGGAAGAGTGTGGAAATACAAAGGAGAAGCTATAGTAGATGGAAAAAAAATGGCAGACGCTCAATGGGCAGCAACTATTGTCGATAGGAAGAAATAATTAGTAGCAATTCTTGATAAGTATTTAAAGAATAATTTGTTATCAATAAAATGTGATACACCATACCGCAATAGTTGATAAAAATTCTAAAATTTCTGAAAATGTTGAAATCGGACCATATTGTGTAATCGGATCAAAAGTTGAAATAGCATCAAACTCAAAATTGCATTCACATGTATATATTAATGGAAATACAAAAATTGGAAAAAATAATGAGATTTTTCCTTTTGTTTCAATTGGAACAGATCCACAAGATTTAAAATTTAAAGGTGAAAAAAACTCTATCATTATTGGTGATAATAATAAATTTAGAGAATATGTGAATATTAATCCTGGAACATCTCAAGGAGGTACAATTACCAAAATAGGAAGCAACAATTTATTGATGGTTTACTGTCATGTAGCTCACGACTGTAATCTTGGAAATAATATTGTTTTGGCAAATAATGTTCAAGTTGGTGGTCATGTTAAAATAGATGATAATGCTATAGTTGGAGGTAGTTGCGCCATACATCAATTTTCTAGAATAGGACATTTGTCAATGATTGGAGGAATGACCGGCGTCCTAAGTGATGTAATTCCGTTTGGTTTATCATTGGGAAATAGAAATAATTTAGTTGGGCTTAATCTTATTGGATTAAGAAGAGCAAAAATTTCAAATAAAGATATTAAAATATTACAAGAATTTTATGATGTAGTTTTTAGTAACCAAAATTTTAGATCAAATATAGAAAATTTAAATAAAAATCTGAAAGAAAATAAATATGTGAAAACTATTATTGATTTTATAAATTCTGATAAAAAGCGACCAATATCTCTCCCAGAAAATATTAAATGATTGGTTTATTTTTAGGAGAAAAAAATCTACCATTAGAAATTTTAAAAAGTTTAAAAAAAAAGAAAATTGAATATTTCATAATAGATTTATCGAAAAATAATAAATTTAAAAAAGATAAAAACAGTTATTTCATCAATATTGGAAAATTTGGTAAAATATTAGAATTAATTAAATCCAAAAAATGTAAAAAAGTTTTATTTGCTGGAAATATTGTTAAACCAAAAATATCCAAATTGAAATTAGATCTCAAAGGTATTTATTATATTCCCCGAATAATTAAGGCATCTAAAGTTGGAGATGCAGCTATACTAAAAGAATTGATAAAGATATTATCAGAAAATAAAATAAAAGTGATTAAATTAAATACTTATAATCCAGAATTAACTTTAAACAGAGGATGTTATACAAAATTGAAACCTAGTATGACTGATAAATTTACTATAAAAAAGGGTATTCAAATACTGAATAAATCTAATTCGCTCAATCATGTTCAGGCACTAGTGGTTAATAATCAAAAGATTATTTCTTTTGAAAAAAGAAAAGGTACAAAAGAAATGTTAAGATCAATTAGAAACGATAAACAACAAAATAAACTTTTACTCAAGATGCCTAAATCTAAGCAAGATTTACGTGTTGATTTACCAACCATAGGACTAGATACATTAAAAGACTGTAAAAAGGCAAATATTAAAGGAATCGTTGTTAAAGCAGATCAAAATATATTTTTAGATATGCGTGAAGGAATTAAATTTGCAAATAAAAATAAAATGTTTGTTGTAGCTAAATGAAGAAGATTTTTATTTTAACTGGTGAACCATCTGGTGATAAATTAGCCTGCGAAGTTATTAAAGAGTTAAAAAAAACAAAAAATGACATTGAATATTTATCTGTTGGCGGTCAACATTTAAATTCTATAGGTATTAAGTCAATATATGACCAAAAGGATGTTACTTACATAGCATTTACAGACATATTATTTAATATTTTTAAGATAAAAAGTAAAATAAATGAAACGGTAAAAAAAATTATAGATTTCAGTCCTGATATTTTATTTAGTGTTGATAGTCCTGATTTTACTCTTCGTGTTTCAAAAATAATTAAATTAAAAAAACCAGATATCAAAACTATTCATTTTATTGCACCTAAGGTTTGGGCATGGAGAGAGGGTAGGGTTAAAAAAATGAAAAGTTTCTTAGATCATATTCTTTTATTATTTCATTTTGAAAAGAAATATTTCGATAGGGAAAAACTAAAAAATACTTTTGTTGGTCACCCAATATTAGACAACGCAAATCACGAAAAGATTGAAATTAATGAATTATTAAAAGGAAAAATTATTTCGATTTTTCCTGGCAGTAGATTTTCTGAATTGAAATCACATGTGCCTATACTTATTGAGTTTATCAAAAGAATGAACAGAGAACAAAATAATTATAATTATATTTTTCATGCTACCGAAAGTTCTAAAGAATATTTATCTCAAATTATAAAAAAAAATAATTTAGAAAATGTTGATCTTATTTCAGATGAAAATATAAAAATTGCAATAATTAAAAAATCTATTTTTGCAATTGTTAAATCTGGAACAGTTTCACTTGAAGTTTGTAAATATGGCGTACCATCAATAATAATTTATAAAATGAATTTTCTGAATTTTTTTATAGCTAAATTATTTTTAAAAATAAAATATGCAAACATGATAAATATTATTAATAATAAAGAAATTATTCCTGAACTTTTACAAAAGGAATGTAACTCAGATGAAATATATAAGACAGTTAATTATTTATTAAAAAAACCTGAAATTATAAATGAACAACTAAAACAAGTTAATAAAACAATTGAGGAATTAAGATCTAACACTTCATCGAGCAATGAAGCTTCCAATGTTTTGTTATCTTATTTGAGATAATCTTTTTGTTACTTCATCTTTTCCAAGTGAACACAATATATCATATATACCTGGTCCAAACTTTGAACCTGTAAGGCATATTCTTAATGGTTGTCCGACTCCTTTAAAATTTGTATTATTATTTTTTATTAGGTCATTAATTATTGGTTCTAGTGTTTCTCTGTTAAAATCTGATAGTTTATTAATATCGTTACTAAATAATTTAATAATTTTAATAGCTGTTTCGTCTAAAAGTTTTTTATCTTCTTTTTCTATTTGAACTTTGTCATTTATTAAAAACTTTGAATTTTTGTAAATATCTTCCAAAGTTTTTGCTTTATTCTTTAAAAAATGTAAAGAATTTTTAATTTTTTTCTTTGCTAAATCAGGTATCTTTTCTTGAAAAGTCTCACAATAAGTTATTAAAAAATTAAATAGATCATTTTCATCAATATTTTTTATATAATGTTCATTCATTGAATAAATTCTTTCAATATCTAATTTTGAGGGTGATTTACCAATTCCTTCTAAATTGAAGTATTTGATACTTTCGTCTAAATCAAAAATTTCCTTATCTTTATATGACCATCCTAGTCTCAGAAGATAGTTTCTTAGAGCATTAGGTATTATTCCAATTTTTGAATAATCATCTAATGTCGATGAATTATCTCTTTTTGATAATTTCTTTCCTTCAATAGTATGAATTAGCGGTATGTGAGCAAAAAACGGCACATCCCATTTCATAGCTTCATATATCTGTATTTGTTTGAATGTATTTATTTTATGATCATCACCTCTAATAATATGTGTCATTCCCATTAAATGATCATCTACTGATGCTGATAAATTATATGTAGGCGACCCATCTGCTCTTAATATAACAAAGTCTTCAATAGTATTATTTTCAATTTCTATATTTCCCTGGACCAAATCTTTTAAGATAGATTTTCCTTCAACTTTACTTTTAAATCTTATTACAGGATCAATTTCTTTTGGAGCATCAGTTTCACTCATATCTCTCCATTTTCTATTATAAATATAAGGTATTTTTTTTTGTTTTGCCCTTTTTTTTTGGTCTTCAATTTCTTCACTAGAGCAATAACATTTATAAGCTAAACCTTTTTTTAACAATTCATTAGCTACATTTATATGATCGTTTATTCTATCTGATTGAATATATTCATTATCTTCGTAATAAATTCCTATCCATTTTAAGGAATTAATTATTTGATTCTTGAATTCGTCTTTAGACCTCTCTTTATCGGTATCTTCTATTCTTAGATAAAATTTACCACCTTTGTTTTTTGAATAAAGCCAATTGAATAATGCGGTTCTCACTCCTCCAATATGTAAAGGTCCGGTTGGTGATGGAGCAAATCTCGTTGCTACAGTTTTCATCAGATTTATTTAGACTATTTTAGGAAAAGTTTCTATATAAAGATACTAGAATTCCTTGAACTTTTACTCTATCAGGACCAAATATTTTAGTTTCGTAATTTCTATTAGCGCTTTCCAAAGCTACGGTCTTACCTTTTCTTCTTATTCTTTTTAGCATTGCTTCATGGTCGTCAATTAACGCGACTACTATTTTTCCATTTTCAGCTGTATCAGCTTTTTTCACAATTACTGTATCACCATCATTTATTCCAGCCTCAATCATTGAATCTCCTTGCACTTTAAGTCCAAAGAATTCTCCATTTTTCTCAATATTGGAAGGCAAAGGTATTCTAGAAACTTCGTTTTGAATCGCTTCAACAGGTGTACCCGCAGCAATTTTACCTAATACAGGTATTTCATTTTCATCTGAATTATTTCGATTTGAACTTTCATCAAGCCCACCTTTAATTACACTTGGTGAAAAACTATTATAAATATCATTTGCTGAAGCTGTTTCAGGCAATTTAATGACTTCTAAAGCTCTTGCTTTATGAGCCAATCTTTTAATAAAGCCTCTCTCCTCTAAGGCACTAATTAATCTATGAATTCCAGATTTAGATTTTAAATTTAACGACTCCTTCATTTCCTCATAAGAGGGAGATACACCACTAGATCTCAACTTTTTGTTGATAAATAAAAGCAGGTTTTTTTGTTTTTTAGTTAACATAGAACAAACTGTGTACATAAATGTTCTATAAAAGTTCTTTCAATTAAACAAGAGCTAAAACTTCAATAATTTCAACACTTTTTTTATAAAATAGAAAAAATATTATTATTTTTTAAATTTTTCAAAATTGATTCACCTATGAGGAATGTTTTTATTTTAGTTTTTGTTGCTATTTTCAAAACGTCTTCTTTATTTTTTATTCCACTCTCAGAAATTAACGGTCCGTCATGATTAATTAAAATATTATGAATATCATAAGTTGTATTTATATCTGTTTTTAGTGTTTTTAAATTCCTATTGTTTATCCCTATTAGTGCATTTTTGTACTTTAGTGATTTTTTAGCCTCTTCAACAGTGTGGACTTCAACAATTACAGACATTTTAAGTTTCTCAGCTTCTTCATACAACTCATCTGCAGTTTTTTCATCAATACCAGCTAAAATTATTAAAATAGCATCAGCGCCATAACTCCTAGAAAGATGGACTTGAAATTTATCAACAAAAAAATCTTTACATAAAATAGGTAAATTTATTTTTTGTTTAATTTTACTAATATGAATTAAGTTTCCTAAAAAAAAATCTTCTTCAGTTAAAACTGATAAGCAGGTAGCATTATTTTTTAAATATATATTGGCAATTTCTACAGGATTATAATTTTCAATAATTATACCAGCTGATGGACTGGCTTTTTTAATCTCTGCAATAATAGAAATTTTGTCATGATTTATATTATTTAGTATTTTTTCTTTAAAATTTACATAATTCTTTAGTTTTGAAATTTTATCTTTAAGTGAACTTATTGATACATCTTTTTTTAAAATTTGAATTTTATTTCTTTTTTCATTAATTATTTTCTCTAATATATTTTCAGGCATGTCTTAAATTTTCTAAATGTAAATATGTTTTTCCTGATAACAAATGATCTCTTGCTTTTTCATAGGCATGTTTAAAATTATCTTCTCTTTCTGATATAATTAAGCCGGCTGCAGCATTTAATGATACTGCTTTAGAAAAATCGTCATCATTACCTTTAAATATATCTATAATTTTTTCTGAATTAAATTTTGCATCATTTCCAACTATCTTATCGAAACCTTCAGCGTTTACATTCAATTCTCTAGGGTCAATAATTATTTCGTTAATTTCCCCATTTCTTAATTGTTTAACGATAGTTTTATCATATGGTGATATTTCGTCTAAACCATCATTGCTATTAACAATCCAAGCAAATTTTATATTTAAGTCTTTTAATGCACCAGCAAATATATCAAGTAGTTTTTTTTCAAAAACTCCTACAACTTGTCTTTCGACATTAGCTGGACTACTCAATGGACCAATCATATTAAAAATTGTCCTTTTCCCAATTTTTTTTCTGGTTGGGCCAACATATTTCATTGCGCTATGATAATTTGGAGCAAACATAAATCCAAAATGATTTTTTTTAATTTGATTTTCTATATCTTTAGGCTCTAGGTTGATATTTATATTTAATGCCTCCAAGACATCTGCAGATCCACATTTTGATGAAACTGCTTTATTACCATGTTTTGCTACGTTAATGCCCATACTTGAAAGTAATAATGCTGAAGCAGTAGATATATTTAGTGTATCCTTACCATCACCACCAGTTCCACAGGTATCTATGCAGTCATCTACATTAACCTTTTTCGCTTTATTTCTAAGCACTGAAACACCACCTGCTATTTCTGTTGAAACTTCACCCTTTTTAGAGAGCAGAGTTAAAAAATTATAAATTTCATTATCATTAGCTTTTCCATTCATCAAAATTTCAAAAGCACCAACACTTTCCTGTAATGTTAAATTTTCACTTAATTCAAGTTTTTTTAAATATTTTTCCATTTATTTAATAAAATTTTTTAAAATTTTTAAACCATCTTTAGTCTTTATACTCTCAGGATGAAATTGTACTCCATGAATATCGTAAATTCTATGTTTAACACCCATAATTATTCCATCTAAAGTCATGGCTGTAATTTCTAAATCTTTAGAGAGTGTTTTTCTATCGATTATTAAACTATGGTATCTAGTTGCCTCAAATATTTTTGGTATTCCTTTTAAAATCCCTATATTCTTTGAAATGATTTTACTTGTTTTTCCATGAACCAATTCTTTAGCTTGAATAATTTTAGATCCAAATATTTGACCTATAATTTGATGACCTAAACAAACTCCAAGTATTGGAATTTTATCATACAATTCATTTACTATTGATAGACAGTTTCCAGCTTGATCAGGATTACCTGGACCAGGTGATATCACAATTTTATTATATTTTTTCTTTAATATTTCTTTTGTATTAATTTTATCATTTCTTACTACATCTACATTTTGACAAAACTTAGATATGTAATGATACAAATTAAATGTAAAACTATCATAGTTATCAATTAAAATTATTTTCATAATTACTCAATTGCTTTTAATAGAGCCTTTGCTTTATTAACTGTTTCAAGATATTCGTTTTGTGGTTTGCTATCTGCAACTATTCCAGCACCAGATTGCACATAAAATTTCTTATTTTTAGCTACTGCGGTTCTAAGTGCAATACACGTATCAAATTCACCATTTGCAGAAAAATATCCAATTCCACCGGCATAAACTTTTCTTTTAGTTGTCTCCAACTCATCTATTATCTCCATTGCTCTAATTTTTGGAGCCCCAGATACTGTTCCTGCTGGAAATCCAGACAACATAGTTTCAAATTTTGAGTATTTATTATTAAATTCCCCTACAACATTTGATACAATATGCATAACATGAGAGTATCTTTCTATTGAAAAACTTTCAGTCACTTTTACAGTATTAATCTTTGATACTTTTCCAGTATCGTTTCTTCCTAAATCAAGAAGCATTAAATGTTCAGACAGCTCTTTTTTGTCATTCAATAAATCTTTTTCAAAAAATAAATCTTGTTTTTTATTTTTCCCCCTTGGTCTTGTTCCAGCAATCGGTCTAATAGTGACTTTATTATTTCTTAACCTAACAAGTATTTCTGGGCTAGCACCAATAATCTGAAAATCTTTGAAATTAAAAAAATACATAAAAGGAGAAGGATTTGTTTTCCTTAATTTTTTATAAATTTCTGTAGGGTTTTTACTTAATTTGGTTTCAAATCTTTGACTTAGAACTACCTGAAATATGTCTCCAATTTTAATGTATTTTTTAGCCTTCTTTACATTTGATAAAAACTTTTGTTTAGAAATATTTGATTTTACTTTAGTTTTAATTTTTTTATTAATTTTATCTAGATACGAATTATTATAATTAGATAAAAAAATTAAATTCTCAATTTGATTAATTATTTTTTCATACCTGATTTTATAATTATTTATTTTTTCATCATTATAAACATTAATTATAAAATATAATTTCTTTTTAATATTATCATGTATTATTAGTTCTCTTGGCCTGATAATTCTAGCATCAGGTAATTTTAAATCGTCTTTATTTTTATTAGGAATATTTTCTAGATATCTAATAATGTCATATGAAAAGTATCCTGATATTATGGAGCTAATTGATGGTAATTCTCTAGGAATTTTAAATTTGAAAGTTTCAATAACATTTTCTATATTTTTCTTTGCACTACCTTTTAAAATTTTAACTTTGTTATCAAAGTATAACTTGCTTACATTATTATTAAATTCCCAAATTTTATCAGGATTTTTTCCAAAAATTGTATATCTACCTTTAATAAATCCTTTTTCTACTGACTCAAATACAAAAGTATTTTTCTCAGTAAAAAAATTATTTATTAAATTTATTATTTCTTTAGAACCATCACTATCCAAGGATAAATAGAGTATTTGGTTTATTTTTTTTTTATGATTAATCTTAAATTGTTTAAGGCTTATATTAAGCATTATTTAAAATAATCTTTTATTCGATCTATATTGTTATTAAAAATTTTAACTTCATACTTGGTGTTAAGTGATTTATCATAAGAACTATAAATATCATCGATCAAATTGATATTTGTTTTAGCTAAATATTCTTGGATATTTTCATTTGTACTTTTTAAATTTTCATAATTAATCTGATTAATCTTTGCTAAAAATATATTATTAGCTTTATTTGAAACCATAACAAAACTGTTTTTTGGCAATTCATAAATAAGCTTTAAAGATGTCTCATCAAATAAACTATCATCATTAATTGAATTAATTATTCCTGAATTTATATTTTCTTTATTTTTTACTAGATTTTCAAAGTCAGTATCATTGAAATCTTTATTTTGAATTTTTTCAAATAAATTTTTATTAAGATCAAATTTTTTCTTTAATAAAATTCTATTTTTAACTTTATCTCTGAAAGATGCATCGTTTTTATTTGGTAGTAAATTATTTATTTTTGTAATTTGATACAGTAAAAAGTAATTATCCTTATCTTTTAAAACTATTTCCTTTTTATCTTTACTTTCGTAAATTTCTTTAAATACATCATCCTCATTTACAAACTTAAAATTGTTTCTTTTTTGCAATTTTATTTCATTTTTTTTAGCGATATTTTCTAAAGACACTTCATTTAATATATCATTTTCGATTTCATCAATTTTTTTGTAAAAATCTTCATTAAATTCGTTGATTTCAATTAGATTTGAGGGTTCAACTTTAGCATAACTAAAATCAATGTATGCTTCTTTTAGGTTTTCCTCATTTTCGTTTATATATTTATTAATTTCAACGTCTGAAATATTCTTATCGTAAGCATATTCAAGATCATAGTATTGAATATTTATTTTTTTGTTTTCATTTATGTAAATCTTATTTTGTAAAAAATATGGTGATTTAATGCCACCACCAATATAATCAAATAATCTTTTTCTTAACTGAGAATTTTTTAGTCTATTTTCAAATTCAGCTGCAATAATATTATTTTCTAAAAGAAATTTTTCATATTTTAATCTTGAAAAATTTTTGTCGTCATCAAGAAAATTTATGTCGTTTTGTAAATTTAATTTTAATGATCTATCGGAAACTTTTACATTTAAATCTTTATACTCCATTGACATTAAATCTTTTGAAATAAGGTCGCTTAAAATTCTCTCTAGGATATTGTTATCTAAATTTTCTTTTATATAATCAGGATTTATTCTTGATCGGTTTATATGATCAATGAAGTCTTTCGTTGAAATTGAATTATTATTTATCTTAGCAATATTATTTGCGTTCCCACCACTAAAGACACTTCCCATTCCCCAAAAAACAAAAGGAACAATTATTATAGCAACGAGGACACCCGCCAATTTACTATTTGTAAAACCTCTTAATTTTCCCAACATGAGTAATTCTTTATATATTGATTATAAAAAACAAACCTATAAATTAAATTATCTAAGATGACAAATAATAATATGATCTTTATAGCTAATTGGAAGATGAATGGAGAAAAAAGTCACATCTCTGGCATTAATAAAACCATAAAATTTTTAAAACAATCAAAAAATAAAAAAAATCAAATAATTTACTGTCCACCATTTACCCTAATTTCATTAGTCAAAAATAAAGTAAAAAACTCTAAAATTAAAGTAGGTGCTCAGAACCTTTCTCAATTAAATGATTATGGAGCATTTACAGGATCTGTAAATTCTAAATTAATTAAGTCAGCAGGAGGTGAGTATGTAATTGTTGGTCATTCTGAAATTAGAAATCAGGAAAATGATATACTAATAAATAAAAAAATTCATTCAGCACTTAAAGAAAAATTAAAAGTAATTCTATGTATTGGGGAAACATACAAAGAAAAAAAAAATAATAAAACTTTCTCAGTACTTAAAAGACAAATAACTATTGCATTAATGAATATAAAAAAAATTAATAATATAATTTTTGCTTATGAACCTAGATGGGCAATCGGAACTGGAAAAATACCAAAATCATCTGAGTTAAGAAAAAACTTTAGAGAAATAAATAATATAATTAGCAAATTAAAAAAAAATCAAAAATACAAAATTATCTATGGAGGATCTGTTAATTCTAAAAATGCATCAGAGTTAAAAAAAATTAATGATTTAAAAGGTTTTTTAATAGGAAGCGCTTCTTTGAGAGCAAAAAATTTTATTGATATAATTAAAAAATCAACTAATTAGACCTCGTGGAAAATATACTTTTAATAATTAATATTATTCTTGCAGCTATTCTAGTTGTTTTAGTTTTATTTCAAAAATCTGAGGGTGGTGCTTTGGGTATTGGAGTGTCACAAGATAACTTCATGCTTTCAAGATCTGCTGGAAATTTTTTAACTAAAGCTACAGCAATAATTGCTACTTTATTTATAATATGTAGTCTGTGTTTAACGATTCTTTCAAGAGGTGAATTAACTCCCACAATATCAGTTTTAGATAAAATAGAGGAAACTGATGATGCACCAAAGGTTCCAGATAGCAATAATTAATACTTTGAATTTTTAAGTTTTAGGTCTATAAGATACTTCCATGGCGCGATATATCTTTGTCACTGGCGGCGTGGTATCATCACTTGGAAAAGGATTATCTTCAGCATCACTTGCATATTTATTAAAGTCACAAGGTTATAAAGTAAGGATTCGTAAAATGGACCCATATTTAAATGTTGATCCAGGAACAATGAGTCCTTTCCAGCATGGAGAAGTATTTGTTACTGACGATGGTGCAGAAACTGACTTAGATTTAGGACATTACGAAAGATTTACAAATATTTCATCAAAGCAATCGGATAATATTACTACAGGTAAAATTTATAGTGATGTAATAAAAAAAGAAAGACAAGGAGGATACTTAGGTAAGACAGTTCAAGTTATACCGCATATTACAGATAGAATTAAAAAATTTATTAGCAAAGACATTAGTAACGAAGATTTTGTAATTTGTGAAATAGGTGGAACTGTTGGTGACATTGAAAGTTTACCTTTTTTAGAAGCTATAAGACAATTTTCCAATGATCATGGAAGGTCTAAAACATTATTTGTTCATTTAACATTAGTACCTTATATGAAATCCTCAGATGAGATAAAAACAAAACCAACACAACATAGTGTAAAAGAATTAAGAAGCATTGGTATACAGCCAGATATTGTTATATGTAGATCAGAGCAACATATACCTTTGGAACAAAGAAAAAAAATATCTTTATTTTGTAATGTTGATATTGATAACGTTATAGAGACTGTTGATGTTAGGACAATTTATGAGGCTCCTATAAGTTTTTATAACCAAAAATTAGATAAACAAGTTTTAAAATATTTTAAAATAAATTCTAAAAAGAAACCCAATTTAAAACCATGGAAAAATATTACCTCTATAGTTCTAAAAAACAATAAAGTAATTAATATTGGAATAATAGGCAAATATGTAAATTTAAAAGACGCATATAAATCTTTAGATGAAGCATTAACACACGGTGGCATAGCAAATAATGTAAAAGTTAATTTAGTAAGAATTGAATCCGACAAACTAAAAAAAAATGAAATAAGCAAAAAACTTAAGAGTGTTTCTGGTATATTAATACCTGGTGGATTTGGTAAAAGGGGAACAGAAGGTAAGATTGCAGCAATTAAATATGCAAGAGAAAAAAAAATACCTTTTTTTGGTATTTGTTTTGGAATGCAAATGGCAATCATTGAATTCGCTAGAAACAAATTAAACATTAAAAATGCTGGTTCTACAGAGTTTGATAAAAAATGTTTTCCTGTTATTGGGTTAATCCATGAGTGGAATAGAAATGGAAAAATTTTTAAGGGTACGGAAAAAAACTTAGGTGGGACAATGAGATTAGGGCTTTATACAGCTAAATTAAAAAATAATTCTGCCATAAAAAAGATTTATAAATCAAATGAAATAAAAGAAAGACACAGACATAGATATGAAGTTAATATTAACCAAAGATCAAAATTCGAAAAAAAGGGATTAATTTTTTCAGGAATGTCTCCAAATAATAAATTACCTGAAATAATTGAGTTAAAAAATCATCCTTGGTTTATTGGTGTTCAATTTCATCCTGAGTTTAAATCAAGACCATTATCGCCACATCCAGTATTTAAATCATTTATAAAAGCTTCAAAAAATTATCATGGAAAATAAAATTGTTAAGTGTCAGGATTTAAATATTTCTAACTCAAATAAAATTTGTTTAATAGCAGGACCTTGCCAACTAGAAACTGAGCAACATGCTTTAGATATGGCAGGGAAAATTAAGAATATTGCTGATAAATATAATATTGGATTTATATACAAAACATCGTTTGATAAAGCTAATCGAACTAGTCTTAAAGGTAAAAGAGGAGCTGGATTAGAAAAGTCTTTACCAGTCTTTGACAAAATAAAAAATCAAATAAAAGTTCCTGTCCTTACAGATGTTCATAACGAGGAACAATGTTCAATTGTTGCTCCTCATATAGACGTTTTACAAATCCCAGCATTCTTATGTCGACAAACAGATTTATTAGTTGCTGCTGCAAAAACAAAAAAAATAATTAATGTGAAAAAGGGTCAGTTTTTAGCTCCATGGGATATGGTAAATGTAACAAAAAAAATATCTGATTCTGGAAATAATAATATTCTTATTACAGAGAGAGGGGCTAGTTTTGGATATAACACTTTAGTAACAGATATGAGATCAATACCCATAATGGCAAAAAATGGTTATCCGATTGTTTTTGATGCTACTCATTCAGTTCAACAACCAGGTGGTCAAGGAGATAAAAGTGGTGGACAGAGAGAATTTGTTGAACATTTATCTAGAGCAGCTGTTGCAGTGGGTGTTGCTGCAATTTTTATAGAAACGCATCAAGATCCTGATAGCGCTCCTTCTGATGGGCCAAATATGGTTCCACTTAATAAATTAGATAATCTTATTAATCAGATTGTAGAAATAGATAATCTAATAAAAAAAAATAATGTCTAAAATTTCTAAAGTTATTGCAAGACAAGTTTTTGATAGTAGAGGAAATCCAACTATAGAAACAGAAGTATTTGTAAAAGATATTAGTGCATCAGCAATTTGTCCGTCTGGAGCATCAACCGGAACTTATGAAGCTTTTGAAAAAAGAGATATTAATAATAAAAAATATCTTGGAAAAAGTGTTTTAAAACCTGTTGAATTTATAAATAAGGTAATATCAAATAAATTAAAAAATTTTAATGTTCATCAACAAGAAAAGATAGATAATTTATTAATAAGACTTGATGGTACAAAACAAAAAAAAAGAGTTGGAGCTAATGCAATTCTTTCAGTTTCAATAGCTGTCAAAAAATTATCATCTAAAATTAAAAAAATTCCAATTTATAAAAATTTACTAATGAAAAAAAATTTTAAATTACCTTATCCTTTAATGAATATAATTAATGGTGGTGCTCACGCAAATAATGGCCTAAGAATCCAAGAGTTTATGATAAGACCTGATAAAGCCAAATCTTTTTCTGAGGGTGTTAGGATGTGTTTTATTGTTATTAATAAATTAAGAAATTTAATTAAGAATATGGGTCATTCTACTTCTGTAGGAGATGAAGGTGGGTTCGCTCCAATGATAAATGATAATGAGAGTGCTTTAAAACTTATAGTAAAAGCAATAAATTTGTCAGGCTTTAGAAATGGAAAAGACGTAGTGATATGTTTGGATGTTGCAGCAAATGAGTTGCTTAAAAATAAAAAATATTCAATTCACTCTAAAAAATATACTAGTGTAGACAAATCTATTGATAATTATCTTAAACTTATAAAAAAATACAAAATTATGTCTATTGAAGACCCATTCGGTGAAAATGATTGGTCAGCTTGGACAAAACTGTTGAATAAAACAAAAAATAAAATACAAATTGTTGGTGATGACTTGTTTGTTACAAATTTAGAACGATTGAAAATTGGCTTTCTAAATGTATCAGCCAATTCAATATTAATTAAATTAAATCAAATTGGAACTGTCACAGAAACACTTGAAGTTATAAAATTTGCTAAACTAATTGGATATAAAACCATCATCTCACACAGATCAGGCGATAGTGAAGATACATTTATTGCAGATTTTGCTGTAGGAACTGATTCCAATCAGATTAAAACTGGGTCATTAGCTAGATCAGAAAGAGTTTCGAAATATAATCAATTATTAAGGATAGAGCAGGAACTTGGAAAAAAATATAAAATGCATAGTATCTATTAATGTTTGATAAAATAAAAAAAAATTATTTTATTTTAATTATAACTTTTCTAATTATTTACTTTTTCTTTAATCTATTAAGTGGAGACAGGGGTCTAATCTCTTATTTAAAAAAAAAAGAAATTTATGAAGAGTTAAAGATAAAACAAACTGATAAGAGACTCAAAATTCAAGAATTGGAGCATAAAAACTCTTTATTAACTGAAAATATAGACCTTGATTTTATTGAAATTTTAATACGAGACAAATTTTTATTTGGAAAAGATGGAGAGACTACCTATATAATAAATGAAGATGGACAAAATTAGACCAAGACACCCTGAAAAAGTTAAAAATCCAATTAATCCAATTAAAAAGAAACCTGCCTGGATTAGATCAAAACTTTCAGATAGCAAGGAGTTTTTTTTAACCAAAACTATAGTTAATCAAAATAATTTAGTAACTGTTTGCCAAGAAGCAAACTGTCCTAATATCACTGAGTGTTGGAGCAAAAGACATGCAACATTTATGATAATGGGTGATACTTGCACAAGAGCTTGTGCGTTTTGCGATGTTAAAACTGGGAAACCTGAAAAATTGGATCAATTTGAACCAATAAAAATAGCCAATGCGGTTAATAAACTAAATTTAAGACATGTAGTAATAACATCTGTTGACAGAGATGATTTACCTGATGGCGGTTCTACTCATTTTAAAAAAGTTGTAGATATTACAAGAAAAAAAAATCCTAATACTACAATAGAAGTTTTAACTCCAGATTTTCTTAGAAAAGGCGACTCTTATAAAATTATCTTAAGCGCAAACCCAGATGTATTTAATCATAACATTGAAACTGTTCCAAGATTGTACGCAAAGGTTAGACCTGGTGCTAGATATTTTGCATCTTTAGAACTTCTTAAAAATGCAAAAAAAAATAATAAAAAAGTTTTTACTAAGTCAGGTGTAATGGTTGGTTTGGGTGAGGAAAAAGATGAAGTTATTCAAGTAATGGATGATTTGAGATCTGCGGATGTTGATTTTTTAACAATTGGTCAATATCTTCAACCAACAGTAAAACATCATCCTTTAGACAGATATTATCATCCTGATGAATTTAAAGATCTAGAAATAATAGCAAAGTCAAAAGGTTTTTTATTAGTATCATCTTCTCCGTTGACTAGATCTTCATATCATGCTGATGAGGATTTTGCTAAATTAAAAAAAAATAGACATAACTAATTAAATGCCAAAAGCATCTGTAACGCGACTAATAGAACGCGATAAAAAAACTCTTATTAATTTTGTTTTAGATATCGAAAAATATCCTGAATTTATTCCTTTTTGTATTAATTCCAAGGTGCATGATGTAAATGAAGAAGAGGATTTTATAAAAATTATCGCGGATTTAACTATTGGTAAAAAACCATTTACTGATACTTACAAAAGTGATGTTAAGTACGATAAAAAAAACGATCATATTCACGTAACGAATATAGATGGTCCATTGAATTATCTAGAAAATAATTGGAAATTTGTAGAAAAAGAAAATTTTACTGAGGTTCATTTTGATGTTGATTTCGAAATTAAAAACAAATTTCTTAACATCATAATGACAAAATCATTTCAGTATGGTCTTAATAAAATAGCTGATGCTTTTCAAAAAAGGGCTGAAAATATATAGATTACTTCTAAATAATTTTTAATAACAAATTAATACATTTTTCTACAGTATTATTTTGTATAGTTGATCTTTTCTTTTTTCCAAACAAATTTTTGATAACTAAGATTTTATTTCCTTTTTTTACTCCAATAAATACAAGTCCTACTGGCTTTTCCTTTGTGCCACCATTTGGACCCGCAATTCCAGTAATTGATAAATTTATTTTACTTTTTGATATTTTTGATAAATTTTTAACCATTGATCTACAACACTCAGGGCTGACCGCTCCATATTTATCAATAATTTTTCTGTTAATTTGAAGAATGTTTATTTTAGCAATGTTAGAGTAAGTAATTAATCCCATTTTAAAGTATTTAGATGACCCACTTAATTTAGTTAATTTGCTACTTAATAAACCTCCAGTACAGGATTCTGCTACAGATATAGTGAATTTCTCTTTAATCAATTTTTTGTGTAGTTTATCAATACTCATTAAAATTTAAGTGCAAAAAGATATATCATAATCATAGAATATAGGCCTGCCATTATATCATCCATAATTATACCAAAAAAATTTTTGTGTTGTTTGTCAAAATAACTAACTGGAAATGGTTTAACAATATCAAAAAATCTAAAAAGTATAAAAGATAACAAATAGTATATTTCTATAGGAATATTGATCAAATTATTTATTGATAAATAAACTGTGAGTATAAGTGGCATTGCTTGGCCCAAAACTTCATCAATTACAATTTGTCTTGGATCATTGTTCTCAAACTCAGTCTCAGAGTCCATTACAGCATAAAAAGAATAAAAGAAAATTATAGAATATAATATCAAAATATAATTTAAATTTTTAAAATTGAGTAACTCAAACAGTATGTAAAGTATTATTGAAGTACTTAATGATGTAAATGTACCAGGTATTTTAGAAATATAACCATTTCCAAAAAAAGTTGATATTAATAAATTAATTTTTTTCATCTTGATAATGAACAAATTACTTCGCAAGCTATGGCCTGTTCTTTTCCAATAATGCCTAATTTTTCTACAGTTTTGCCTTTTAAGTTTATTAAAGTTCTATTTACAGATAATAGACTAGATAATGATTTAATTACTTTATTTCTTATCTTTGAAACTTTTGGATTTTCACATATTAAGTTAATATCTATATTATTTATCGAAAAGTTATTATCATTCAAAATTTTTAGCACTGGTTGAAGTAAATTTTTTGATCTAATATTTTTAAATTTTTTCGAATTATCAGGAAAAAGTGTTCCAATATCACTTTTTCTCATTGCTCCTAATAGTCCATCAATTATAGCATGAAGAATTACATCACCATCAGAATGTCCTTTAAGTCCTGAATGAAAAGGTATTTTAACACCACCAAGAAAAAGTTTTTTATTTTTTACCAGTCTATGTATATCAAATCCAATACCATAATAGTTTTCTTGCTTTAAGTATTTTAAATCATCAATTGTTGTTATTTTAAAATTTCTTTTATCTCCTAAAATAAACTTAATCTTTCTATTATTATTTAAATATAAACTTGCTTCATCTGTAATTTTTTTTTTATTTGTTTTATACAATTTACAAAGTTCTTTATAATTGAAACATTGAGGAGTTTGTGTCAATAAAACATTATCTCGATTTAAATTATTTATTTTATTTTTGATTTTATATTTTACTGAATTTTCAGAATTTAAATAAGGTACAACTGCTCTATTATTTTTTAATTCATATTTTAATTTTTTGAGCAAATTAATTGATAGATTG
This sequence comes from uncultured Pelagibacteraceae bacterium, assembly GCA_902614975.1. Lineage (GTDB taxonomy): Bacteria > Pseudomonadota > Alphaproteobacteria > Pelagibacterales > Pelagibacteraceae > Pelagibacter. The sequence continues at coordinate 19,624 of CACMND010000007.1, forward strand.
GGTCTGGCAGCATCATGAATAAATACATTCTTAACATCTTTATTTTTTAAATAATCAAGTGCTTTCTGAGTTGAATTATATCTCTCAACACCCCCTTTTATTATATCTGTATTTTTATAATTATTTTTTTTAATTTTTTTATTTGATACTACTAAAATTTTTTTAAATAAATTTGAGTCTATAGCTGTTTTCAATGAATGCTCAAATAAAGGCTTATTTTTATAAGTTATAAATTGCTTGTATATTTTTGATTTAAATCTCTTACTTTTTCCTGCACTTAATAATATAAAACAATCACTCATGTATTTATTTATAAATTTTTATATATATTCATAGTTTATGCTAGCATTCATAAAAAGAAATTTATTTATTATAATAATATTCTTTCTGACAGTATTTCTGTCTTTTATTACATTTTTAACCTTTATTGACAGAAGTTTTATAGAATTAAATGATCAAAACTTACAGCTTGTATTAGTTTTAAACATTATTTTTTTATTATTATTTTTTGTTTTAATTTTTATTGATATTAAAAACTCTATTAAAAATAATATAAATGTAAGAGGTTCAGTTGCAAATAGAAAATATATTTTATCATTTGGTCTTTTTACATTAATTCCCTCGTTGCTTATTGCAGTATTTTCTTTATTTATATTTTCTTTTGCTCTCGAAAAATATTTTGATAAAAAAATTACAACGGCAGTTAATAATTCTTATGAAATTGCTAAAAATTATGTTGATGAAAAAAGAAATAAAATTCAATCAGAGATAGTTTTGATCGCGTTTGATCTTAACAAATATCATAATATTTATAAATCTGATCCAGATAGATTCAAATCTTTTCTAAACACTCAAAACCTAATCAGGGATATTGATCAACTTTATTTGATCAATTCTGCTGGGGATTTAATTCTATCAGCAAATGATTCTGAGTATATTAAGATTGAGGAACAAGCCATTCAAATGGTAAGATCAGATGATAGACCACTAAAAATAATTAATGCACCTGAAAATAGATCTGCAGCAGTAATAAGACTACAAAATTTTAAAGATACTTTTTTGTATGTTGTAAAAAGTCTAGATAAAAATATTTCTAATTATTTAATAGAATCGGAAGAGGCAGTAAATTTTTACTATACAGTTGAAAATCAAAGTTTAGGGATAAGACTTTCATTTGCAATAATTTATGTTTCTATAATAACTCTTTTGTTATTCTTATCGATTACTATAGCAATAAGATTCTCTTCTAGATTCTTTATATCAATTAATAATCTAATTACAGCGTCTGAAAAAATTGGAAAAGGCAATTTAGACGCAAAAGTTCCTGAACTAAAGGCAGATAGAGAAATGGAATTATTAAATAAAAACTTTAATTCCATGATTGATAAACTAAAAAACCAGCAAGATAAATTATTATCAAATGAAAGGCATGAGGCTTGGGAAACTGTTGCAAGAAAAATGGCCCATGAGATTAAAAATCCCTTAACTCCTATACAATTAACAATTGATAATCTTAATTCTAAATATTTACCTGATTTAGCTCAAGAAAAAAAAATTAAATATCAAGAAAATTTAAAAACCATATTAAAACAAATTAAACAAATAGAAAACTTGGTAAATGAATTTTCTGATTTTGCAAGAATGCCTAAGCCTCATATAAAACAAAATGATTTAATAAAGGTGCTAGATGAGAATATTGAATTGTTAAAAAAAATTGATAATTCAATTAATTTTAAAATTAATAATAAAACTAAGAATAAGGTTGTTATTAATTTTGATAATGAACAATTTAATAGATTATTTTTTAATTTATTAAAAAATTCAATTGAAAGTATTAAAGAAAAGGTCAAAAAAACCAATAAATCATTGAAAAATATTGATATAGAAATAAATCAAAGAAGGGATTATATAACTGTCAATTTAACAGATACGGGCGAAGGTTTTAAAGATAAAAAAACCAAAGATATTATTAAACCATATTATACAACAAAAGAAAAAGGAACTGGCTTAGGATTATCAATAGTAGATAAAATAATAAATGACCATAATGGATCAATTAAATTCTTAAACACAAATAATGGAGCTAAAGTTCAAATAATACTTCCAAAATAATACATGGCAACAGAAATATTAATTATTGATGATAACGCGGATATTAGAAATATTCTTGATGAGTTAATACAGGATGCTGGTTATAAAACAAGACTAGCAGCAAATTTCAATCAAGGACTTTCAGAAATAGACAAAAAATTACCTGACGTTGCGATTATCGATGTGAAATTAGACAAAGGAGATAACGATGGTATTCAATTGCTTGAACACATCAAAACTAAAAATACTGATATTCCAGTTATTATAATTTCGGGACATGCAAATATTGAAATGGCTATAAATTCACTTAGAGCTGGAGCCTTTGAATTTATTCAAAAACCTTTTGATAAAGAAAGATTATTAAATTTTGTTAAAAGAGCTGTTGAAAACTTTAATCTAAAAAAAGAGAATAAATCACTTTCTCATAAGTTATTCCATTCCTTCGAAATTATCGGTAAAAGCACAAATATTACATCGATAAAAGAACAAATACAAAAACTTTCACAATCTGAAAGTAGAGTCTTTATAAGCGGACCGACTGGATCTGGAAAAGAGTTGATTTCAAGAAAAATTTACAAAAATTCTAAACGTTCGAAAGGACCATTTATAATTATTAATGGTGCATTATTAGACTCGAAAAAATATGAGTTAGAACTTTTTGGTGAAGAAAGAAAAGATGGTTCGATTGTTTATGGTGCATTAGAAAAAGCATCTGGTGGAGTTTTATTAATAGACGAAGTTACCGAAATTCCTTTAGAAACACAGTCAAAAATCTTAAGAGTTGTAATAGATCAAAAGTTTAAGAGAATTAGAAGCAATCATGACATAAAAGTTGATGTTAGAATTATTTGTGCTTCTAGTAAAAATATTAACTATGAGATAAAAAATGGAAATTTTCGTGAAGACTTATTTCATAGATTAAATGTATTTAATATAGAAATTGAACCATTAAACAAAAGAATAGAAGACATACCATTACTAGTTGAATATTTTATAGAAAATATCTGCAAAACCTATAATTACAAAAAATTTAAAATTAAAGATGATAATTATCTATTAAATTATGATTGGCCGGGAAATGTTAGAGAATTACGTAATCTTATTGAAAGAATTGCAATTCTATCTCCAGGAAATGATGAGGAAAAAATTTTAAATATTATTAAAGAATCTTTATCTAAATCAGCAAATGAAACATTTTCGGTAGCTGAAAATTTATCTATACCATTACGAGAAGCGAGAGAAAATTTCGAAAAAGAATATCTAATATCTCAAATTAAAAAATTTGGCGGAAATATATCAAAAACTGCAAAATTTGTTGGTATGGAAAGATCAGCACTTCATAGAAAGCTAAAATTATTAGGCGTTAAGGATCTCAACTAATGAATATAATAATTTGTGGTGCCGGCAGAGTAGGTTTTACTATAGCTAAGCTACTAACTGAGCAAAATCATTCTATAACAGTTATTGATCAATCAAGTGAGGATATTCAAAAAATTAATGAGTCTCTTGATGTAAAGGCAATTGTAGGTAAAGCTACCTCTCCTGAAATTTTAGACAGGGCCAATACAGCAGAGGCCGATATGTTAATTGCTGTAACAAGAAATGACGAAATAAATATGCTTATTTGTCAAATTGCATATTCATTGTTCAAAGTACCAAAAAAAATTGCACGAATTAGATCTCAAGAATATTTAGATCCAAAATTTTCAAAATTATTTAACAAAGAAAATTTACCAATAGATTATGTTATTTCTCCAGAGTTAGAAATTGCTAAATCACTTCAAAGAAAGCTAGAAGCACCAGGAGCTTTAGATAATGTACCATTTGCAGAAAATAAACTCAGATTATTAGAAATTCTAATTGATGAAAAATGTCCAATTCATGAAACTAAATTAAAAGAATTAACAAATAAATTCCCAAATTTAAATGCATATATATTAGGTGTTATTAGAGAAGATAGTTTTAATATATTAAAAAAAGACGATAAGCTTCAACATAATGATAAAGCTTATGTTATTGTTAACTCAAATCAAATGGAAGAGACCCTTAAAGTCTTTGGACATAATGAAAAGATCGCAAATAAGATACTAATTATTGGAGGAGGCAATATTGGATTTAATCTCGCCTCAAATATAGAAAACAATTTTGAAGAAGCCAGAGTAAAAATTATTGAGAAAGATAAAAATAGAGCTGAATATATTGCAAATTATTTAAATGATACAATTGTTATAAATGGAAATGGTTTAGATGAAGATGTATTAAACGAAGCTAATTTAGATGAAGTTGAAACTGTATTAGCTTTAACAAATGACGATGAAGATAATCTTATGGTAAGCGTTCTTGTTGAGAAATTCTCTAAAAATAAAAGAACCATGGCTTTAGTTAATAAACCCAATTATTCACTTTTACAATCATCTTTAAAAATTGATGATTTAATTGATCCTAGAATGAGTACAGTTTCAAGTATTTTGAAACATGTTCATAAAGGTACAATTGAGAATGCTTATACAATCTTAAACGGTGAATACGAAGTTATTGAAGCCGACATTTTAGAATCATCAGAATTAATAAATAAAGAGTTAAAAAGTGCAGATTTACCGGATGAAATCCGTGTGGGTGCAATTTTAAGAGATAATAAGTTTATGCTTCCATCATCTAAATATATATTTCAGAAAGATGATACAGTAGTATTGTTAGCTAAAAGAGACCAATTACCTTTAGTGGAAAATTTATTTAGAATTAGCTCTATCTAATAGATGAATATTTTCAGCCTAAAATATTTTGGCATTTTTTTTCTTATTATAAGTTTTTTCTCTTTTTTTAATATTATTTATTCTTATTATTTTAATATTTTAAATAATCTTAGCAGTTATATTTTTACATTTTCAATAACTCTGATGATTGGACTTTTTCTCACTCTTTTTAAAAATTACAAATATGAGAAAATTAACTTGTTTGAAAGAATACTAATTGTTTTAACTGGTTATCTAATCCTACCTGCCGCAATATCTTTACCTTATTATTTTAATATGGATAATTTAGGCTTAATTAACTATTATTTTGAGGCTATCTCTGGTTTTACATCTACAGGTTTTACAATTTTTAACGATTTGAATCAATTAGATCAAACATTAATTTTGTGGAGATCTAGTTCACAATGGATTGGTGGTTTATATTTTTTATTTTCAATATTATTGCTAATAGATATATTCGATGAAAATTTAAAAAGATCTTTGACAAATTATATATCTTTAAATTCCTCAGAAATATTTAAACAAGTATTTAAAATAATAGTTATCTACTTATCTATGACAATTTTAATATTTTTAATGTTAAAATTAGTAAATTTAAGATCTTATGATGCTTATAATTATTCTCTTACAATAATATCTTCTGGTGGATTTTTACCTAATAATAATTTTGACACCACATTTACTACTGACATAAGTAAAATTATTCTATCTATATCGATGTTATTTTCTTTTTTTAGTCTTTTTTTTATTTTTAATCTAATTTTTTTTAAGAAAAAAAATATTAACTATTTAAGTGAAGATATTAATATTCTAATATATCTAATAATTGTAATTGTATTATCATTTATTTTTTTTAATTATAATAATAATTTTTTGATTGTACTAGTTTCTATTTCAAGCAGTGTTTCAAATATAGGAATCTCATTTGAACAAGTTCCTAAAAATCTTGTTTTTGTTTTTCTTATACTTGTGATTCTTGGTGGTTCTTTTTTTTCAACAAGTTCAGGTTTAAGAGTTATTAAGGTTTTAACCTTAATAAAATTTTCTTTAAATAATCTTTTGTCTCATTCTAAACCAAATCAAATTTATTCAAATAAATTGTCTTTAAATAAAATTGGTGCAAATATTACGGATATTAACAAATATTTTTTTGCAATAACTATTTTTATAATTTCTTTATTTTTAATATCAATTTTATTAACTGTGTCTAATTTAGATTTTGAAACATCTTTCAAATTAGGTATTTTGACAATTATGAATACCGTTAACTCTGAAATGTATGGCTTAGGAAATTTAGATTTTTATAATTTTAATATATTTGGCAAAATTTCATTAATTATATTTATGATTATAGGGAGAATTGAACTTTTATCTGTTATTATCTTATTAAAAAAATTTCTTTTCAAAAATTAAATTAGTATTATAAATTAATTTATATGCGCTCTTAGCTCAGCTGGATAGAGCAACGGTTTTCTAAACCGTAGGTCGAAGGTTCGAATCCTTCAGAGCGCGCCAAAACCAAATAAAGCATAAATTTTGCGACTAATTTAATATTGATGAGTTTCTTTGTTTCTGCTTTACTTGGACAATTCAAAAATTAGTTTGAATTATTTGTTAACAAATAAATAAACAAGAGGAATATATAATGTTTAAATTAGTAAAACGATTGACTTCAGTTGTTGCTATGTTTGCTGTTCTATTTACTTTTACAACAGAAACTATGGCTGCAAAAAAGTCAAAAACTCTTAAAAACACTCAGAAAAAAGGATTTGTGAGATGTGGTGTTTCACAAGGTCTTCCAGGATTTTCTAATGCTGATGCTGCAGGAAACTGGACTGGTGTTGACGTTGATGTGTGTAGAGCAGTAGCTGCTGCAGTATTAGGTGATTCAAGTAAAGTTAAATTTACTCCACTAAGTGCTAAAGAAAGATTCACTGCATTAACATCTAACGAGATAGATATTCTATCTAGAAATACTACTTGGACTCTTTCAAGGGATGCGGATATCGGTCTTACTTTCGTAGGAGTAAACTTCTATGATGGTCAAGGTTTTATGGTTAGAAAAAATTCAGGAATTTCATCAGTGAATGATTTTAAAGCTGGTGTTTCTGCATGTACTAACCTTGGAACTACAACAGAGCTTAATATGAGAGATTTCTTTAATTCTAAAGGAATTAAATATGAGCCAGTCACTTTTGAAAAAGCTGATGAAGTTGTAGCTGCTTATGACGCTGGTAGATGTGATACATATACTACAGATAAATCTGGTTTAGCTGCTCAAAGAATTAAATTGAGCAATCCAGATGACCATATGGTATTACCTGAAACAATTTCAAAAGAGCCACTAGGCCCTGTTGTTAGACAAGGCGATTCTGTTTGGGAAGATATCGTAAGATGGTCACTAAACACTATGATCGAAGCTGAAGAGTATGGCGTAACATCGGCAAATGCTGATATGATGAAAACTTCAGATAATCCAGCTGTAAAAAGATTAGTTGGTGCTGAAGGTGAATTAGGAGCTGCTCTAGGTTTAGACAATGAGTGGAGCTTAAGAATTATCAAGCAAGTTGGTAATTATGGTGAAAGCTATAAAAGAAATATTGCTGATACTGGAATTCTACCTGATAGAGGTCCAAATGAGTTATGGACAAAAGGTGGAATACTTTACGTACCACCAGCAAGATAATTCTTTTTAAAAAGAATATAAAGAGGGCTAGATTTTTCTAGCCCTTTTTTTTATAAACCGTACATAAAAGTGAATTTTAAAAAAATATTACCCCAGTTACTTACGCTAGTAGTTGTAATTCTAGTTTTTGGTTTCTTTTCATATAATGCTCAAGTTAACATGGAAAATAGGGGTATTACATTTGGTTATGGATTTTTATCTCAAGAATCTTCATTTGACGTACAGTTTTCTCTTATAGAGTATGATGGATCACATTCTTATTTTAGAGCCTACCTAGTTGGATTATTAAATACTATTTTAGTTTCAGTTATTGGAATTGTGTTTGCAACAATAATTGGAGTTGTAGTTGGAATAGCTAGATTATCAAATAATTATTTGATTGAGAGGACTGCTGCAATATATGTAGAATTTTTTCGAAATATTCCTTTGTTGCTTCAAATATTTTTTTGGTATTTTGCAGCTTTACGAGCATTACCTTTACCAGAAAAAGCAGAACCAATATTTGGAGTTTTCTTTTTAACTATTAAAGGTTTTTTTGTTCCAGCTTTTATTTGGAATAATTTAGATATCTTTATTTATTCACTGATTGCAGCAATAATTGCAATAGTTTTTGTAAGAGTATACGCAAAAAAAAAGCAAGAAAATCAAGGAATTCAAACTCCTGTTTTGTTAATTTCCATTGGTCTTTTAATTATTTTACCATTATTAAGTTTTTTACTAGGTGGGGTTAATGCATCGATTGAAATACCAGTTATTGAACAATTATCACAAACATCATTTACTTATAAAGGTGGCCTTAAATTACCTCCAGAATTAATTTCATTAGCGTTAGCCTTATCTTTGTATACAGCAACTTTTATTGCAGAATGTGTAAGAGCTGGTGTTCAAGGTGTTAGCAAAGGTCAAAAAGAAGCCGCAGCTTCAATAGGTTTAAATCCTAATCAAGTTCTTAAACTAGTAGTTATGCCCCAAGCTTTGAGGATTATTATTCCTCCAACAACTAATCAATATTTAAATTTAACAAAAAATTCATCACTTGCTGCTGCTATTGCATATCCAGACCTAGTACTTGTTTTTGCTGGAACAGCTTTGATGCAGACGGGGAGGGCAATTGAAATTGTTTCAATTACAATGTTAACTTATTTAACTTTAAGCATAACAATCTCAATATTTATGAATTGGTATAATAAAAAAATAGCAATTAAAGAAAAATAATGAATAAATTAAATTTTTTATCACCAGATAAAAATAATCTTTATGGATACTTGTATTCAGGAATTAGCTTATTTTCTCTTAGTATTTTAATTGTATTCTTGAATTCTTTTTTCAGTTTAGATTTGACTAGCTTTTTACCAGGAACAATAAGTTACTTTTTGCCTCTAATAATAGGTTTTATTGGTTTGCATTTAATTAGAATTGAATATTCAGGTATAAAATTTTTAGACATTATTAACAAAAATATTAATACAAATAAATTTAATGCTCTTTTATCATTATTAATTATATTTGCTGTTATCAAATCGTTACCACCATTGTTAAGTTGGTTCATAATTGATGCAAATTTTGCTGGTGATTCAAAAGATGCATGTTCTGGATCTGGAGCATGCTGGGCTTATATAAAAACTTGGTTTAATAGATTTATGTATGGAATGTATCCAAATGCTGAACAGTGGAGAATAAATTTATCTTTTATTGCTCTTGCTTTTCTCGGTGGAGTAGGATTTTTTGCAACAGAAAAATTTAAAAAATATCTAACATTATATTATGTAGTTATTTATCCAATAATTGCATTTTTATTTATATTCTTTTTTATTTCTGGTGGTCCAATATTTTTTGATTTTTCATATGGAATTATTGCAGCAGTGATCTCTATTATAATTGGTTTCTTTATCCCTTCGAAATTTAAAATGTATTATTTTTTAATAATACCGATCACGATTTATATACTATTAAAGTATGTATTTTTTTATGAAGAACTAATTGAATTAGGAAAGATACAAGCTTTCGAATGGGTCGAAACAGGTGCTTGGGGTGGATTATCACTAACTTTTATAGTTTCATTTTTCTGTTTAATATTCTGTTTTCCAGTTGGATTATTCCTATCTTTAGGAAGAAGATCTGATTTACCAATAATTAAATACATTTCTATTGGATTTATAGAATTTTGGAGAGGAGTTCCTTTAATAACAGTTTTGTTTATGTCGTCTGTTATGTTTCCCATGTTTTTACCAGAAGACATGTTCATTGATAAACTTGTAAGAGTTATAATTGCAATTTCATTGTTTGAAGCTGCTTATGTAGCTGAGGTAATACGAGGTGGTTTACAGGCTTTACCTAGAGGTCAATATGATGCTGCAAAATCTTTAGGAATGGGTTACTGGAAAATGCATATATTTGTTATTTTACCACAAGCTCTTAAATTAGTAATTCCGGGTATAGCTAATACATTTTTAGCACTTGTAAAAGATACACCTTTAATTTTTGTTGTAGGTCTTTTGGAAATCGTAGGAATGCTTAATTTAGCAAAAACAAATCCCGAATGGTTAGGTTTTGCTATGGAAGGTTATGTGTTTGCATCAATAGTATTTTTTATTATTTGCTATGCAATGAGTAAATATAGTTATAATTTAGAGCAAAAATATAAAACTGAGAGATAATGTCGGATAAAATAATTCAAATAAAAGAAATGAATAAATGGTTTGGAGATTTCCAAGTCTTAAAAAACATTAATTTAGATGTTGAAAAGAATAAAAAAATTGTTGTTTGTGGTCCTTCGGGCTCAGGTAAGTCGACATTAATTAGATGTATTAATAGACTTGAAGAACACCAAGAAGGATCAATTGTTGTTGATGGAACTGAATTAACTGAAGAAACAAAAAATATTGAACAAATAAGAGCTGAGGTTGGAATGGTTTTTCAACAGTTTAATTTATTTCCTCATTTATCAATATTAGATAATTGTACATTAGCTCCAATATGGGTAAAAAAAATGCCAAAAAAAGATGCTGAAGCATTAGCTTTAAAACATTTAGAAAAAGTTCAGATTGCTGATCAAGCATATAAATATCCAGGCCAACTTTCTGGTGGTCAACAACAAAGATGTGCAATAGCTAGAGCGTTATGTATGGAGCCAAAAATAATGCTTTTTGATGAACCCACATCAGCATTAGATCCCGAAATGATTAAAGAAGTTTTAGATGCAATGGTCAATTTAGCTAAGGCTGGTATGACTATGATTGTTGTAACACACGAAATGGGGTTTGCAAAAGAAGTTGCAGATGAAGTTATTTTTATGGATGAGGGTATGATCGTAGAACAAGCTGAAACAAAAGAGTTTTTTGCCAACCCAAAAAGCGATAGAACAAAGCTTTTTTTGAGCCAAATATTATAAAAATTATAACTAAATTGCTAAAAAGACGCTTGACAGGTTTATAAAATCTTAAAAATTATTATTCTTTTTAAAATTATTTTACTTGAAATAACTTTTTGATTTCTATTAACTCAACTTATTATTTTAATTAAAGAGGGGTCTTTGATGGAAGAAAATTTCAATAAACATCTAGGTAATAAATTAAAACTTAGACGTTTGGCTTTAGGTTTAACTCAAACTAAAGTCGCAAAAGCGATAAATGTTACATTTCAACAAATACAAAAATATGAAAAAGGAACAAATGGTGTAAGTTCGATTAGATTACTTCAACTATCTAACTATCTTAAAGTGCCAATAAACTATTTTTTTGAGGATTTTTCAGAATATTTAATAAATCTAGAAAAATCTAAAGAAGGTCACATGAATGTAAACTATAATTTTTTAGTAAAAGTTTATTCTGAACTTACTCAAGATCAAAAAATTAAGTTTACTAAAAACATACAGATCAACCAGGTAAATATTTCTAAAACAGGATAACTAATTTTTAATTGGCTCCTCGGGCAGGACTCGAACCTGCGACCAATTGATTAACAGTCAACTGCTCTACCAACTGAGCTACCGAGGAATGTAAAATCACAACTTACTTTTTTTTTATATTATCTCAACAAAAATAAATTGTGGAGGCAACGCCCGGAATCGAACCGGGATACAAGGATTTGCAATCCTCTGCGTAACCATTCCGCCACGTTGCCATGAATTAAATATTCAATGAGGACATATATAATTAATTTTATAATTTAGTCTATAAATTAAACGGATAATTTCATTGTTGTTTATTAATATGATTAATTTATAAAATAATTATCCATGAGTTCAGACAAATATATTCATGAAAATGTTGAAAATAAGATTTATTCTTATTGGGAAGAGAAAAGTTTATTTAAACCTAAATCTAATAAGAAACAATTTTCTATAGTTATCCCACCACCAAATGTAACTGGTAGCCTTCATATGGGTCATGCATTAAATAATTCTATTCAAGATTTATTAACTCGTTACCATCGAATGAATAATTTTGAAACTTTATGGCAACCAGGAACTGACCATGCAGGTATTGCTACACAAGCATTAGTGGAAAAAAAACTTAAATCTGAGGGTATCGATAAAAATGATTTAGGGAGAGAAAAATTCATAGAAAAAGTTTGGGAGTGGAAAGGTCAATATGGGGACATAATAATTAATCAATTAAAAAAATTAGGCTGTTCATGTGACTGGTCTAGAAATGCTTTTACCATGGACGATAACCTATCAAAATCTGTATTAAAAGTTTTTGTTGAAATGTACAAAAATGGATTAATTTACAAATCAAAAAAATTAGTAAATTGGGACACTGTATTAAAAACAGCAATATCAGACTTAGAAGTAGACCAAAGAGAAGTTAATTCAAAGTTATACTACATCAATTATCCAATTGAGGGATCCGATAAATTTATAACAATTGCAACTACTAGACCGGAAACCATGTTAGGAGATACAGCGGTTGCAGTTAATCCATCAGATGAAAGATTTAAATCATTAGTAAATAAAAATGTAATAGTTCCAATAGTTGAAAGAAAAATAAAAATTATTGAAGATGATTATGCAGATCCTGAACAAGGTACTGGAGCTGTTAAAATTACACCAGCACATGATTTTAATGATTATGAAGTAGGGGAGAGAAATAATTTGGAAGTCATAAATATTTTTACACCAGATGGTAAAATTAATGAAAATGCTCCCGATAATTATATTGGACTAGATAGATTTGAAGCGAGAAAAAGAATTTTAAAAGAACTTTCTGATAAAAACTTATTTGTTAAAGAAGAAAAAATTAAAAATAAAGTTCCTTATGGCGATAGATCTAATTCTATAATTGAACCCTATTTAACGGAGCAATGGTTTGCAGATGCTAAGAAACTTTCAATAAAAGCAAAAGAAATAGTAAATAATAAAACAACTAATTTTTTTCCTGTTAATTGGACAAAAACATATTTTCAATGGATGGATAATATAGAACCATGGTGTATTTCAAGACAGCTTTGGTGGGGTCATCAAATACCTGCATGGTATGGACCTGATGGAGAAATATTTGTAGATGAAACAGAAGAAGGTGCAAATAAATTAGCTAAAGAACATTATAAAAAAGATGTTGAATTAATTAGAGATCCAGATGTTCTTGATACATGGTTTTCATCTGGTTTATGGCCTTTTGCAACTCTAGGATGGCCAGAAAAAAATGAATATTTAGAAAAATTTTATCCAACTTCAGTATTGGTAACAGGATTTGATATCATTTTCTTTTGGGTTGCAAGAATGATTATGTTTGGAATGGAATTTCAAAACAAAGAACCTTTTAAAAATATTTATGTTCATGCATTAGTTAGAGATGAAAAAGGTCAAAAGATGTCAAAGTCTAAAGGCAATGTAATTGATCCATTAGAATTAATAGAAAAATATAGTGCTGATGCATTAAGATTTACACTTTTATCAATGGCATCTCCTGGACGTGATGTAAAATTATCAGAGGATAGAGTTAAAGGTTATAGAAATTTTTTAAACAAAATATGGAACGCTAATAACTTTCTTATTCAAAATGATTGTAAATTTGAAAACATTAAAACGCCTAATGATTTAAAACTAAATATTAATAAATGGATTTTTGTTGAATTCACTAACACTAATGAAAAGATTAAAAAATCAATAGATAGTTATCGATTTGATGAGGCTGCAAGAATTGCATATCAATTTGTATGGCATTCGTTCTGCGATTGGTATTTAGAATTATCTAAAACTGTTTTTTATTCAGAAAATAATGAAAATATTGAAGAAACAAGAAATGTAGCTAGTTTCATATTTACTCAAATTCTAGTTATTTTACACCCATTCATACCTTTTCTAACCGAGGAAATATGGTTGAAAAATAAATTGGATAAGGAGGGAAAAGACTTTCTTATGTTAAAAAACTGGTCTGAAGCCATTTCTAATAAAGATAAAGACTCTGATGAAGTAAATGAAATAATTGAATTTGTTTCATCTATAAGATCTTTTAAAAATGAAATAGAAATAAGCCCTGGATCATTTGTTAAAATACTAGTAAATAAAATAAATCCCGAAATTAAGAAATTTATTGAAAATAACTCTAATACATTAAAAAAAATTGGTAGAATTAATGAATTTGTAACTGAAGATATTAAAAAACCTTCAGCAAACTTGGTCATTAAAGGTGAAATATTTAAAATTTACTTTGATGAAGATGTAGATTTGTCAAAAATTAAAGAAACATTATTAAATAAAAAGAATAAAATTGAGAAGGAGATGGATAAAATAAATACAAGGCTAAATAATAAAAGTTTTATTGAAAGAGCTCCAAATGATATTGTTGAGCAAGAAAAGTCTAACTTTATTAATTTAGAAAAAGATGTTAATAAATTAAATTATACTTTAGAAAGTCTATAATGCGGAAATTTAATAAAAAAAAACTACCAAGTAGATATACAACTGTAGGTGCTGATAGAGCTCCACAAAGATCCTTTTATTATGCAATGGATTTAACGGAAAAAGATGTAGCAAAACCCTTTGTTGGTGTTGTTTCAACTTGGAATGAGGCCGCTCCATGTAACATTAATTTGATGAAACAAGCTCAATTTGTAAAACAAGGTGTAAATTCATCAGGAGGAACACCTAGAGAATTTTGTACAATAACGGTTACTGATGGTATCGCTATGGGTCATGAAGGAATGAAATCTTCATTGATTTCAAGAGATGTAATTGCAGACTCTACTGAATTGACTGTAAGAGGTCATTGTTATGATGCTTTAGTTGGTTTAGCTGGCTGTGATAAATCTTTACCAGGTCTAATGATGTCTATGGTGAGATTAAATATTCCTAGTGTATTTATTTATGGAGGTTCAATACTGCCAGGAAGATTTGAAGGTAAAGATGTAACTGTCGTTGATGTTTTTGAAGGTGTTGGAAAATATACATCTAAAAAAATGACAGCTCATGCCCTTAGAAAATTAGAATTGAAAGCTTGCCCAAGTGCAGGTGCTTGTGGAGGTCAATTCACTGCAAATACAATGGCGTGTGTTTCAGAAGCAATTGGATTAGCTCTACCTTATTCAGCAGGAACTCCTGCACCTTATAAAGAAAGACATAAGTACGCAATTAATAGCGGTAAAGCGGTAATGAAACTTTTAGAAAAAAATATCAGACCAAGAGATATTGTTACAAGAAAAGCATTAGAAAATGCTGCTACAGTTGTTGCTGCAACAGGAGGATCTACTAATGCAGGTTTACACTTACCAGCTATTGCAAATGAAATTGGAATTAAATTTGATTTAATGGATGTTGCAAAAATTTTTAAGAGAACTCCTTATCTTGCTGATTTAAAACCTGGTGGAAAATATGTTGCAAAAGATATGTGGGAAGCAGGTGGAGTTCCAATGCTTTTAAAAACTCTTTACGATGGTGGATATATTCATGGTGATTGTATGACCGTTACAGGAAAGACAATGAAAGAGAATTTAAAAAATGTGAAATTTAATCCAAAACAAAAAGTAATGAGAAGTTATAAAAATCCAATTACACCAACTGGTGGGGTTGTTGGATTAAGAGGTAATTTAGCTCCGGAAGGTGGAATTGTTAAAATTGCAGGTTTGAAAAAATTACAATTTACTGGAAGAGCAAGATGTTTTGACTCTGAGGAAAAAGCTTACAAAGCTGTAAAAGAAAGAAAATACAAAGACGGCGATATAATTATAATTAGATATGAAGGTCCAAAAGGTGGTCCAGGAATGAGAGAAATGTTACAGACAACAGCTGCAATTTATGGACAAGGAAAAGGGGAGAAAGTAGCCCTTATAACAGACGGTAGGTTCTCTGGGGCTACAAGAGGCTTCTGTATCGGTCATGTGGGTCCTGAGGCCTCTATAGGCGGCCCAATAGCCCTTTTAAGGAACGGTGATGTAATTGATATAGATGCAAAAAAGGGGACTATTAACGTTAGATTAAGTAAAAAAGAGCTTAGTTTGAGAAAAAAGAAATGGAAGCAAAGAAAAATGAATTTTGGAAACGGAACTCTTTGGAAGTATGCTCAAACTGTTGGACCAGCTTATTTAGGTGCACCCACTCATCCAGGTGGTAAAAACGAGGTTAAAACTTACGCAGATATTTGATGAAAATTAGACCTGTAATACTTTGTGGTGGTGCAGGGACACGACTTTGGCCCAATTTAAAAAATACTCAAGCAAAACAATTTATTGATTTTGGTGGTTGGACTTTATTACAAAAAGCTTTTGAACGAATAAATAATAATTCTTACGATTTCCCAATTATCAGTACAAATCTTAAATATTTAAAAGATGTTAAGAAAACATTAAAAAAATCAAAAATAAAAAAATATAAAATAATATTAGAACCAGCAAAAAAAAATACAGCACCAGCTATTTTAGTAAGTGTTTTAATTAAAGATATTCCAACTGATCAACCAATAATGTTTTTTACCTCAGACCATTTGATTGAAAATCCAAGTATTTTAACAAGAGCAATAAAAAATAATGTTAAAAATTTAAGTGATGAAAATATATTTATATTTGGGATTAAACCTACAAGACCATCTAATGAGTACGGATATCTTAAAACAAAAAGTATAAATAAGTTAAATAAAGTAACTAAATTTATTGAAAAACCAACAGAGCAAAAAGCCAAAAAGATAATCAGATCTGGAGGCTATTGGAATTCTGGTATGTTTTACTTAAAAAAATCATCAATAATTAATAACTTTAAAAAATATCAGCCTAGCATTTATAAAGCATGTCTAAAATCTTTAGAAAAATCTAAGGTTAGAAATAATACATATTTTTTGAATAAAAAATTCTTTGATAAATGTAAGGAAATTTCTTTTGATTATGCAATTCTTGAAAAATCAAAGAATATAAATGCAATAAAACTTAGTATTCCATGGTCAGATCTTGGAAATTGGTTTGAAATATCAAAAATATATAAAAAAAACAAAAACAAATACTTTAAGAAAAAAAATGTTTTTCATAGACCATGGGGCAGATATACCAATCTATATGAAGGTAAAAACTTTCTAGTGAAGGAATTAGTAGTTAATTCTAAGTCTAAATTAAGCTTGCAAAAGCATTTTCATCGATCTGAATATTGGACCATTACCGATGGAAAACCTCTAATTACATTAAACAAGAAAAATTTCTTTAAAATACCCGGAGAAAAAATATTCATACCAAGAGAAGCAATTCATCGAATAGAAAATAAATTTAAGAAAAAAGTAAAAATTATTGAAATACAAACTGGACCTATTTTAAAAGAGACAGATATAGTTAGATATCAAGATATTTACGGTAGAGTTAATTAATACTCTTTATGGATACATTGGTATTTTCTGTCGTTTTATTGGCAGCACTACTTCATGCCACTTGGAATGGCATGGTCAAAAAGCACTCGGATAAAGCAGTTGCTCTAGCAGGTATAATTTTAGGTCATATACCTTTTTCAATTGTTGCAATCATCTTGTTACCCGCACCCTCAATAGAAAGTATACCTTATATCTTCGCAAGTATTGTTGTTCACATCGGCTATCAATGGTTCTTGCTCAAATCATATGAAATTGGAGATTTGACAAAAGTCTATCCTATAGCAAGAGGCACAGGCCCCTTATTTGTAACTGTAGTCTCAATTTTATTTTTAGGCGTTGTTTTAAATAAGTTTATTTTGATCTCTATTTTCTTAATATGTTTTGGTATTTTTTTTCTTGGTATTTCCGATTATAAAAACAGTAGCTTAAATGTAATTAAATTTTCTTTTACAACAGGTTTGTTTATTGGCTCATACTCACTCGTAGATGGATATGGAGCAAGAGTGAGTAATTCTGCAATATCTTTTGTCAGCTGGTCTTTCATATTAAACGCTATAATTTTCCCATTTATTCTTAGTTTAAGAGGTCAAAAGGATATTATTAAAAGGGTTTATAGAGAGGGTAAAATGATATTTTTTTACGGTGTAACATTATCATATGCTAGTTATGCCTTGGCTGTATGGGCATTTACAAAAGCTCCAATACCCGTTGTTACATCTTTAAGAGAAACAAGTATTTTATTATCAATATTTATTGGATATTTTTTATTAAAAGAAAGTATCAATTTAAAAAAAATCATATCAATTTTATTTATTTTAATAGGTGTGATTGGGATTAAATTATTTTAATTAAATTGTAACAATCTATAAATATTTTTGTCATTAAAGTTTATTAAAAATAATTAACAAAAATTTTAAATAATAAAACATCTTCATTTCCTCTTTGTTTAAAATTTTGTTGATTAACTACCTTCCCCTTTTTGTTATAAAAAAGGGGAGGAACAATTTTTATACATTAATTATTTACAGACGCAGGACTCTCACTAGTTTTCTTTTTAGCTAATTTTTTTGCTTTTTTTTCGGCAACTTTTTTTTCAATACCTGCAATTTTTATATTAATTTTAGCTAGTTTTTTTTCCTTTAAATTAATCTTATTTTTAAGTTTATCTATTGATTTGATAAACTTTTTTTTTCTTCTTTCATTTTTCTTTAACATCTTACCCATCATCACCTCCTATGAAAATTTAAATTATTATATTTAATTTAAATTTCTAAGTAAAATAATTTGTCTAAAATTTTGTTATTAAAATTATAGTAAAAAATTTACTTTTTTTTGTGAAAATTCAATATCAATCTTATTGTGACATCCAAAATTATCTCCATCAACCTGAACGGGAATTTCAAAATTATTGCAATTAATTTGGATACTTTTTGAATAGGTGGTTATAACAGATTTGTTTCTTGATAAATCTCCATAAATAATTATCAAAATAATATAATACATTAATTTTAGCCTACTTAAATCTTTAAAAACATAAGTTATTAATCTATCATCAAAAATGTTTGACTTATTTATCTTATGATGACCAGCATAATATTTGGTATTAGAACTTAATACCCAATCAGCTTGATATTTTTGACCATCAAAGAAAACATCAAGTTTATTATTTTTCATAAATAAAAAATGCTGAAACCCTTTTAAACCAAATATTATCTTACCAAGTATTTTTTTTATACGTGTATCAATAGAGTGAACAATTTTAGCATCCCAACCAATACCAGCCATTAAAAAAAAATAATTTTTATTTATTTTTATAAGATTAGATTGTTTATAATTATTTGATGTTAAAATATTACAAATATCGTCTACTTTTTTATTTATCGATAACTCTGCTTGAAGTAAATTGGCTGTTCCAGCCGGTATGTACCCAATTGCAAATTTATCATTAAAATCAAAGTCATTTTTTATCAATTCATTGATAGCAAATGATACTGATCCATCTCCACCAGCAACTATCAATCTATCATAATTTTTATTTTTAAATTCCAAAAATATTTCTTTCGCCTCTTTTTCAGATTTGGTTTTGAAATAATCTACAGAGTTGTTAATTTTTAATTTTTCATAAATCTTATTTACAAATTTTATTTTTTTCCCTGTTGAAGAATTAAGGTTATAAATCAAACAATAATGCATAATTTTTTCGTAACTAATTTTTAATAAATCTTTAACATTTCAATGACATAAGAATTAAATGATTCGAGTTACAGTTGTGTTACAAAATAGGTTTTTTTAATGCCTCCGTTATTAAAATATAGGAGTATATTTATATCTGATGTGCATCTTGGCACCAAAGGTTGTCAAGCTAACAAGCTTTTAGAATTTTTTAAGAATTCAAGATCCGAGAACCTTTATTTAGTTGGAGATATAATCGATGTTTGGGCAATGCAAAAGAGTTTCTATTGGCCTCAAGAGCATAATGATGTCATACAAAAAATATTGAGAAAAGCCAGGCACGGGACAAAAGTATTTTACATAATTGGAAATCATGATGAGGTATTTAGAAAATTTATTCCAATGCATTTAGGTGATATTAAAATAATAAATAGAGTTATTCATGAAACGCAGTTAGGAAAAAAATATTTAGTTGTTCATGGTGATGCTTGGGACGGAGTAATGAAATATGCTAAATGGCTTTCTAAATTAGGAGCTATTGCCTATGAATTATTACTTAAAATTAATGTTATTATAAATTTTTTTAGAAAATTGAGAGGTAAAGACTATTGGTCATTGGCAAAATTTTTAAAATATAAGGTAAAAAATGCTGTAAAATTTATAGGTGAATATGAAAACACACTTTCTTCATATGCAAAAAGGAAAAAATTTGATGGAATAATTTGTGGACACATACATCATGCTGAAAATTTAAATCTTGATGGTGTTAATTATTTAAATTGTGGCGATTGGGTTGAGTCATGTACAGCCTTGGCAGAAAAATATGATGGAACTTTTGAGATAATTTATTGGGATAAAAAAAGAAACGAATATATTTCAGAAAATATTGATAATAACAGGATCGGTTCATTCAAAAAAGCATCTTAAAGAATGAAAATATTAATTGTTACCGATGCTTATTACCCTCAAGTTAATGGTGTTGTAAGAACTCTCCACGAAACTGGTGAAATTCTTAAATCACAAGGTCAAACTATTGAATATATTACTCCTCAACAATTTCTTACCGTGCCCATGCCAAAATATAATGAAATTAGATTGTCCTTAAATGTTTGGCCCCGTGTAAGTAACTTAATTAAATCAATTAAACCTGATGCAATACATATTGCAACAGAAGGACCCTTAGGGTTTATGGCACGAAGACATTGCATTAAAAATGGCTTAAAATTTACCACAAGTTTTCACACAAGATTTGATAAATACATGAAACTTTATATGCCTATCATTCCAGCTAAATGGTCAGAAAAATTTTTATGCAATTTTCATAATAAAGCTGAAAGAATTTTAGTAACAACAGAATCTATGCGTGAAGAATTAATTTCTTTAGGTATTGATAAAAATAAAATGGTTACATGGACCAGAGGAGGTAATCATGGTGCATTTAAAAAACCCATTAAGAAAGACTTACCTTATAAAAGACCTATATGGATATATGTTGGAAGAGTTGCTGTTGAAAAAAATATCAAAGCATTTTTAGATTTAGATCTTGAAGGTACTAAAATTATAATTGGTAAAGGTCCTGATTTAAACAATTTAAAAAAAAAGTTTCCAAAAGACATTTTTTTAGGTGAGAAAACAAATGGAGAATTAGCTTCTCATTTTGCATCATCTGATGTTTTTGTATTTCCAAGTAAAACAGATACGTTTGGTATAGTTGTCTTAGAGTCTTTAAATTGTGGCACACCAGTCGCAGCTTACCCTGTACCGGGACCTAAAGATATATTAGGGGGTACTAATATTGATACTTTAGATAATGATTTGAAAACCTCTGCTTTAAAAGCTTTGAAGGTAAGTCGTCAAGATTGTCTTGATTTTGCAAAAAAATATTCTTGGGAGGAAACGGCAAAAATATTTTTTGAAAATATTTCACCTAATAATTAAAGACAATATACATTACATTTGTTAAAACATATCCATGTTTTGGGCAGAGTTGATACTTATAGTTATAATAATCATTTTATTATATTTTTTATTTAAAAAAAATATTAAGCCAGAAAACACAGCACCAGTTGTAAACAAGACTAATAAGGATGATTTAGGAAAAAGAGTAATTATTGAAGAATTAGAAGATCAATTCTTTGCTTTAGATAAATATAATTTAATCAAATATCTAAACAAAAGTGCAAAACAACGTTTTGGAGAAAACTTAATTGATAAAAATATTTCAAGTGTAATAAGAGATACAAAATTATTAGAAACGATTGAAGAGGCTATCAAAGATCAAACTACAAAAAATGTCAATGTAGAAATAAATTTACCATCTTATCAACTTTACAAAATCTATGTTATTCCTGGTCCAACCTATTTGTTTCCAGAAATAAACTCTGTCGTATTGTTTCTAAAAGATTTTACAGAAATAACAAAAGCACAAAAACTAAAAACTGATTTTGTTGCAAATGTGAGTCATGAATTAAGAACACCTTTAGTTTCGATTAAAGGTTCTTTAGAAACTATTCTTGGACCAGCTTCAAAAGACCAAGAGGCGCAAAAAAAATTTATGTCTATCATGTCTGATCAAGTATTAAGAATGGAAAACCTAATCAATGATTTATTGATTTTAAGTAGAATAGAATTGGAAGAACATATCAAGCCTAATAAAATTGTGAGCTTAAATGATCTTTTTACAAATATTAAAAGTAACTTTGAATTAATTCTTAAAAAAAAGAAAATCAATTTACATATTGAACTTATGGAACCAACCTTAGTTTTTGGTGATAATGATAAATTGTTAACTGTATTTTCAAATTTAATTGATAATTCAATTAAATATTCACAAGATGGAAAAAATATATACGTAAAAAGTCAAAATAGTGAAGGTAAATTAATTGATAAAAATATTGCCATTAGCATTAAAGATGAAGGTGTCGGAATACCTCACCAGCTAATTCCAAGAATAACTGAGAGATTTTTTAGAGTAGATACAGAAAAAAGTAAAAAGGTTGGTGGTACAGGTTTAGGTTTAGCTATAATGAAACATATTATATCTCAACACAGAGGTGACTATGAGATTCTCAGTAAAGTTAATGAAGGTACTGAAATTAAGATATATCTTCCAACAAAATAATTAATTTAAAAAATTGTTTAAAATTAACTCTTATTCAACCAAGATTTAACAAATCTTTTGTTGATTCGTATCTTAGTTTATTTAAAATTAGTTTATGATTAAAATATTACATAGTATTTTAATTATTATTTTTTTTTTAATGTCGATCATTACTAAAAGTAATGCATCTGATATTTCTACAATTTTAAGAAACCAGCAATTAACTGTTTTTGATATTGGTATCTTTAGATTACAGGAAGACTTAAAAAGTGCATATCCTGAAATAAAAAAACATAAAGATGTACCATACGAAGATATATATATAGATGTTCTCAGTTCCTATTGGAGAAATACAGTAGATTTAATTGTTTCAATTCCAGTAAATGAAAATTTAAAAAAAGAGAACTACATGTCAGATTCATTGAGATGTCGAAACATATTTAATTCTGTTAGAGATCATTTACTGAGAAATGAAAATATGAGTAATTATAGGTTTACTATGGCGACAAGCTATTTAACATCTATTTTTTCTACTCCTACTAGTTGGCCAAAATGGCGTTATGACCAAAGTGTTCTTGAGGAATTAGTTAATTTGGTAAAACTGGAAGTTGTCTTAAGACCAACCCCAGATCTTGCTTTTAAGGATAACGTAAATCCAGTTTCATGCAAAGGTGGTCTAGAAACTGAAAATAGTGAGATTATTGTCTCAATGAAATACAACTAAAAAGTTAGGTTTTTAACAAAACTGTAATAATTCTGTAATATTAAAGATTCAATAAATTTATACGAGTCAAGCATCTTTTAATTAATAAATAACGAAAGGATTAAAGATAATGAAAAAACTAACTATAGTGATTGCTTCTTTAGTTGCTCTATCAATAGCAACTGTTGCTCAAGCAAGAGATCAAATTAAGATAGTTGGTTCGTCTACAGTATTCCCTTACGCGACTGTTGTTGCTGAAAGATTTGGTGGTTCAGGATTCAAAACTCCTGTAATCGAGTCGACTGGTACTGGTGGAGGAGCTAAACTATTCTGTGCTGGTGTTGGTGAGCAACATCCAGATATTACAAATGCATCAAGAGCTATGAAAGACAAAGAGAAAGCCCTATGTAAGAAAAATGGTGTAAATGATATTGTTGAGATCGTAATTGGTAACGATGGTATTACATTAGCTTACAGCAAAGATGCAAAACCAGTAAACTTTACTAAAGAACAATTATATTTAGCATTAGCTGCTCATACAGTAGTTGATGGTAAGTTAGTTCCAAATATTTATAAAACTTGGGACCAAATTGACCCTAGCTTACCAAAACAAAAAATTTCAGTAATGATCCCACCAGGAACATCAGGAACTAGAGATGCTTGGAATTCTTTAGTAATGAAAAAAGGTATGACTAAAGAAGCTAAAGCTCTTTATAAAGCAGGTTTTGAAGCTGGAAATAAAAAATACAAAAAACCACAAAAACTTTACAGAGAAGATGGAGCTGCTATTGAAGTAGGAGAAAACGATAGTTTAATCATCCAAAAGTTAACTCAAGATAAAGATATGTTTGGTTTCTTTGGTTTCAGCTATTTCTTAGCTGCTAAAGATAAATTACAAGCTGCTAGCATAGATGGTGGACAACCTTCTCTAGCGAGTATTCAAGATTATAGTTATGCAGTTGCAAGACCATTATTTTTCTATGTGAAAAAAGCTCACGTTGGAGTAATCCCAGGATTACATGAGTTTGTGAAAGAATTCACAACTAAGAAAGCTATTGGAAAAGGTGGTTACTTAGCAGATATTGGTTTAGTTCCATTAGACTCTAAGTTGTATAAAACAACTAGAACTAATGCTACGAAGCTAGTTGCTATGGGTAATTAATTATTACTCTGTTAACAAATAATTAAAAAAGGGGTCTTTTGAGACCCCTTTTTTTTGAAATAAGAGTAAAGTCCTCAATAAAGGAGATTCTTTGAACTTAATATTGTTTACATTTATTGTTCTTCTGGGTTTCACAAGTTATTATTTTGGACGTAGAAAAGCATATACAATTCAATCTACAAATAAAAGATTAACTGCATTACCACAATTTTATGGTTATTATCTTGCAATTTGGTGTGCAATACCAGCTTTTATAATTTTTTCTTTATGGGCAATTTTTGAGCCCACAATTGTAAAATTATTAATCTTAAGTGATTATTCAAATCAAGGCTATCTTGATGATGAATTAAATTTAATTTACGAAAAAACAAAAGCATTGTCTCGAGGACAATTTACCGGAGAAATTACACCTTTTATTGAGGCTTCAGCTGAAAAATATTTAAGTCTTCGATCAATAGCTCAAAGTTCAAAAGCTGTTATACTATTATCTATAATTATTGCCTCTGTTGCTTACGCTTATAAAAAAATTTCATCTAATTCTAGAACAAGAGAACCAGTTGAAAAATTTTTGAAAGCAGTTTTATTTACAGCTTCTTTAGCTGCAATATTAACTACTGTTGGAATAGTATTTTCACTTATATTTCAAACTATAGATTTTTTTAAAGTAATTCCATTATTTGATTTTGTCTTTGGAACTCATTGGTATCCTGCAAAAGCTTTTGTTAGAGATTCTTCAGAGGCTTTAGATCCGACAATGTACTCCGATACTTTTGGAGCAGTCCCTATTTTTGCTGGTACTTTTTTTATTGCTTTCATAGCTATGTGTGTTGCTATTCCTATTGGACTAATGAGTGGAATTTATTTGGCTGAGTATGCATCAGTTAAAGTTAGACAATACGCAAAACCTTTAATTGAAATTTTAGCTGGTATACCAACAGTTGTTTATGGATTTTTTGCTGCTCTAACAGTTGGACCTTTTTTAAAGGAAATAGGTAATAGCATGGGTTTAGACGTTTCAGCTGAAAGCGCTTTAGCGGCAGGCGGAGTAATGGGCATTATGATTATACCATTCATTTCAAGTTTAAGTGACGATGTGATTACAAGTGTACCTCAAAGTTTAAGAGATGGAAGTTATGCCATGGGAGCAACCAAATCAGAAACAATAAAAAAAGTTATTTTTCCTGCAGCATTGCCTGGTATAGTTGGATCTATTTTGCTTGGTGTTTCAAGAGCAATTGGAGAAACAATGATAGTTGTTATGGCCTCTGGTTTAGCTGCTAATTTAACTTTAAATCCATTAGAATCTACTTCAACAATTACAGCGCAAATTGTTGTAATATTAATTGGAGATCAAGCTTTTGGCGACCCAAAAACGCAAGCTGCATTTGCTTTAGGTATGTCATTATTTTTAGTAACGCTCTGTTTGAATATTGTGGCCTTAAGAGTAGTTAAAAAATATAGAGAAAAATATGAATAAAAATAAAGAACAATTATTAAATAAAAGATATAAAGCTGAAAAGAGATTTCGATTATACGGTCAAAGTGCAATTTTTATGGCACTTTTATTTTTAACAATCTTTATTTTTAAAATTTTTTCGACAGGCTATTCAGCCTTTCAAAAAACTTGGCTTATTGTTCCAGTTACTTTTGATGCTGAATTAATGATGTTAGAGCAAAATCCTTCTAAAGAGGATTTAAAAGATGCTGATTATTACGATATAGCATTAAAATCAATGGCTGATTTGGATCCAAATGCTAATGAGGATCAAGAAAATGAGCTGAAGAGAATGGTCTCTTACTTTTTCGAAAGAGAGATTAAAAGGGAACTTTTAAACGACCCTTCATTAATTGGAAAAACTAAAGATGTTTATTTAACTGCCTCAGATGATTTAGATCAAGTATTTAAAGGCAATTATCCAAGAGATTTACCTGAAGATCAAAGAAGAGTTACGGATTATCAATTAAAGATTTTTGATCAACTTGTAGAACTAGGAAAAGTTGAAAGTAAATTCAATTTAAGTTTTTTTACATATCCTGATTCAAGAGAAGCTGAATTAGCTGGTATAGCAAGTTCATTTATGGGATCAATATTTTCTATACTTGTTTGTTTAATGATAGCTTTTCCTGTAGCAGTTCTAGCAGCTATTTATTTAGAGGAATTTGCTCCTAAAAACAGATTTACTGATTTTATTGAGGTAAATATAAATAATTTAGCAGCAGTACCTTCAATTGTTTTTGGTCTTTTAGGACTGGGTATTTTACTTGCTGTATTTCAATTACCTAGGTCAACACCTCTAGTCGGTGGAATAACTTTATCGTTGATGACTTTACCAACAATTATTATTGCTTGTAGAGCATCTTTAAAAGCAGTTCCTCCAAGTATAAGAGAGGCAGCACTTGCAATGGGTGCTAGTAAAATGCAAACTACAATGCATCATACAGTTCCGTTATCTATGCCAGGGACTTTATCCGGTACAATAATTGGTTTGGCCCAAGCTTTAGGCGAAACCGCACCTTTGATATTGATTGGCATGGTGGCTTTTGTAAATACAATACCAGGATCTCCTTTAGATCCAGCTGCAAGTTTGCCAGTGCAAATTTATATTTGGGCAGAGAGCGCTGAAAGAGGTTTTGTCGAGAAAGTTTCTGCCTGTATTATGGTTCTATTAGGATTTTTAATTATAATGAACTTATTTGCACAAATAATTAGACATAAATTTGAAAAAAAATGGAGTTAAGATGATAAAGATAAATTCAAAAAATGTAGATGTTTTCTATGGAAAAAAACAAGCTCTATTCAATATAAATTTAGATATTGAAGAAAATCAAGTTACAGCACTGATTGGGCCTTCAGGTTGTGGTAAATCTACTTTTTTAAGATGTCTAAACCGAATGAATGACGTAATTGATATATGTAGAGTAAAAGGGCAGATTATAATTAATGATTTTGATATCAATGATAAAAGTTGTGATGTTGTTAGATTAAGAGAAAAAATTGGTATGGTTTTTCAAAAACCAAATCCTTTTCCTAAAACTATTTATGAAAATATTTCTTATGGTCCAACAATTCATGGTATGGCTCAATCAAAGAATGAAATGGATGAAATAGTTGAAACTAGCTTAAAAAAGGCAGCATTATGGGAAGAGGTGAAAGATAGACTTCATGAACCAGGTACTGGTTTGTCTGGTGGTCAACAACAAAGATTATGTATAGCAAGGGCAATTTCAGTTAAACCTGAAGTTATTCTAATGGACGAGCCTTGTTCTGCTTTAGATCCTATTGCTACAGCTCAAATAGAAGAACTAATTGATGAGTTAAAAAAAGACCATACTATTATAATAGTCACTCACTCAATGGCACAAGCTGCAAGAGTTTCTCAAAATACAGGTTTTTTTCACCTTGGAGAATTGATAGAACATGGTTCTACTGATAAAATATTTAAGAATCCAGAAAACAAAAAAACTCAGGATTATATCACAGGGAGGTTTGGATAATGACCGAAGCACCACATACAGTAAAGTCTTACGAAGAAGAACTTAAAAATTTAAATAGCAATATAATTAAAATGGGTGGATTTTGTGAAGAAGCTTTGGGTAAAGCTATTCAAGCAATTACTACAAGAAATAGTGATAATGCTGAGGCAGTAATTAAAGATGATGAAAAAATTGATAAATTTGAGACTTTAATTGAACAGCAAGTAGTAAATTTAATTGCTTTAAGACAACCTATGGCCATAGATCTTAGAGAAACAGTCACTGCTTTAAAGATATCTTCTGACCTTGAGAGAATAGGTGATTTAGCAAAAAATATTTCTAAAAGAACTCTTTTGTTAAATGAAAATTTACCAAAAAATTTAGTAGATGCTATTATAAGAGTATCTTCGGATGCTCAAAAACAATTGAAATCAATATTAGATGCATATTTAGAAAGATCTTCGAGTATGGCAATTAATGTATGGGAAAGCGACGAACAAATTGATGATTTAACAAATTTATGCATGCAAGAAGTGATTAGATATTTAAAAGATAACGAAAATAACTTAAGTGATGGAACCCACTTATTATTTGTAACTAAAAATATAGAGAGAATAGGTGATCATACAACCAACATTGCTGAGCAAGTATATTATTTAGTTAAGGGAGAATATCTAGAGGGTGATCGACCAAAAGGCACAGAACCTATTGTCACTGGAGAAAAGTAAAATATGTCGGCTCACATTTTTATAGCTGAGGACGAGGCTGCTATAATAACTCTACTAAAGTATAACCTTGAAAAAGAAGGTTACAAAGTAAGTTTCTGTGAAAATGGTGAAGATGCGCTTAAACAAATTAAAGATAAGCTTCCTGACTTAATATTAATGGATTGGATGTTGCCCGATTTGTCAGGCGTTGAAATATGTAAAAATTTAAAAAAAGACAAAAAGCATAATGACATACCAGTAATAATGTTAACAGCAAAAGGCGAGGAGGAGGACAAATTAAGAGCTTTTGATACAGGTGCAGATGATTATGTAACAAAACCATTTAGTCAAAAAGAACTTAATGCAAGAATTAAATCTTTACTCAGAAGATCAAAACCACAATCCACCGTTGATGTTGTTGAGTTTACAGATCTAAAAATAGATAGAATAACAAAAAGAGTTTATAGAAATAACATTGAAATATCTCTAGGACCTACAGAATTTAAATTATTAGATTTTTTTATCAAAAATCCAAAAAGGGTATATTCAAGAGAACAACTCTTAAACAATGTTTGGGGAGAAAATATTTACGTTGAAACTAGAACTGTCGATGTGCATATCAGAAGATTAAGACAGGCTATTAATATAGATAATACTAAGCCTTTAATTAGAACTGTAAGATCAGCAGGTTATTCTTTAGAATCTTGAAGGTCTTTAGGTCTAGTAAATTCTTTAATTAAACCATTTCCATCTAATTTATTCCATTCATTAAAATCAAAATAAATTTTTGCAAATGCCGATGTCGGAAATTTGTAGTTTAATAATTTAAAATGGTTGTTGTTGTGATTTTTTATCAGTGATCGTATTAGATTTCTAACAGTAGGTTCATGGTTAATTAAAAGCACTGATTTATATTTTTTTGGTATTTTTTTTATTATATCTATAATTTTATCTTCACTTGATAAGTATAATTTTTTTGAAGAAATAATTTTTTTTGGTTTATCTATTTTTTTTAATAAAATTTTTAGGGTTTTCTTTGTTCTTTTTGATGATGAAAGTAATATGTAATCAAACTTATAATTTTTTTTAACAAAAAATTCACAAATCTTTTTTGCATTTTTCTCGCCACGCTTACTTAATGGTCTTTCATGATCATCAAGATTTGGGTGGTCCCAGCTAGATTTTGCATGACGCATAACGTATAATTTAAGCATAAATTTTAAATATATGACTGCATTAAAAAAACAAGATAAAGAAACACTAAAATCTAAATACATAAATAGAGAGCTGTCTTGGCTAAAATTCAACGACAGAGTTCTTCTTGAGGCCCAAAATTTTGAAAATCCTCTTTATGAAAGAATTAAATTTTTATCTATAGCTGGATCAAATTTAGATGAATTTTTCATGGTTCGTGTTGCAGGTTTATATAGTCAAATCAAACAAGATGTAGATTCACTTAGTTCTGATGGTCTTACTCCTGATGAACAAATGAGTGAAGTTATTTTGGAAACAAATAATCTTCTTAATAAACAAAATAAAATATTTAGAGATTTAATTCTTCAATTAAAAAAAGCAAATATAAGTATAGTTAAACCTGAAAATTTAAGTAAAACTGAACAAAAAAGATTATTTAAAATTTTTAATGAAGAAATTTACCCTCTGCTAACCCCATCAGCAATAGACCCAGCTCATCCCTTTCCATTTATTGCAAATCAAGGAAGAGCATTAGTTATGAGATTAAATAAGAAAAATAAAAAAAGGACTTTAAATGCAATAATAGTAATTCCAAAAGCTTTATCAAGATTTATTGAAATAGATGGAAATAAAAGTTTTAAAAAATTTTTAATTATAGATGATGTTATAAGTTTTTTTGCCTCTGAAATATTTCCTGATCATGATTTAGATAAAAAAATGTTATTTAGAGTTATAAGAGATAGTGATGTAGAAATTCAAGAGGAGGCCGAAGATTTAGTAAGATCTTTTGAATTGGCTTTAAAAAGAAGAAGAACAGGTGACATAGTACGTTTAGAAATTTTAAAAAATAGTAATAATGACTTAATTAAGTTTATAACCAATAAGTTAAACGTAAAATCTGAATACATCTATGAAATTGAAGGCATTGTTGGAATTCAAGATATAGACCAAGTTTGTAAAATTAAAAATTCTAAATTAAGATTTAAAAATTTTAATCCCAGGGAGGTTGAGAGATTAAAGGAGTTTAATAATAATTTTTTTGATACTATAAAAAAAAAAGATTTAATAGTTCATCACCCTTTTGAAACATTTGATGCTGTCGTTGAGTTTTTAAATCAAGCTGCATATGATAAAAAAGTTATAGCAATTAAACAAACTCTATACAGAACAACGCTAGATTCTCCAATTGTTAAAGCCTTAATAACAGCAGCTGAAAATGGAAAGACAGTAACCGCTTTAATAGAGATCAAAGCAAGATTTGATGAAGAAGCAAACATTCAACTTTCAAGAAGTTTAGAAAATGCAGGAATTCAAATAGTTTATGGTTTTGCAAAATATAAAACACATGCAAAATCATCTTTAATATTAAGAAAAGAGCAGGGAAAAATTCAAACTTATATACATCTGGGAACTGGTAATTATCACCCAGTTAATGCAAAAATTTATACTGACTTATCTTTATTTAGCTCTGATAAAAAAATAGCAACTGATGTGGAAAAATTTTTTAATTATGTAACTGGTTATTCAAAACCACGAAATCTTAGTAAAATATCTATATCACCAATTAATCTTAGGGAAACCTTGAACAAATGTATTGCTAACGAAATAACAAATGTCAAAAAAGGTAAAAAAGGTGAAATATGGGCCAAAATGAATTCCTTGGTAGATCCAGCGATAATTGATAAATTTTACGAAGCTTCAAATGCTGGAGTAAAGATATTTTTATTTGTAAGAGGTGTTTGTTGTTTAAGACCTGGAGTTAAAGATAAATCTGAAAATATAATAGTTAAAAGCATGATTGGAAGATTTTTGGAACACTCAAGAATTTATTGTTTTGCAAATGGAAAAACAATGCCTAGTAGAGATGCAAAAGTTTTTATTTCATCAGCAGATTTAATGCCAAGAAATTTAAATCGAAGAGTAGAACTTCTAGTTCCAATTGAAAACCAAACAGTCCACGAACAAGTTCTTGATCAAATTATGTTAGCTAATTATTTAGATAAAAAACAAAGTTGGGAACTTGATGCTAGTGGAAATTATAAAAAAATTAAATATAGTGAAAATGATTCTTTTTCAGCCCATGATTATTTTATGAATAATCCTAGTTTATCTGGAAGAGGTAAAGCTAAATTAAAAATGAAACCGAAAAAATTAAACTTAAGACTTATTAAAAGTGGAAATTAAAGTTTTTAAAAATAAACAAAATTTAAAATTAAAACCTGCTAAATTAGCAGTTATTGATATAGGCTCTAATTCTATTAGGATGCTAATTTATGAAGATTTTAGCTCTTCTCGTGTGCCTTTTTTCAATGAAAAAGCTGTTTGTGAACTTGGTAAAAATTTAGATAAATCAAGAAAACTTCATAAGTCTGGTGTTGATTATGCTCAAAAAGTATTGAAGAGATTTTCAGAGATTTTAAATGTTTCTAAAATTTCTAATTTAAAAATAATAGCAACTGCAGTTTTAAGAGAAGCAACTGATGCAAAACCATTTGTTGAATACGTAGAAAATCTTTTTAAGAAAAAAATAGAAATCTTAAGTGGAGATGAAGAAGCAATTTGTTCAGCTGAAGGTGTTAAAATTGGATTTGATAATGTAGATGGGTTAGTTGCTGATCTTGGTGGAGGTAGTTTAGAATTAGCTCGAGTTGAAAATGGTTTGATCACTAATAAAACATCTTTACCCTTAGGTGTTTTAAGATTAATTAATAATCCAATTGTAAAAAAGAGAAACCTTTCTAAATATATAAAAAAACTTTTGAGAGATGAAAAATGGTTATCTAAAAAAAAATTTGAAAATCTTTATTTAGTTGGCGGAACATGGAGAGCTTTATTTAAACTTCATCTTTTTCAAAATAAACACCCTGTCCACATAATCCATCAGTATTCAGTAAATTATGAAACTTTATCAACATTTATAGAAAAAATAGCATCGTTCAATAAAGCAAAACTAAAAACAGTTGAATATATATCTAAATCTAGAACACCTTATCTACCATATAGCTCTATAATTTTAGATGAGATCATGAGAGCAACAAATCCAAAAAACATAATATGTTCCATAAGCGGTATTAGGGAGGGATCTTTGACGAAAGATTACTTTAAAAATATTGATAACTCTCAAGTTTTTGAAAAATCATTAGAATATATTTCTAAGAAGAGAGGTGATTTGGGATTAACCTACAAAAAGTATTATGAATTTATCAAACCTGTATTTGATGGTAATGAACATTTTGATGAAAAATTGCTTAATTTAGCTTGTGTTTTAAGTCATATGGATTGGGGACTTGGTGCTTTTCAAAAAGCAGAATTAGTTTTTCAAGAAACATTAAATACTCCATTATTGAGACTTTCACATAAAGAAAGAATTCAAATAGCTCTTTCATGTTATTGGAGGTACTGCAGCATTAAATACAACCCTAAAATAGAATATTTAACTTTTTTAAATAATAATGAAATTTTTTCTAGTAAACAAGTTGGTGCAGCCTTAAGATTTGCACATTCACTTACATCTATTTCAACTATCTTCTTAGAGGAATTTAAATTGTATAAAAGAGGTAACTCTGTATTTTTAAAAATTCCAGCACAACACCAAGAAATAATTTCTAAACAAGTTACAAAAAGATTTAAAGCTCTGGCGAGAGAATTATTTTTAGAACCAAGAGTAATTTATTCAAATAATTAATATATAATTTAATTTATTACAACTTACAGGTTAGTGATTTTTCTTCTTTAATATATTTTTAATTTTATTGAAACATATCTTTAATCCAAATGTAATATTCTTCTGTGATTAAATTGTAAACATTAAACCCCTGAAATACGCTCGGTATTATTATTGAGCGTATTTCTTTTTATAAAACAAATACATTCCTATATGAGATGCATTGTTAAATTTACCATTCTCAATTAATTTAATTATTTGATGATCTGAAACTATGTGGATTTTAATTCCTTTTTCAGGCTTTGAAATTTTAATAAGATTATTACAAAAAAAACCAGTAATTTTAGTGGTGAGTCGACCTGGTTCAGAATAAAATGAAGTAATTTTTCTTAATTTATTTCTTGATTTATATCCTGTTTCTTCAATTAATTCTTTTTTAGCAGATATTAAAGCTGTTTCATGTTTTTCAATTATACCAGATGGAAACTCAAAATTAATTTGATTTATAGGAATTCTTTTTTGTGAAACCAAAATATACTTGTTCTTAATTTTGGGTATTACTATTGAAAGGTTTGAGGTTTTTAAAAAATGATAAAATTCTTTTTTTTTAAATTTTTTATTAATTAATTTAATATTGTTTGTTAGTTTTAAATTTTTCAATCTTTTTCTAAGAATAATTTTTTTGCGATATAAACAGCAATTAACATACCAATTAATTCTGCAATTATATAAAAAGGAGTGTTTAAATAACTTATACCAGTAAACGACTCTGTGAATGTTCTTGCTATTGTTACAGCAGGATTTGCAAAAGAAGTTGACGAGGTAAACCAATAACCAGCAGTGATATATAAACCAACTGATCCAGCAACAGCTATTTTACCTGATTTCATTGAACCAAAAATAATTAAAATAAGACCCAACGTAGCAACTATTTCAGAAGTAAAAATATAAATCCCACTCCTTGACTTTGTTGATAATTCAAAAACCTGATGTTCAAAAAAGAAATTAGCTAATGCTACACCTAGCAAACATCCAAGTATCTGAGCAGAAATATAAAAGGGTAGAAGGTTTTTTTTTAACTTTCCTGTAATTGTCATAGCAATACTTACAAATGGATTGAAATGAGCCCCAGATACATCAACAAATACTGTTATTAGTACAAACAATCCAGCTCCGGTTGCCAATGTGTTTGCTATTAGCATTACTGCTATATCATTAGTTAGATTTTCTGCCATTAAACCTGATCCAACTATGATCATGACCAGAAAGCAACTTCCAATGAACTCTGAAAGAAAATATCTATTTTTATTTTTCATCTATCCAATCTTTAATTTTATTACTTATAATATTGAAAGTTTTTCTAATGATTATTTGCTTTTCTTCGTCATTTGCATTTTGAAGTTTAGCTACCGGATCTTCTATATCCCAATGTATAATTTGGTTTTTATCAGGCCAAATAGGACATACCTCATTATTTGCGTTGTTGCATACTGTTATTACATGATCCATTTTTAATTCTTTATTGATAAATTCTTCAAAGTTTTTAGAACTGTAATTAGTTAGATCATAACTTTTATTTTTTTCTAAAAAACTTTTAACATCTTCATTGATTTTTCCAGATGGATTACTACCAGCACTAAAAGCATTAAATTTATTTGAGTATTCGTTATTAATAATACTCTCAGCGATAATGCTTCTCGCTGAATTTCCTGTGCATACAAATAAAATATTTTTCATTAAAAAATAATTTTATAAATACCAATTACAAACAAAGGAATTTGTAATCCAAAATTAGTTAATATGGCCTTATCTTTTAATAAAAAACCCGATATTGTCCATCCAACTACACCAAGACCATGAAAATATATATTAATTGGATATATATTTAAATTTGTAAGCAATATTCCTGTTAAGACTAAAAACGTGCTTATCCATTTGAGATATTTTTTTAAAAACATAAAACTCCTTTCTCTATACTTATGACAGTTATGTTAAAGATTTATTAAAATTATTATTTTATATTAAATTGATTATGTATCTATGGATAAAATATCCTCCGATTAGCAATATTAAACCTGTAATATAAATTATGAAAAAATTCATATTAAAAGATTTTGCAAAAAAGAAGGGTACAAAGAATAAATAACTTGCTGGTACTGCAATAAATATACTTTTTGTAAACATTACTGTTTTTTCTGTATCATTATGCTCATAATACGAAAACAGTATCGCTATTAGTGATACCAAGGGTAATGCAATAATAAATCCAGCGAGCTTAGGATTTTGACCAGCCAACCAACTAGAAAATGCGATAATTAAACCCCCAGCAATAATTTTAAAAAGAAAGAATAACATTGTTGTAAATATTTATAGTTATATACAAATTATTTAACAGAACATTTTTTGCAAAGCCCAAAGAATTCAAGATTATATTTATTGAATTTCATACCCGCTTTGTCTTGAAAATTTTTTAAATATTTTGAAAGTTTGCTGTCACTAATTTCACTTACTTCTTCACAGCTTTCACATATTGAAAATGCTGTTGCCTTAGAAATCTGACAATTTGAATTTTTGCATGCAACGAAAGCATTTCTACTTTCAATTTTGTGAATTTTTCCAATTTCAACCAATTTATCAAGCGCTCTATAAACTTGAAGAGGGGCTTTAATACCTTTTTTTTGTAAATTATGTAAAATTGAATAAGCTTTTATGGGCTCATTTACTTTTTCAATGTAATCAAGAACTATTTGTTGATTTTTTGATAGTGTTTCCTGTTTAAGCATAGTTTTTCTTTTATCAATTTCCCATTAGTTTTTCAATTGTATCGTCTGTTTAACTTTAAATAGAGATATTACAAATAATAATAACGCTGCAGCAATGATAGATGGACCCGAAGGAGTATTGAATTGCAATGAAGAAAATAAACCCATGATTACTGATAATAATCCTCCACATATAGAAAAAATTACCATCTTTTTGGGAGTATCTGATATGTTACGAGCCATAGCCGTTGGTATAATTAACATCCCAGTTATTAATAAAAGTCCTACAATTTTTATAGAAATTGCAATTATTGCTGCCATTAAAATAGTAAATATTGCTTTTGCTCTATCAGGATTTAATCCTTCTGCTTCTGCAAGTTCATAATTTACTGTTGAAGCAAATAAAGGTTTCCAAATTATTTTTAATACAATTAAAATTATTGCTCCTCCTCCCCATATAATTATCAAATCATCAACATTAACAGCTAATATGTCTCCAAATAATAGTCCCATGACATCAAATCTTATAAATGAGAGAAAACCAATTACCACTAAGCCAACTGCTAATGCTGAGTGAGCTAAAAGACCAAGTAAAGCATCACCGGGCAAATTAGTATTTTTTTCAAGTTTAACTAATATGATTGCTATTACTGATGAAATGATAAATATCGAAATTGCTATATTAATTTCGAATGCCAATGCCATTGTAACACCAAGTAATGCTGAATGTGCTAATGTATCTCCGAAATAAGATAATCTTCTCCAAACTACAAAGCAGCCCAAAGGACCTGTTACAAAAGCAACACCTATACCAGCAATTAAAGCTCTTATAAAAAAATCATCAAACATTTAATTTTTTTTTATATCTCCATCATTTGAATGAACATGATCATGCTTATGTTCATATATAGAAAGAGTTTGTGAAGCTTGTTCGCCAAATAACAGTTTATACTCATTATTCATTGCAACGTCTTTTGGTGTTCCTGAACAACACACGTGGCCATTTAAACAAATAACATGATCTGTTGCTGTCATAACAGTATGCAAATCATGAGAAATTAATAAAATTCCACAATTTAATTTATCTGCTATTTCTTTTATTAATTTATACAATGCAATCTCCCCAGTAAAATCAACTCCTTGAACCGGCTCATCCAATACTAAAAGATCAGGTTTTTTTGAAACTGCTCTTGCAAGAAGCACTCTTTGAAATTCTCCACCAGATAAATTTCCTAAATTCTGGTTTTTAAGATGATCTGCACCCGTTAATTTTAAAGCTTCATTTATTTTTTCTTCATCGAGTTCATCTGTTAAAACCATAAAATCACTCACTTTAAGTGGCAATGTCCAGTCAATTGAAATCTTTTGAGGAACATATCCAATTTTATCAGTAAATTTTTCTACATTGCCTTCTATATTCTTATGAAGTCCTATCGCAATTTTTGCAGTTGTGCTTTTGCCAGAACCATTTGGCCCAATTAATGTTACTATCTTTCCTCTTTCAACAATTAAAGAAACGCCTTTTACAAGCCATTTATTCCGTTGTTTTAATCCAACTTCAGTTAATTTTACTAATACATTGTTCTCAATTGTCATTTATTACCTTGACTTATTAATGTTATATTATTACACAATGTTATATTATAACAATTAACATTAAATTAAATTATGAAAAACTTAAAAAAATCAACATTAATAATTACAATATTATCTTTTTTAGCTCTTTTTACATCAGCAAAAGCAGAAATAAAAGTTGTAGCTTCAATTAAGCCTATACACTCTTTAGCTAGCTATCTGATGGATGGAGTTGCTAAACCAGACCTAATAGTCGATGGATATTCTTCACCACATGGATTTCCGTTAAAACCATCTCATGCAAAGATGTTACAAGAAGCTGATCTTATTTTTTGGGTAGGTGAAGATCTAGAAAACTTCATGGAAAAACCATTAGATTCAATTGCAAAAAAAGCTGAAAAAATTGAGTTAATGGAAATTAAAGGTCTTAATAAATTAAAATTCAGAGAACGAAATATTTTTGGTGATCATGATGATCACGACGATCACGGACATAAAGAAGATGGCCATAAAGAAGATGATCACGATGATCATGACCATAAAAAGAAAGATGGACATGACGACCACGATGATCACGACCACAAAAAAAAAGACGGTCATAAAGAAGACGACCACGATGATCATGACCATAAAAAGAAAGATGACCATGATGACCACGATGATCATGCAGGACATGAAGGTCACCACCACGGTGAGCATGACCCACATATTTGGTTAGATCCAATGAATGCTAAAGTTATATTAAATGAAATGGCAGAGCATTTAATTGAAAATGATGCTAAGAACGCATCAAAATATAAAAGCAATTTAAAGGAAGCACTAAAAGATATTGATAAACTTGTTAG
Organism: uncultured Pelagibacteraceae bacterium; assembly: GCA_902614975.1. Classification (GTDB taxonomy): domain Bacteria; phylum Pseudomonadota; class Alphaproteobacteria; order Pelagibacterales; family Pelagibacteraceae; genus Pelagibacter. The sequence goes on from CACMND010000007.1 coordinate 58,297, forward strand.
TGACGTCTCTTCTGAATTAAATCAGAGTGTTGCATCAATTGTTTTCCATGATGCTTACCAATATTTTGAGAAAAGATTTAATGTTAATATATTGGGTGCTTTTACAGTTAATACAGATGTAATGCCAGGAGCAGAGCAATTGGCTGAAATCAGAGAAATAATTGAGCATGATAAAGTAGCTTGTGTATTTTCTGAACCACAGTTTAATCCAAATATCATTAAAGCTGTAGCAAAAGATATGAATATTAAAACTGGTGTTGTAGACCCATTAGGAGCTACTTTGAATCCTGGAAAAGACTTATATTTTGATTTAATCAGAAATATGTCTAAATCTTTTAAAGGTTGTTAATTAAAAATTGAACTTTTGCCGTAAATAATATCTAATATTATTTATGGCAACCGTTCCTTTAAGTTTAGAAGAAATTTTTCATTTAGCTAAAAAAACATTAATAGCTAACGGATGCGATGAAGAAACAGCAGATACTTTATCTACTTTAATCAAAAATGCTGAAAGAGATGGATCATTATCTCATGGTCTATTTAGATTACCCGCTTATGTATCTGGTTTAAAAAGCGGAAAAATTAATGGTAAGGCTAGACCAGTGATTTCAAAATTAACCCCAAGTGTTGTTAAAGCAGATGGGAAAAATAGTCTTGCCCCAATGGTTTTAAAATATGGAATACCAGAACTCGTAAAAGCTGCAAAAGAAAATGGAGTTGCAGTTTTAGCAATTACTAATTCTCATCATATGGCTGCTATGTGGCCTGAGACTGAAGCAATAGCAGAGCAAGGACTTGTTGCTTTTGCCTGTACATCATATAAGCCAGCAGTTGCACCAGCAGGAGCAATTAAACCTTTATTTGGAACAAACCCAATTTCATTTGCTTGGCCAAGAAAAAATAAACCACCTGTAGTTTATGATATGGCTACTGCATCGATGGCCATGGGAGAGGTTCAAGTTGCAAAAAGAGAAGGGCACAAGGTCCCAATAGGAACTGGTTTAACTAAAGATGGAAAAGAAACAACAGATCCTGGTGAAATAGCAGATGGTGGAGTTTTGTTGCCATTTGGCGGCTATAAAGGCTCAGGAATAGCAATGATGGTCGAATTACTTGCTGGAGCCTTAGTTGGAGATAATTTTAGTTATGAGACGGCTGAGAAGGATACAGATGATGGTGGACCACCAAGTGGTGGAGAGTTTATTTTAGCTATATCTCCTGACAAATTAACAAATTCTGATTGGGATAGTCATTCAAATAAATTCTTTGAGAAAATGAAATCAATGGGAGAGGTTAGGTTGCCTGGTGAAAGACGTCACAAAAACAGATTAGATACTGGACCTAGAAATATTAATGAGGAACTTGTTAATAAAATAAAATCTTTAAGTTAATTCAATTTCAATTGGTGTGTGATCTGAAGGTTTTTGTCTTCCACGAGGAAATTTGTTAATTTTAACATCTTTCACAAGATTTATAATTGAGTTTGAAACTAAGAAATGATCAATTCTCATGCCATTATTTTTTTGCCATGCACCACTTGTGTAATCCCAAAAAGTATATCCTTCTTTATCAGGGTGGATATATCTATATGCATCATGAAAACCTAAACTTAATAATTCTCTTAATTTTTTTCTTATCTCAAGTCTAAATAATGCATCATTTTCATATCCTTTAGGATTATGAACATCTTCTGCAGATGGAATTATATTAAAATCACCACCAATAATTATATTTTCTTTTTTTTTTAAATAACCTTTTAACTTCTTAATTAAACTTTCTAGCCAATATAATTTGTAAGTATATTTTTCTGTATCAACAGGATTTCCATTGGGTGTGTATATGTTTATTAATTTAATAGTTTTTGATTTATGTTTTAGATCTGCAGTAATAATTCTAGATTGTTTATTTTTGTCTTTAAAAATATCTTTTTCAATTTTGTCTAATTTTTTTTTAGAAATTATCGCAACTCCATTATATGATTTTTGACCAAATACATAATTCTGGTAATTTGATTTTTCAAAGTCTTCGTAAGGATAGTTTTCATCTTGAGCTTTGATCTCTTGCATCATTAAAATATCTGGTGAATATTTTTTTAGATACTCTTTAATATTTTCAATTCTTGCTCTTACAGAGTTAACATTCCAGGAACTAATTATCATTAAAGCGAGAAAGATACGCCACAACCACAAGAAGATTTGCTTTGCGGGTTGTTTATTTTAAAAGAATCTCCGATTAATTCTTTTACAAAATCAACTTCAGATCCTTTTAGTAAATCTGCCGATGTTTTGTCAATAAGGATATTGTCTTGTTGTAGATCATCATCCTTAGCAGAGTTATCAAATGAGAAATCATATTGAAATCCAGAGCATCCACCACCTTTAATAGCGATTCTAAAAAATGACCCTTTATCTTTTGATGAAAGAAGATGGTTTATCTGCTTTATAGCATTATCTGTAAATTTAATTTCTTTAATCATAATTAAACATTGATAAAAACAATATAATAATATTTTGCCATTTTTAAAGAATGAAAAATTACTCAAAATTAGGAACATTTGCATCAAAAGGTAGACTGTTCAAAGAAGCGAGCAATCCTTTCAGATCACCTTTTCAAAGAGATAGAGATAGAATAATTCATTCTACCTCATTTAGAAGATTGAAGCACAAAACCCAGGTATTTGTGAATACTGAAGGAGATCATTATAGAACCAGAATCACACATTCCATTGAAGTATCACAAATTGCTAGAACAATTGCTAAATACTTAGGTTTAAATGATGATTTAGCTGAAACATTAAGCTTAGCTCATGATTTAGGTCATACCCCATTTGGTCATGCGGGAGAAGAGTCCCTAAATGAATGTATGTATGAATATGGAGGATTTGACCACAACCTTCAAACACTTAGGATAGTAATGTTCATTGAAAATAAATATTTTAAATTTGAAGGTCTTAATTTAACATTAGAAACATTAGATGGTCTTATTAAACATAATGGTCCGGTAACAAAGCTAGTCAAAATAAATAATTTAATTGGTTTGAAAAATTTAAAAAATAAAATTAATTTTTCAAAAAACTCCTCACTGGAGGCTCAAATTGCATCTATATCTGATGACGTTGCATACAATAACCATGATATTCAAGATGGAATAAAAGCTAAATTATTTACTTTAAACGATCTTAAACAAATCTCTTTTTTTGATGAAATTTTAAAATCATATAAAAATAAATTAAAAAGTGAAAATAATGATATCCTCGTATATCAAACTATAAGAGACTCTATAAATTTAATGGTTCAAGACTTAATAAAAACTACGACAAGAAATATTTTAATGAATAAAATATCTACAAAAAAAGATGTATCAAATAAAAAAAATCAAATTGTTGATTTTTCCAACAAATTAAAAATAACTATAAATGAGATTAGAGATTTCCTTAGAATAACTATGTATAATAATAAAGATGTATTAAAAAAAAATAACGAAGGAAAAAAGATAATTAAAAAGCTTTTTAGTGTAATTAACAAAAATCCAAAAAAGTATATTAAAACCAAATATTTAAAAACTAACAAAGAAAGAGCTATATCTGATTATATTTCTGGCATGACAGATAGGTACGCCATACAATTATATAGAGCATCAAAATGAATATATTTGAGGAATACTTAAATAAAATTTTAAATAAAATTAAATTAGCAAGTGAAGAAAAGCTGATTTTATTACCTGAAAGTTTATCTGGTATAAATGTAGATATACCTCCTAAAAAATTTAAGTGCGATCTGTCAACTAATGTTGCAATGGTTTTATCTAAAACAAATAATGAACCACCAATTAAAATTGCTGAAAAATTAAAAGATATTATTTTTAAAGACGATACTAATATTGAGAAGATAGAAATAGCAAAGCCTGGATTTATAAATATTATTTTAAAAAAAGAGTTTTGGACTTCATTTCTCTTAAATATAAATAATCTTAGTAATTTTGGTGCAGCACTTAATGGCTCTAAAAAGAAACATCTTATTGAATTCGTCTCTGCAAATCCCACTGGACCATTACATGTCGGCCATTGTAGAGGTGCTATTTTGGGGGATGTTATCTCTAATTTGTTAAAATTTAACAATCAAGAAGTTGTAAAAGAATATTATGTAAATGATCATGGTAACCAAATTTTACATTTTACTAGATCTGTATATTTGAGAATAAAAGAAAAATTAGATAATCAAACGTTTCCAGTAAATGAGGATGATTTATATCCAGGAGAATACATCAAGGATATAGCCCAACATATTATAGATAATAATAAAGATTTACAATTTGATGATTATGAAAAAATAAAATTAACACTTACTAAATTAGCAATTACAGAGTCACTTAAACTCATTAAGACTAATTTAAATAATTTGGGAATTATTCATGATAATTTTGCGAGTGAGACTGAAATAGTTGAAAATAAAGAGGTTGATAAGGTTATTGAGAAACTTAAAAAAGATAAATTTGTATATATAGGAAAAATCAAAGCTCCCGAAGGAGAAGACACAACTAATTGGGTAGAAAGAGATCAGTTACTTTTTAGATCAACAGATTTTGGGGATGATAAAGATAGGGCATTACAAAAATCTGACAACACATGGACTTATTTTGCTGGAGATGTTGCGTATCATAATACAAAACTAAACAGAAAATTTGATAAATTAATAAATATTTTAGGAGCGGATCATGCGGGTTATATAAAAAGAATTACATCTGTTGTTGAAGCATTATCTGGAGAAAAAAATAAATTAATTTGTAAAGTAAGCCAACTTGTTAAGTTAATAAAAGATGGCAAACCTTTTAAAATGTCTAAAAGAAAAGGTGATTACATTACCGTTGAAGATTTAATTTCTGAAGTTGGAAAAGATGCAACAAGATTTATTATGCTAAGTAGAAGCAATGATGCTGAATTAGATTTTGATTTTACAAAAGTAAAAGAAAAATCTAAAGACAATCCGCTTTATTATGTTCAATATTGTTATGCTAGAATTTCATCGGTTTTTAGAAATATAAATAAAAATATTGATGACAAGATTGATAATGAAAATAATAATATGCAATTTAATAATGAAGAAATTGAAATTTTTAAAAAAATATCTGAATGGCCTAAATGTGTAGAAATTTCCACTAAAAAACTAGAACCTCATAGAATCCCTGTATATTTATATGAGTTATCATCTCAGTTTCATTCCTATTGGAATATGGGAAAAGATGATGTTGAAAAAAGATTTATCAATGATGATAAAACAATAAATACAGAAAAACTAATATTTTTAAAATCTATTGCCAAAACAATTAAAACTGGAATGGATATTATAGGTGTTGATACACCTGAAAAAATGTAATGCTAAAAGAGCTCAAATATCTATTTTATTTAATAATTATATTTTTCTTTCTATTCTTTACTCTAAGATATTATTTTTCAGACGATAATTACAAGAAATCATATAGAGCAGTTTCAAGCATTGATGAAAAAATATCATCTAACGAAAATAATCTATTTATTCTTAAAAATGACACGGACAACATTATTGAATATGTAGAATACAAAAATAAAAACACAAAAAAATATTCTTTTTGGGAATTGTTATATAATGATTAATAAAACTAGAGCTTTTATATGTGGAATTAGTGGACATAATTTAAAAAAAAGTGAAGTAAGTTTTTTAAAAAAATATAAGCCATGGGGAATAATCCTTTTTTCAAGAAATATAAAATCAATCAATCAAGTTCAAAAATTAACCGGTTCGATTAAAAAAATATTTAAAAACTCTAATTATCCAATTCTAATTGATGAAGAAGGTGGAAGAGTAAGTAGATTAAGAAAATTCATAGATAATTCCATTTTTAGTGCAAAATATTTTGGTGATTTATATTCAAAAGATAGAAAAAAATTTGATATTTATTTCAATGTTTATGTTAAGCAAATATCCTATTTGTTAAGACTTATTGGTATTAATATTAATACAGTTCCCGTATTGGATTTAAGACGAAATAAGTCTCATAAAATTATAGGTGATCGATCCTATTCAAATGATAAAAAAACTCTGTCTAAAATTGGCGATATATCTATCGAAAAATTTCACGAAAATAGGGTTGGTACAGTAATTAAACATCTTCCAGGTCATGGTTTAGCTAAAGTTGATAGTCATTATAAATTACCAGTTATAGACAAAGATCTAAAGTATCTTAAAAAATATGATTTTTTTCCATTTACCAAAAAAAAATCTGTTTTAGGTATGACCGGTCACTTGTTGTTTAAGAAACTTGATCCGATAAATAACGTTTCACATTCTAAAAAAATCATAAAAATGATTAGAAGAGAAATATCATTCAAGGGAATATTAATGTCAGATGATATTTCTATGGGTGCTCTTAAAGGTAATTTAAAAAATAACGTTATTAAATCTTTTCGTGCAGGTTGTAATTTGGTGCTTCATTGCAATGGAAAAATGAGAGAAATGAATGTGGTAGGTCAAAATTCACCTTATATTGATGATTTTATTGTAAAAAAAACTTCTAAATTAATTCAAATAATAAGTTAAATTTAAATCCATGAGTGATTCTTTAGAATTTAATGTTGATCTTAGTAATTACTCTGGATCATTAGAAATACTTTTAGATTTAGCAAAATCACAAAAAGTTGATTTGGAAAATATATCAATCACCAAATTAGCAGATCAATTTCATGATTTTATAACAAAAACTGAAAATTTAAATTTAGAATTAGCCTCAGAATATTTGCTAATGGCTACCTGGTTAACTTATCTTAAATCTAAATTATTATTACCAGAAACAGAGGAAGAGGAATTTAAAGCACTTGAAGTGGCAGAAAAATTAAAACTCCAACTTAAAAAACTTGAATTAATAAGATTATTGTCTTCTCAGATGTTGAGCAGAAAAAGATTAGGCAAAGATATTTTTATGAGAGGTTCAAAAAGTGGAATGAGATCAATTTATAATTCTCAATATTCATTAACATTGTTTGAATTATTAAAAACGTATTCAAATATCGTCATGACAAAAGATTTTCAGAGAATGAATATTCCAAAACTACCAGTATTTACTACCGAAGAAGGTATCAAGGTCATAAAAGAATTTTACAATAATTTAAATGATTGGAAAAATATGACTGATTTAATACCAAAAAATTTTAGAAATTCTAAAACTTTAAGTAAGACAGGTAATGCAGGAATTTTTGCCGGATCTTTAGAGCTTGCAAAAGAAGGTAATATATCTATCAAACAAGATAACTTATTTGAGGACATATATATTAAAAAAATCTAATGAATAAATTAAAAAAAAATAATGTTGTATCATTTCCATCTAAATTAAGTGATGTTGATAAAGAAATAGAGGCTATTGTTTTTGCAGCTGCAGAGCCGTTAAATATCGAAACTATTGAGAATAAAATTTCAAAAAAAACTGATGTTGAAAAATCTTTAATAAAACTTCAGAATTTTTACTCTGATCGCGGAATAAATTTAGTCTGTATATCCAATAAATGGTCTTTTAGAACTTCACCAAATTTATCCTCATTAATGTCTCAACAAAAAACTGTTGAAAAAAAACTATCAAAGGCTGCGATAGAAACTCTTGCAATTATTGTTTATCATCAACCAGTCACTAGAGCTGAAATAGAAGAAATTCGTGGAGTTGCGTTTGGAAATAATACACTTGAGATATTGATGGAATTGAACTGGGTTCGACCTCAAGGTCGAAAAGATGCCCCTGGCAAACCTATTCAATATGGAACAACAGATGACTTTTTAAGTCATTTCAATCTCCAAAAATTGTCAGATCTTCCAACCGTTGATGAATTAGGAACAGCAGGTCTTATTGATACATCTAGTGTAGATGCATCTATATTTGGAACAGGCAAATTTTATAAAGAAAAACAAGAGGATAAAAAGGAAAATATATACTCTGATATAGATGAGATGCTTAATAGCACTCTTAATACTGATAACGATAAATAAAAAAATAGTTTTAAAACCAAAATTATAAGGTTATAAGTAATTATGAGTATAGGATTTTGGCAAATTGCAATTGTAGTAATTTTAGTAGTATTACTTTTTGGTAGAGGTAAAATCTCTAGTCTAATGGGTGATGTTGCTAAAGGAATTAAAAGTTTTAAAAAAGGTATGGCTACAGATGCTACAGAAGATAGCCAACCAAAAAATATATCTGAAAATCAAGACTCAGACAAAAAAGAGTAATCAATGCCACAGATCGGCTGGTTTGAAATATTAATAATAGTATCTATTGCAATAATAGTTGTAGGACCAAAAGATTTTCCTGTGATGTTAAAAAAAGTTGGATCATGGATAGGCTCAGCCAAAAGATATTTTTCAGATGTTCAAAATCAAGTTACAGAAATAACGGATGTTTCAATTAAAGAAGAATTAAAAAAAAATACTGAAATTATGAAAGAGGATAAACCTAAAGATGACAGCTAAAAAAAAAGAAACAGGTTTTATAAGTCATCTTACTGAATTAAGACAAAGACTAATACATTCATTTATCTTCCTAGCGGTATTATTTGTGGTTTGTTACTATTTTTCTGAATACATATATGGATTTTTAGTTGAACCTTACGCTAATGCTGTAAAGGATGATAATGTTGATAGAAGATTAATCTTTACCGCTCTTCAAGAAACATTTTTAACATATCTTAAAGTTTCTTTTTTTGCTGCTTTCTTTGTGACCAGTCCATATATCCTTATTCAAATTTGGAAATTTATTGCACCAGGATTATACACACATGAAAAGAAAGCAATTATGCCTTACTTAGTAATTACACCAATACTTTTTTTACTAGGAGGTATGCTTGTTTATTATCTAATTATGCCACTAGCATTTAAATTCTTTTTATCATTTGAAAGTGCGGGACTTGGGACTAGCTTACCGATTCAATTAGAAGCTAAAGTAAATGAATACTTATCTCTTGTGATGAAGTTAATTTTTGCATTTGGATTAAGTTTTCAGCTACCAGTTGTATTAAGTTTGCTTGCAAGAATAGGAGTTGTAAATTCAACTTATTTAAGAGAAAGAAGAAAATATTTTGTTGTAATAATATTTGCTGCTGCTGCAATATTAACTCCACCAGATCCAATTACACAAATAGGTTTAGCAATACCTTTGTTAATTTTATATGAATTATCAATTTTTTCTGTAAATATTATCGAAAAGAAAGCTCAAGAGAGAAATGCACAATATTAAGGATATTAGAAAAGATATCGATAATTTTAAAAATACAATTAAAAATCGAAACGTTGATGTAGACTTTGACCAAATATTAAATCTTGATGAAGAAAATAGGAAATTAATTCAAGAAAAAGAAAAATTAGAAATGGAAAAAAAATCTATTTCTAAATCTAAAGATGAAACCCTTTTTGAAAAGTCTAAAGAAATTTCAAATAAAATAGATGATTTAAGTAAAAATCAAAAAAATGTTAAAGATCAGCTTGATCAGATATTAAGCAATATTCCTAACTTACCATTGGATGATGTCCCTGTCGGTAAAGATGAAAGTAGCAATAAAGAGGTTGTAAAATCTGGTGAAATTAAAGAGATGAGTTTCAAACCAAAATCTCATTATGAAATTGGTGAAAAGCTGAATATGTTAGATTTCGATTTAGCAACAAAAACAACTGGATCAAGATTTGTTTTTGTTAAAGACAAATTAGCATCATTAGAAAGAGCAATTTCTAATTTTATGATTGATACACATGTCAATAATAATGGCTACACTGAAATCTCTCCACCTTTAATGGCTACAGACAACACTATGTTTGGAACTGGCCAATTGCCCAAATTTGAAAATGATCAATTCGAAATTAAGTTTGATGATAAAAATGATAGAAAGTTTTTAATTCCTACTGCTGAAGTGATCTTAACTAATATGGTTAAAAATCAGATATTAAATCTAAAATCATTGCCAATGAGATTAGTTGCATCAACACCTTGTTTTAGAAAAGAAGCAGGAAGTTATGGTAAAGATACAAAGGGCATGATTAGACAACATCAATTTTATAAAGTTGAATTAGTCAGTATTGTAGAAAATAACAAATGTATTGAAGAACTAGAGAGAATGACTAATTGTGCAACTAAAATTTTAGATGATTTACAATTACCTTACAGAAAAATTATTTTAAGCACCGGTGATATGGGTTTTAGTGCAGAAAAAACTTATGACATAGAGGTTTGGCTTCCGTCTGAAAATAAATATAGAGAAATATCAAGTTGTTCTTCATGTGGAACGTTTCAGGCTAAAAGAATGAAAGCTAGATATAAAAATAATAATAACGAAAATGAATTTGTTGGTACTTTAAATGGGAGCGGACTTGCCGTTGGTAGAACTTTAATTGCGATATTAGAAAATTATCAAACTGAGGATGGTTCAATAACTATTCCTGAAAAACTAAGACCATATATGAACAATATGGAGAAAATAGGTATCAATTAAGAGTTGTCTTCTAAAAGTATATAGTATAAATAATCGTTAACTTTTTAAGGACTTAACATGGACGCAGGAATTGGACAATTTATACCCCTAATTTTAATATTCGTAATATTTTACTTTTTCTTAATTAGACCCCAGCAAAAAAAAGTTAAAGAACATAAGGCTATGGTTGAAGCTTTAAAGCGTGGAGATAAAGTTATTACCTCTGGTGGTATCGTTGGCACTGTAGAACGAGTTATCGATAATGAAAAAGTAGAAGTTATGATAGCTGATAATGTTAAAGTTGAAATTGTTCGAGCTACAGGAATACAAGGACTAGTTACTAAAGCTGAACCAAAAAAATAATAACTTCCAAAAGTGTTATATTTTTCTAAATTAAGAGTTTTTAGTGTTTTAATTTTTACACTTATTATTTCATATTTTACTATTTCCAATTTTACAAAAGTTGATGATGAATTTTTCTCAAAAAATATAAAATTAGGATTAGATCTACAAGGTGGTTCGTATTTATTATTAGAAATAGATAATAATCCTGTAATCGTACAAAGACTTCAAAGTAAAGTTTTGGAGCTGAAAAAATTTTTTAAAGATAAAAATATTAAAATTAGAAATTTCTCAATCAAAGAACAATCAATATTTTTTGATGTAAATGTTATGAAAAAAGAAGAAGTATTATCACTTCTTGACGATGACAAGAGTGAGATTAATACGTATTTTCAGCAATTTAAATCACATGAATTTAATATTGAAAACGAAGATAATTCATTCAAATTAACTTATTCTGATTACGGACTAGTGTTACTAAAAAACTCGTCTCTAGATCAAGCAATCGAAACAGTCAGAAGAAGAGTTGATGAAGTCGGTACAAATGAACCTAATATTCTTAAAAGAGGAAATGATAGAATATTGGTAGAATTACCTGGTCTTGATGATCCAGGAAGAATTAAATCATTATTAGGAAAAACTGCAAACCTAACTTTTCAATTTGTTGCTACCAATCAAGAGCAATCTTTTGGAACAGAGTTACTTCAATATGAAAGTGGTGACAGAGAAGCTATGGTAAGTAAGAGAATTATAATTAGCGGTGATAATTTAGTTGATGCTAAACCCACAATGAATAATCAAACTAACGAAACAGTTGTTTCATTCTCATTAGATAGAGTTGGAGCAAGAAAATTTGGTAAAGCAACTTCATCCGGAGTTGGTAAAAGTTTGGCAATTATTTTGGATGGTAAAATAATTAGTTCACCAACTGTTCAAGAACCGATAGTAGGTGGAAATGGGCAAATTTCTGGAGATTTTACTTTTCAATCAGCAACAGATTTGGCTTTACTATTAAGATCAGGTGCTTTGCCGGCTCCGCTTAATATTATTGAGGAAAGAACTGTAGGACCTGATCTCGGAAAAGACTCAATTAATGCAGGAATTATGTCATTGATAATAGGATTTATCTTAGTCGTTGCCTTTATGATTTATAAATATAGATTTTTCGGGTTAATTGCTAACTTGGCTTTAATTTCAAACCTATTTTTGTTGGTTGGAATTCTAACATTATTTGAAGCAACTCTTACACTCCCTGGAATTGCAGGTATTATTTTAACAGTAGGTATGGCCGTTGATGCAAATGTATTAATTTTTGAGAGAATTAAAGAAGAATTAAAAAATGAAAATAATTCAATCGTAGCTTTTGATTCTGGATATACAAAATCACGAACAACAATTTTAGATGCTAATATCACAACTTTAATTGCAGCAGTAATCCTTTTCTTCATGGGGTCTGGACCTATAAAGGGATTTTCTATAACCCTAGGAATTGGAATAATAACAACATTATTTTCTGTTTATTTCATTGCTCGTTTGATTACTGCTTACTATGTCATCAAAAATAAACATAAGGAAAAACTAATTTAATGAAAACAATCTATTTTAATAAGTTTTATAAAAGTTTTAATATACTTTCAGGTATATTAATTATTGCTTCCTTAGTTTTTTTAATTTTTAAAGGATTGAATTTTGGTGTTGATTTTAAAGGTGGTACTTTAATAGAGCTAAGAACTGATAAATCTTCTGCTAATATAACAAAAATTAGAGATAGTTTTAATCAAATGAATCTTGGCGATGTGTCTGTAAAAAATTTTGGTAATGAGACAGATTTTGTAGTTAAATTTGAAAAACAAAATTCAAATGATCCTAAATTTATTGATGAATTGAAGACAAAACTATCAAATTCAATAGGATCTGTTGATTTTAGAAGAGTAGAAAACGTTGGACCAAAAGTTAGTGCAGAACTTTTAAGATCAGGTGTAATAGCTATAGCTTTATCTTTGGCAGCTATGCTTTTATATATATGGATTAGATTTGAGTGGCAATTTAGTCTTGGAGCCATTTTAGCTTTATTTCATGATGTTATAATTACATTAGGAGTATTTTCTGTGTTTTCATTAGAAATCAATCTTTCTATTGTTGCAGCTGTTTTAACAATAGTTGGATATTCAATGAATGATACAGTTGTAATATTCGATAGAGTTAGAGAAAATTTGCGTAAATATGCAGATGTTAAAATATTTGAACTAACAAATATCTCAATAAATGAAACTTTATCCCGAACAATAATTACTTCAGTTACTACATTGTTGGCACTTTTATCTATATTTATTTTTGGTGGAGAAATATTGAAAGGATTTTCGTTAGCGATGATATTAGGAGTAATTTTTGGAACTTATTCATCTATTTATATTGCAAACCCAGTGTTGGTTTCTTTAAAAGTTAGCCAAAGAACGATTGTTAAGGAAGAAAAAGATTAATTAATAAAGATTTTGTGCTGCTACCATTGTTAACAACATTGGTAATGATAAAAGTGTGTTTGTTCTAGAAAACAGCATTGCAGTCTTTGCTGATTTAGCTTTAACTTCAGGTTCACATTCTACCATACCTAAAGCTCGTTTTTGATTTGGCCATATAACAAACCAAACATTGAATGCCATTATTAATCCTAACCACATTCCAATTCCTATTGCAGTATTTTTTCCGCCGCCTGATCCAATTCCTAATGTCATCGCTTGATGAACGTATCCATTAAAATAGGCTAATAATAATCCTGATATGATTGTAAACAATGCTGCCCATCTAAACCAGAATAATGCTGCAGGAGCTATAACTTTTCCAATTGCTGGTTTTTGTTCGTCTGGAATTTTAGCCATGTTAGGAATTTGAACAAAGTTGAAATACCACAGTAAACCAATCCACATAATACTTACAATTACATGCACGTATCTTAATAACCAGCTCCAAAATAAAACATCAAAATCAAATCCACCATTACCTATATAAAGACCAATGAATAGTAATATTGCAATAGCCAATGATAAATGAACAGTTTTTGATAATGATTGTAATATAGAAGTCATCTCTAGCATGATTTTATATTATTTTTCTATAAAGATTAAGCAGTTTTTTTAAATTTTGTATCTAATAAAGGCTTTAAAAATTTACCTGTATAACTATCTTTTACTTTAGCAACTTCCTCGGGCTTGCCTTCAGCAATAATATTTCCACCTTTAACACCACCCTCGGGTCCCATATCTACAATATAATCGGCAGTTTTAATAACATCTAAATTATGCTCAATAACTACAACTGAATTACCAGTTGCAACAAAGGTGTGCAATATTTCCAAAAGTTTTTTTATATCGTGTTGATGTAATCCAGTAGTTGGTTCATCTAATATATACATTGTTCTTCCTGTAGACCTTTTAGATAATTCTTTAGCAAGCTTAATACGCTGAGCCTCTCCACCAGAAAGAGTTGTAGCTTGCTGACCAATTTTTATGTAGCCAAGACCAACTTTCTTTAACGTTAGAAGTTTAGTTTTGATGTTTGAAATATTTTCAAAATACTCACATCCTTCATCAACAGTCATATTTAAAACATCTGCAATACTCTTATCTTTGAATTTAATCTCTAATGTTTCTCTGTTGTATCTAGTACCTTTGCATTCATCGCATGTTATGTAAACATCAGGAAGAAAGTGCATTTCGTAAGTAATTACACCATCTCCTTCACATGCTTCACATCTTCCACCCTTTACATTGAAAGAAAATCTTCCAGGTTTATAGCCTCTACTTTTTGCTTCAGGTAAATTGGTAAACCAGTCTCTTATAGGACCAAAAGCTCCAGTATATGTAGCTGGATTTGATCTAGGAGTTCTACCAATAGGTGATTGATCAATATCTATAACTTTATCAATTAATTCTATTCCTTTAAATCCTCTAAATGGCTGAGGAATTTTTCTAAACTTATTATTATTCAAAGTAAGATTTAATGCATTGTATAAAGTTTGAAGTATCAAAGTAGATTTACCACTTCCAGATACACCAGTAACACAAGTGAAACTACCTAAAGGTATTTTTAAATTTACGTTATTTAAATTATTTCCAGATGCACCATTGA
>CACMND010000008.1 GCA_902614975.1 uncultured Pelagibacteraceae bacterium
CTGTAAAAATCAAACTGCTTACTAATCAAATAAATTAAAATCGTGTAAGTATCTATATCTTTAAACACTTTATAAGCACCAATTGTCCATTCAGACATAAGTTTTAAAAAAAAAGGACTTAAAATATCAAAATGATTTTTGAAAATTCTATCGATCAGTTCATCATCTAGTTCAGAATTTACACTTGGTAGCTGCTTCATAATGTATCAAAACCCAATTTGAACAATTTTAAAACTTGAGTCAACCCATTTTGAACAGTAATAAACTGTGAAATTTTTTACAATGTGATTTAATAATTTAATGAGTACCGAAAGCTTAAATAGAACATCTAGAATTGAAATACCTGAAAAAAAATCGAGATTAATTCGAATGTCCCCTCGTAAAGTAAATATAGATGTTCTTAAGAAACGTGTAATTACCAAACAGAAAAAAGAAGCTTTTCAGTCTAAAATAATAATTCTCTCAGTCTGTTTATCTATCGGAATACTAGGTTATTTCGCGGGCTAACTAAGATAACAAATTATCTAAATCTTTTTTAATAGAACTTGGAATTTTAATATTTTTTTTTGAATTTAATTTTTTTCTAAAAAATTTTCTCTCTCCTGGGTAATATATTTTTTCTCCTTTTATTTTTGGAATATTTTTAACTCTATTTATATTGACTTTAATTTGTTGCTTAAAGTTTTTTACGAAAAGATTATTTTTAAAAGCTATAAATAGGTGACCAATATTTTGAGGACCTCGAAAATCATCAAAAGGATCCTTAACTTTACCACTATGAGCACTTCCAACAAAAACTCCTGTGAGTATATCTACCATCCATGCTAAACCTGAGCCTCTAAAACCAGCTATTGGTAATTGAACTCCAGATAAAGCTTTTTTTGCATTTGTTGTTTGTTTACCAAATTTGTCTAAAGCAACACCTTTTGGGATGGATTTATTCAGTTTAGCTGCAACTCTTATTTTTCCTCTATTAATAATTGACATTGATGTATCAAATATAAATGGAATTTTACTGTTTGTTGGAGATCCAAAACAAATTGGATTTGTTCCAAAAATAGTTTTTTTTCCTCCATGAGGTGCAATTGCAGGTGGTGCATTTGTAAATGCAAAAGCTAATAAATTTTTTTTTACAGCTTGTTCAATATAATAACCTGATAATCCATAATGCCCGCTATTTTTAATTCCAACAAAAGCTATGCCTGTTTTTTTTGCAATTTTAATTGTTTCTTTTATACCTGTATCTGCCGCAACAAACCCTATGCTATTATCAGCATCAATAAACGAGACTGAATTTGATACTCTTTTAATTTTAATTTTAGGTTTTGGATTAATTACTTTTTTTTTTATTCTTTCACAATACATCTTAAGCCTAGAAACTCCGTGGGATGGAGCCCCAACTAATTCAGCATTAATTAGAGCTTTAGCGCATATTTCGGCATCTTTTTTGTTAAGGTTATATTTTATAAGTATTTTTGAAATTAATTGCTTAAGCTTTTGAATTTGCATTTAACTGTCTGGCATTTCCTCGCCATTTAAAGCCATAATTGCTCCTGGATGAGCTTCACCAATATCAGCTAATTTATCTGGGCTAATTCCATCTTTAAAAACATTTTTCGATTTTTTTAAAGCATTTAATAAAAGCCACGCATGTCTATTAGGTAAACTTGGCTGAACAAGTAATATTAAATCTCCAAAACCATAAAGTACAAGTGCTTCAGTAGAGCCAAATTCTTTAAAATCACCCTGTCCTCTTATCAAATCTTTAGCATTTTGTTTAGACAGCAACACAAGTGGCATTTGATTTGTAGAAAAAAGACTCTGTGCTCTTTCAAAGTCTTTTGCTCTTGCTGGTCTTGATTGTGCTTCTGGAAGTTCTTTATTTATGTAATTTATAAGTAATTCTGAAAAAGGATAAGTTGGAGAATCTGTTTTAACGCTCATAATTAATAAATGTTTGGCTCTGTAATTTAAATAACTACTCCAAGGTGAATGAGCTGAGCAAAATAAGAATATTACTAAATAAATAATGATTTTATTTTTAAATTTTAGCATAAATGAATAGGGCGCCAATTAAAGCGCCCTATATATATTTATAGATTAATTTCTATATTTATCAAATACATCTAGAGACAATACAGCGGTAACAACATAGTTTGGTATATCAACTACTTGACCAACTCTTAAGTCAGCAGCTACCGAGCATAAAACATAAGCTTGTTCTTTAGTTAATCCGTGCTCATTAACTAAATAATCAATCATTTGTATTAATGCATGTCTTGCTGCAATAACTAGATCCTCAGAGGCATTTTCTAAATCAACTAATTTACTTGAATCTAGATAAGCATGAGAAGGGGGCATTTCACCCTTAGCTTTTAAAGGAATACCAATTGTTTGATAATACCTTGTTGGTTCCATATCAATAATTTGATCATTTCCAACTACGTATGGCATATCCATATCTTTTCCTTTACCTGGAAGTATTTTTACTCTGAATTGAACAATACTTCCCATCTCTATTGCAGTTCCAGACACCTCACCATCACCTTGAGCATAATGAATATCACCTGCAAATATACCACAACCATCTATGAAGCATGGGAAAACCATTTTTGTACCAATTTGCATTTGTTGAACATCGATATTTCCACCATTTTCTCTTGGAGGAATTGTTCTTAAACAGTCGTCTTTGTAAGATCCATTTGGTCCACAAATTGCATCTGGTAATGCTCCAGCAGGAGAAGGACCTAATGCGGCTCCTCCAGCAGCAGCAAGCTCTGCTTCTCTTGTTTTATATTTATTAACTTCCATTATACCAGGTAATACACCAATTGAACCTGGAAAAGCTTCATAAGGAATTGTAACTCCTGGAATTTCAGCTGATACAGCTCCAACTCTAGTCAATTTCCAATTCACTATATAAGGCTCAGTAAAGATATCTCTTAAAAAACCAAATCCTGGTGCAATTACAGTATAACCATATTGATCAGGGGCAATATCTAAAAGTTCAATCTCTATTGCATCTCCTCTTTTTGCACCATTGATATGCACAGGCCCAGTCATTGGATGAACTAAACCTAAGTCTACAGTAGCTAAGTCTGCTGGAATTGAATCAATTTTAAATTCTGAGTCTAAAGCATCTCGAGTATGTAAAATAATTATATCTCCAGGATTAGCTTTTGCAGCTGGCGGTATATAAGGATGATATCTGTTGAAACAGTTCTTATCATCTACACAATGATCTCCAGTTTTTTTTAATTCAACAATATTCATCCACTTTTGATCTGTAGTGTCCGAATATGAAATTGAAGATGAAAAAACAAAAAAACAAAGTGCTATTAGTACTTTTTTCATATATTTCCTCTCTTTTTTAAAATAACTTAACACTTAGATTACAAATTTAAATTATATAATTTAGAAGTAAATTTTAATAAAAAACTTATTATAAAGAGGTAAAACTAAAAAATTTATTAACCTTTTCCTCTCCATGGAATAGTCTTATCTATAATTTTTCTCAAAGTTACATCAAAAAGAAGACCCAACATACCCATTATAAAAATTGTGATCCAAATTACTTCATATTGAAAATACTTCTTGGCAACATTTTCAACAAATCCAATTCCAGTTGTACCTGCTAAAAATTCTGCTGCAACTAAAGTCCCCCAGCACATACCAACAGCTACTCTAATACCTGTTAAAATTTCAGGTAAAGAATTTGGAAAAATAACATATCTAAGTATTTGTCTTTTAGAAGCACCAAGAGAATGTGCTGCATGAATTTTAGATAACTGCGTGCCTGATGCTCCGGCCCTAGCTGAAATAATCATTATAGATAATGAAACCATAAATAATAAAAATACTTTTCCAGTATTATCAATTCCTAAAACTGAGATTATTAAAGGAGCCCAGGCAAGAGGAGGTACTGGTCTATAAAGTTCAATTAATGGATCAAAGAAACCTTTAGCAAATCTATTTAAGCCCATGAAAAGTCCTAATGGTACACCAATCAATATTCCAAAAACTAATCCAAGAAAAACTCTTAAAAATGAATCCCAAATATGACCATATGGAACAGGAATTTTAAATAATTTAAAATCACCTGTAACAATTTTTAAAACTTTACCTTTAAAATTTTGCTTAACCACACCATCTTTAGTGTGAACCGGATATTCTCCAGGCAAAACATCGGCTATCCAATCAGGCAATATAAAGCCAATTATCTGGCTTACATCCATCATATCAATCCAAAGAAGTGGGATATTTTTGTAACCTACGCTTGGTTTAGACATTAAAATAAATTTATTAAGTGTATCTGAGGGTTTTGGTAACCATCTACCCGAACCTTGCTCAGAACAACTAGGACCGCTTGCAACGATAGTTCCTGCGGGGAATAAAAGAATGTCAATTAATCTTAAACCCCCTTGCTCAGTTTTTTGAAGATTATCAAATTCAATTATTGCATTTTGCATTTCATTAAGAGCATTTGGAGGATAAATACTTGCAAATTCAATTCTTCTTGCAATTTTTACAATATTTTTTGCATAAGTAGATGCCAATTCCTCAGTGTCATCTAAATTTTTTCTATATAATTTTATCTCTGATTTAAGTTCTTTTATTGCATTTTTGAATTGAGGGTTATGGTTTCTTAATTTAAAAAATTTATCATTAATTTTTTTTAATTGTTCAGCTGCAGCGTGAAATTTCAACCCTCTATCTGTTTCAGGCACTAAAGGCACTTCAATAGTATTTTCTATTGATCCTGTTCCGGCACTTACAGTTACTATGCCCCAGCTTCCTTGCTCAGCAATTGCCTTTTGTCTTTCATTTTTTTGCTCTGTTGTTTCAAATGGATAATCTTTCTTTTGAAAATTAGTGCTTAACAATCTAATTTCATCAGTCATCTCATCTATTTTAATTTTTGTGTTAATCTCCATTAGATTATCGTTAGTAAGTAATGGAATTAATTTGTTTGTTTTATTAATAAAACCAACTAATGCAGTTTTCTGTATGTTGCTTAAATCCGGCGAATTTTGAATTTCTAAACTTATTTTTTTAAGATTTTTATTTTCTATTTTTATTATTGAAGTACTTTTGAATTCTCTTTCTTCAATTGGAAATTGATATTTTAATCCTAATAAAGACTCGTTTATTTTTGCGACCTGACATAATTCATTTGCTGATTTTGGATAAAATCCTTTTGCAATATCCCAAGAATAATAAAGCCAAACTAACAATATTGCACTGCTTCCGACAATTATCCAATGAGTTCCACCTTTTGCTCTTTCTGGATTTCCAAAAACTGCATCAACTTTTTCAGTTTTTATTAAACGTCTTCCATAAAGTATGCACCCGATAATTGATACGAGAATTAATATTGTTATTATTTGAGTAAACATTTAATTTTCTTTTCCCATAATTTCTTCCTCCATGTTCCAAATCATGGATAAAATTTCTTCTCTTTTTGATGAAAAATCTTTATTTTTTTTTATTTCTCTTAAATCTTCTTTTAATCCCATCTCTGCAAATGGAAGATTGTATTCTTTATGTATCCTACCTGGTCTTGGTGCCATTACGTACAACCTTTCCCCAAGCAGTAGTGCTTCTTCAACTGAATGCGTGATTAAAATAATTGTTTTTCCAGTTTCTTTCCAAATTTTCAAAACTAAAGATTGCATTTTTTCTCTTGTTAGAGCATCAAGGGCACCCAGAGGTTCATCCATTAAAATCAAATCAGGATCATTGATTAAACACCTTGCAAGAGCTACTCTTTGCTGCATTCCTCCAGATAATTGATATGTTGGGGTATTTCCAAATCCTTTTAATCCAACAATCTCCAGCCATTCATCAACTTTTTTTGAAGTTTCTATAGGATCTTTTTTTTTCATTCTAAGACCAAAGTTGACGTTCTCTGCAACAGTCAACCATTCAAATAATGCACCTTGTTGAAAAACCATGCCTCTTTCAACTCCAGGTCCATCAATTTCTTTACCATTCAAAGTTATATTTCCGGATGTTGGTCTTAAGAAACCAGCTGCAATATTTAACAAAGTTGTTTTTCCACAACCAGAGGGCCCAAGAACTGTTAGAAGTTCTCCTTTTTTTAATTTGAAATTTAAATCTTTTAAAGCATGAACAGTCTCTCCTTTTGGAGTTTTGAAAATCATGTTTAAGTTTTGAGATATTAAATCACTCATTAGTTGACTTTATATAAAATATTTACTTAAAAAAATAGGCACCAATAAAATTGGCGCCTATTTAATTATTTTAATCTTTAAATTATAAAGGTAAGAAACTAGTGTCTACTGCTCCACCTGGAGTTCCCATTCCTTTTAAGAATGCATCTAAGTTTCCACTTTCCATAGATTTTTTAGTTTCTTCTGGAGTTAAGAATTTGAAACCACTTAAAGTGTCTTTCATATCAGCAATTTTCATTTCTGAAGCTTTTGACATAGAATTCATATCACTTTTTCCATTTCTATATCTTTCATTTGCTTCATGAGTTACTTCAATAAAAGTTCTCAACATTCCAGGATTTTCCTTCATAAATTTGTCTGTTACAGAAGTTATATCTATTCCTAAAATACCTGCATCTCTTGCTTCTTGAACTGTTAAAAGTCTTGATCCTACAGCAACCGCAGCTTTGATAGAATTACCACCAAATAAACATGCCATCACTACATCTCCACTTACTAATGCAGCCGCACCTTCTTCAGGGTCCATTTGAATAATATCCATTTTGCTTCTGTCAGCTCCGACAACTTTCATACTTTCGTCGAAAACGTACTCAGCCATAGTACCTAACGGAACAGCAACTTTTTTACCTTCTAATTCAGTTGCATTTGCTTTTGTTATTCCTGAAGCATTAGATGTTACACAAGTTGTTCCTCCCATTCCGTATTCCATTGCAATATCAACTAATTTGATAGGTGCATTTGATTTTACAGCATTAATAAATGGTACCAAACCTTGTGAGTAAGAAATATCAATATCTCCTGCTAACATTGCATCTGTCATTGCTCCACCATTTGTGAAGTTTGTCCATTTTACTGGAACTCCTAAAGCTTTAGCAAAATTCTTTTTTTGCATGTCCTCTAAATTTGGACTTGGCCACTCTAGAAAGTATGCAACTCTAACTTCATTCGCAGCAGAGTTTGCCGCTGTGATTGTTAAGTTTAGAGCAAATAAACTTCCTAAAATGAAACTAACTATTTTTTTCATTTCATCTCCTGTTAATTAAATTTAATTATCGATATTTAAGTTTAAATTTTCTTTTAAGTAAATGATGAATAAATTACACAGGCTTCAAAAGTCATAAGTTACAACCTATAGTTGCGGTCATTTAACATATCGAGTATGACTAAAATTTACTGGTTAATTTATATAATTAGTCTATGAATCGAAACATAATTATGAGTTCAGAAAAACCTCAAATACCAAATTCTTTAAATGAACATTGGATGCCATTTACATCTAATAGAGATTTCAAAGAATCTCCTAGATTAATTGTAGAGGCAAAAGGTGTTTATTTAAAAAATCATCAAGGTCAAACCCAGATAGATGCAAGCTCGGGATTATTTTGCAATCCTTTAGGTCACGGAAGAGAAGAAATTATTAATGCAATTACAAATCAATTAAAAAAATTAGATTATGCTCAACCATTCCAACAAGGTTTTGGAGGTTCATTTGAACTTGCAACAAAAATTTCAAAACATACGCCAGGAAATTTAAATAGAATCTTTTATACAATTTGTGGATCTACTGCCGTTGAGACTGCAATTAAAATCGCAGTTGCATATCATAAAGCAAGAGGTGAGGGACATAGATTTAGATTTGTTGGAAGAGAAAGAGGTTATCACGGCATGAACATAGGTGCTACTTCTGTTGGTGGAATGATAAATAACGTGAAAACATTTGCCAATGTTTTAATGCCAGGTGTTCTTCATATGAGACATACACATTTACCTGAACATAAATTTGTTTCAGGTCAACCTGAAACTGGTGCGGAAATGGCAGAAGACCTTGAGAGAATTTGTACAAATTTTGGTTCAGAAAATATAGCAGCTTGCATTGTTGAACCAATTGCTGGATCAACAGGAACTTTAGTTCCACCAAAAGGATATTTACAAAGACTAAGAGAAATTTGCGATAAGCATGGAATTTTATTAGTTTTTGACGAAGTTATTACTGGATGGGGAAGAACAGGTTCACCATTTGCATCACAAGAATACGGAGTTACCCCAGATATTATTACAATGGCAAAAGCTACAACAAATGGAATAAGTCCTTTAGGTGCAGTTGCGTGTAAAGAAGAAATTTATGACACAGTTATGGATGGATCTCCAAAAGGAACAATAGAACTATTTCACGGTTACACTTACTCTGGAATTCCAGTTTCAGTAGCTGCAGGCTTAGCGGTTCAAGATATTTTTGAGAAAGATGACATATTTAATAGAGCAAAAAATTTATCTCCATATTTCCAAGAAGGTTTAATGTCATTAAAAGATATTGATGTTGTTGATAACATAAGAGGATATGGAATGATGGGTGGTATTGATATTAAAATGCATAAAAAACCAGGCGCAGCAGGTTTTACATGTTTCAAACATTGTTATGATGCAGGAGTTAACTTTAAAGCGACTGGAGATTGTTTAATTATTGCTCCAATGTTTATCTGTGAAAAAAAACATATTGATGAAATAATCGAGAAACTAAGAACTGGTATTACCAACTATTCAAAAAGCAAAAAAAATTAATTTAATTCTATGAAAATAGGGGTTCCAAAAGAAATAAAGCCTCAGGAAAATAGAATTGGACTTACTCCCGAAAGCGTAAAAACATTAACTTCTAATGGCCACGAAGTTTTAATTGAAAATAATGGAGGTTTTGAAGCAGGATTTGAAAACGATCATTACGTTTCAAGTGGAGCAAAAATAGTTAATACAGCTGAAGATATATTTAACGACTCCGACATAATTGTTAAGGTTAAAGAGCCACAATCTAGCGAAGTAAGAATGATAAGAGAAAATCAAGTTGTCTTTACATATCTTCATCTTGCTGCAGCCAAGGAACTGACACAAGGTTTAATAGACAGCAAATCAATATGCATCGCTTATGAAACAGTCACAGATAATAACGGAAGACTTCCTTTGTTAGCACCAATGAGTGCAGTAGCTGGAAGAATGTCAGTACAAGCGGGTGCACATTGTTTAGAAAAAAATCAAAAAGGCCGTGGTCTTTTGTTAGGAGGAGCTCCTGGTGTAGAACCTGGAAATGTAGTTATACTTGGAGGTGGAGTAGTAGGAGAAAATGCTGCTATAATTGCAACAGGCATGAAAGCCAAAGTTAATATTGTAGATAAATCTGAAAAAAGATTAAACGAACTTACCCAAATGTTTGGAGATAAAATAATACCTAATTTAAGTGATAAAACTGATTTAGAAAAATTAATTTCCGAATGTGATTTGTTAGTAGGCGGTGTTTTGATACCAGGTGCTGAGGCACCAAAATTAGTTACAAAGAATATGTTAAAAAAAATGAAAAGGGGATCAGTGATTGTAGATGTTGCAATTGATCAAGGAGGATGTGTTGAAACCAGTAAACCGACTACTTTTGCAGAACCAACTTTTATAATAGATGATATAATTCATTATTGCGTTGCAAATATGCCCGGTGGTGTTCCTAGAACATCAACAATTGCATTGAATAAAGCAACACTTCCTTTTTTATCTAAATTAGCAAAAGATGGTTACTTAAAAGCTTTAAATGATGATCAAAATTTTCAAGCAGGATTAAATGTATTTAAAGGAGGTGTTACTCATAAAGCTGTAGCTGATGTATTTGGTCATGATTATTTGCCAGCTCAAAAAGCATTGCTTAATTAAAATCCCTAATTTTTCTTGCTTTTTCATAAATTGACAAAAAAAAAATTAATTCTATATAGCAGTCATAATTTAAAAAATTATTCCTGAATTTAACATACATTTATTTCTCTCTTTTTTGTTGAATTCACCTCCTCGAAAGGGGAGGTAAAAAGGAATTATATTCCTTTATTTATTAAATTATATATTTGGTCTTTGTCAGTTAAACCAATTTCTCTTGCTACTTCACTTTCACCTTTAAAAACTACTATTGTAGTCCAATAATTAACTCCTAAAGCTTTAGCAATATCTTCATGTTCTGTTTGCTCATAGAATAAAAACTCAACATCTTTAAAGTCTTTCATTGCTTGATCGAAAACTTTTGTTTGTGCTGCGCAAGTTGAACAATATTCATTCCAAGAATTAATAACAATTGTTTTACCAGATTTTTGAATTTCAAATAATTTTTTCAGATCAAAGTTTGTGGTTTTTTCGAAACCAAATGAGATATTTGGTATCAAGAATAAAATAAAAAAGACAAAATATTTTTTCATGAGCTCTATTTAATTATCTGGTCATTCTTTTCAAGATGTTTTCTTTCAAAAATATTTGATGAAACAAAACTGCAATAATATGCAATGAGATTAAAACTATTAATGTATAATTTGAAATAACGTGAACATTGTAAAATTGATCTGCTAAATCAAAGTTATCTTCAATCCTTAATTTAAAAATAAAAAAGTTTAGTTTTTCACCATTAAATAGCTTTTTTAAAATTCCTGATATTGTTATTGTTAAAAGTGCGACATAAAGAGCGAAATGATTCAATTTCGCAATCAAGTTTTGTCCAAAGAATGCCTCAGGCATTAGTTTTGGGGACTTGCTAAAAAATTTATAAATTAACCTAAATAAAGTTATATAAAATATAGATATCCCAACAATTACGTGCACATTTTCTATAGTTATTCTTAAATCCGAAAAATCCAATCTGACTAAAATAAACCCCATTGGTATCTGAGCAATTAAAAGGAGCAAAGTGAACCAATGGAAAAATTTAGCTAACCAACTATATTGTAATGTTATACCATTCTTCATGAGCTATTTTATAAAAATAAATAATATTTTCAAAATAATGTTTATTGTAGCACTTTCTTTTTCATTTAATTCTAATGTTTTATCAGAAGAGAGCGCAAAAGACATTATTAAGAAAAGAAAATCTTTATTTAGTCAAAATTACAAACTAGCAAAAAGAATTAGTATTTTACTTAACGAAGTTGAAATTGAGGACTCAAAAAAACTGATGATTAGAATGAGTGATAATTATTTAGAATTACTAAATTTATTTCCAGAAAATACAAATGAGGGACACGGAACAGAGGCTTTACCAATTATTTGGGAAGAAAAAGATGAATTTAATGCTCTAATGAAAAAATCTTCTGATCAAATAATAAAGCTAGCTTCAATTATCGAAGACCAAGATGATTTTAGAGCAGCTTTGAAACAATATATGTGGTCGAGCTGCAAAGCTTGTCATAGCAGATATAGGGCTCCACACTAATGAAAAAGTATTTTTTTATTTTTATTGTTTTATTTTATGCAGATACTGCTTTCTCTCATTCGCACTATCCCATAACTAGAGATTCATTAGAAGCAATTAAAAATGGCAAGATATTATACAATCAATATTGTGTTTCTTGTCACCAAGCAAATTTAGCTGGAGCTACAAATTGGCAAGGTTTAGATGAGGATGGGCATAGAAAAGCACCGCCTTTAAATGGAACTGGTCATACTTGGCATCATACAGATGAGTTACTACATAGAATGATAAAGTATGGATTTGCTAAATTGATAAAAAATTATGAAGGCAAGATGATGGGTTTTGGTGATAAAATAAGTGATGAAGGTATTGATAACATTCTTTCGTACATTAAATCTTATTGGAAAGATGATATTTATGAATATCATTTAGAAATGAGCAAACAATGAGTTCAGAAGCAGTTAATTTTAATTGGTCATGCAAACATACTTGGAAAAGAAGCGCAAAAAATACTGCTTGGTGTTTACTAGGCTGTGCAATTGGTGACTTTGGAACCATATTGTATTTTCAGATAACAGGAATTCCCTGGCCTGTTTTAGCCATCATGACTTTAGCAATTATAAATGGTTTGATTACAAGTATTATTTTAGAAACTATAATTTTACTAAGACAAAAACTTGATTTTTCCAAAGCATTAAAGACTGCGCTTGGTATGAGCTTTATATCAATGGTCAGTATGGAAATAGCCATGAACCTCACAGATGTAATTTTAACAGGTGGAGCTATTTTAAATTGGTGGGTAGTACCAATAATGCTTTTAGTTGGATTTTTAACTCCATGGCCATACAATTATTGGAGATTAAAAAAATATAATATTGCTTGTCACTAAAAACATCTCTATATCAAATTAAGACCTCAGATAATGACTAAAGATTTAATAACAATTGATAGCCTTTCAAAGGTATACGACAATGGATTTAACGCTTTAAAAACTGTTAATTTAAATATAAAGCAAGGTGAAATTATTGCTATGCTTGGACCAAATGGAGCTGGCAAAACTACACTGATAAGTATTGTATGTGGTATAGTTAAACCAACTTCTGGAGTAATTACAGTAGATGGTTTTGATATTATAAAAGATTATAGAGAAACAAGATCAAGAATAGGACTGGTCCCCCAAGAAATTTCACTAGAACAATTTGAAACAGTGTTTAACAATGTTTCATATTCAAGAGGCTTATACGGAAAAAAGCCAAACCCGCAACATATAGAAAAAGTTCTAAAAGATTTTAGTTTATGGGATAAAAAAGATTTAAGGTTAAATCAGCTTTCAGGAGGAATGAAAAGACGTGTAATGATAGCAAAAGCATTATCTCATGAACCTTCGATATTATTTCTTGATGAACCAACGGCAGGCGTAGATGTAGAATTGAGAAAAGATATGTGGAAAGTTGTAGAGGGATTAAGGAAAACTGGAGTAACCATAATTTTAACAACACACTATATTGAAGAAGCAGAGGCAATCGCAGACCGAGTTGCTGTAATTAATCAAGGAGAAATCATTGTTGTTGATAATAAAATAGATTTATTAAAAAAGATGGGTCATAAAAAATTAACTATTGAGTTGCAGGATAAAGTCGAAAAAATTCCATCAGAACTTGATGAATATAATCTATCAATCTCTAATGATAATTATTCATTAATTTACAACTATAACTTACATGCTGAAAGAACAGGTATTACAAAGATGCTTCAAGATTTAAAAAATGCAGGTTTGAGGATGAGAGACTTAAAAACAGAGCAAAATAATCTTGAAAAGATTTTTGTGACATTGGTAAAGGAAAATAATGAGGATTAATTTTTACGCATTAAGAGCAATTTATTTTCATGAAATGGATAGATTTAGAAGAACATTAATACAATCTCTTCTTTCTCCAGTTTTATCTACTTCATTATACTTTATAGTATTCGGCTCGGTAATCGGGGATTATGTACAAAAAATTGATGGCATTAGTTATGGCTCTTATATAGTTCCAGGATTATTGATGTTAACATTATTAACGCAATCTATCAGTAACACTTCTTTTGGAATTTTTTTTCCTAAATTTAATGGAACAATTTATGAAATTTTAGCAGCTCCAATTTCTACTGTAGAAATTGTAATTGCTTATGTTGGTGCGGGTGCAACTAAAACATTAATTGTTGCTGCAGTAATTTTCTGCACTTCACTTTTTTTTGCAGAAGTAAATGTAAAGTTTCCTTTACTAATGATTTTCTTATTAATTCTAGTTGCTTTTACTTTTGCTTTGTTCGGGTTTTTAATTGGACTTCTTAGTAAAAATTTCGAGCAAATGTCTATAATACCAACAATTGTCATAACACCAATGGTATTCTTAGGTGGAAGTTTGTATTCGCTAGATATGCTCCCAAGTTTCTGGCAAACAGTCACTTATTTTAATCCTGTTGTATATTTAATTAATGGGCTGAGGTTTGCATTTTATGGAGTTTCTGATTTTGATATTTGGATAAGTATTTCAACAATGTTTATATTTTTAATTGTATGTGTAACTCTTGTCTCAATTATACTTAAAAAAGGTTATAATATAAAAAATTAATTTGACTGTTGACCAGATAATTCCTGCAATATTTTTAATATTAGTCTTAATATTAGTTCTACCTAATTTTCTCAGATCAAACTCAAATATTAAACAATTGATATCTAATTTTTCAATTTGGATAATAATTATACTTGTTATATTTGGATTGATGTATTTTTTGATGTAAATAGATTTATGATTAAATTTATTCTTCCAGCAGTACTATTAATTTTAATTATTATTTTCTGGGAAAAAATTAATGAATTTTTATTAAGCAAATTTAAAATTAAACTCAATTACATAGCTGTCATCATATTAGTTTTAATATTAGTGGTTTTATCTTTATTACTATATTTCTAATTTATAATGGAGATAAATTTATTATTCTTTGTTAGCGTTGTTCCAGCTATCGTATTATATGGAATTGCTAAATCAGGTTTAGGTGGATCAATATCATTAATTTCAGTTCCATTAATGACAGTAGTAATGCCATTAAATCAAGCACTTGCAATTATTTTACCAATATTAATTTTTTCAGACATTATTGCTGTTTATAGATTTAGAAGGGAATTTGATTTTGGAACACTAAAGTTATTAGTTCCATTTGCTGCTACAGGAATAATAATAGGCTCATTTACCTTTACTTATTTTTCAGAGGATTTGCTTAAACTAATTGTCGGAATAATGGGTTTCTTATTTGCTGGTCATTATTTTTTATTTAAAAAAGAAAAAAATATACCAGCAAAAAAAAACTTTTTTAAAGGGGCTATTTGTTCATCCATTGCTGGTTTTTCAAGTTTTTGTGTTCATGCGGGAGGAACCCCAACAAGTCTTTATTTGCTTCCACTAAGAATGAAAAAAGAAATTTATGTTGGCACAAGAATTATTTTTTTTAGTTGTGTTAATCTAATTAAGCTTCCTCTGTATGTTTATTTATCCATGATGAATTTTGATACTCTGTATCAGTCAGTTACTCTTTTCCCTTTAGCGCTAATTGGAATATTTATAGGTTATAAATTACTCAAAATAATTGAGGAAAATTTATTCTACAATATTATTTATGCTTTAATTTTGGTTAGTAGCTTTAAGTTAATATTAGATTTTATGGTTTAATTAGGCTTTAATTTCTTAAAGCCTAATAAGTTCATAACTAAAAAGAAGAGAATTAATAATTCGTAAACTAATTCAATCAACTCAGAAAATACAATGCTAATTAGTCTAATCAGTAATGCAAAATCTAGGATAATTTCTTGAAATTTTAAATTTAATGATTTAGTTAGATCTTGGGGTGCTTTTAGCTGAGAATAACCCATTGAACCTGTCCGGTAATTCAGAAAGGGAAAATGAATAATTTAAATATAATCAATCAATCATCAGCAATAATATTAATTATTTCAATTTCTTTAATATTTGTTTTTGTTGGAATTTATTTTTCAAAAAAATTTAAAGGACTTAATAATTATTTAGTTGCAAACCGTTCGATTGGAACTTTATCCTTAACAACAAGTCTTGTTGCTTCAGCACTTGGTGCTTGGATTTTATTTGGACCGGCATCAGCAGCAACATGGGGAGGAATTGGTGCAGTGATTGGTTATTCACTAGGAACTGCATTTCCACTCTTTATTTTAATTTATCTTGGTAAAAAATTTAGAACTAGTTATCCGCAAGGCACAAGTATTATTGAAATAATAAGATTAAGATTTGGACCAAATCTTTATAAACTTATTTTAGTTTTTTCCATTTTTTATATGACAATCTTTTTAATTGCTGAAGTTACTGCTGTAGCTTTTTTAATTAATTACATATCTGGTACTGAGTTGTGGATTACCTCTTTAATAGTAATATCATGTTCGTTACTTTACACATTATATGGAGGTTTAAGAGCATCCTTAATTACAGATAATATTCAATTTTTTGTATTTATAGGTCTTTTAATAATTAGTTTAATTTTTATTACCTCAATTGAAACAAACGATTTTAACTTTGAAATTATTAAAAATAATAATCCGCATTTGTTAAGTTTTAGTTATCTCCCAAATTATACTGCTGGTTTAACTTTCTTTATAGCTGTTGCTGCAACTAATCTTTTTCATCAAGGTAATTGGCAGAGAGTTTACGCTGCAAAAAATTACGAAGTTTTAAAAAAAAGTTTAATATTTTCATTTTTAATAATATTACCAATAGTCTTTTTTATGGGATTTAGTGGTTTAGTGGCTGTCTCTCAAGATACTAATGTAATACCTGATCTTGCATTTTTCTCAATTTTATTAAAAGAAAATTTAATAATATTTTCAGTCATTGTAATAATTTTAGCTATCTCTTTAACAATAAGTAGTATTGATACTTTAATAAATGCTATTTCAAGTTTGGTAATAGTCGATGTAGATAAAGTATTAAATTTAAAAAATAATCATTTAAATATCTCAAAACAATTTGTTATTTTTCTTTCGGTCATAGCTTTTTTTGTAGCATCAAAAGGATTTAGTATTCTTTATTTATTCTTAATAGCAGATTTATTTTGTTGTGCGGCTGTTCTAAGTGTTTTTTATACTTTTTATTCAAAATCTTATGATGAAAAAAATGCTTATGTTTCTATATTAATAGGATTAATTGCAGGACTATTATTTTTTCCAAGTCCTGATTTTTCTAAATCAATACTATTTGGAATAATTTTGCCAATGGATTTAGCACCATCGTATATTTCTCAATCTCTTTTATTTTGTTCATTTATTGCGGCAACTTTATCACCAATAATTGCATGGAAATTGAAATAATTGATGTTTATTTAAAACCTAGTTATTGTATAATTTAATAAATGCTCAATTTTATATTACCATTTATTGTATTAATCGTTGTTGTTGTTTTCATTCATGAATATGGACATTATTATTTTGCAAAAAGATATGGTGTTGGTGTAACAGATTTTTCGATAGGTTTTGGTCGAGAATTATTTGGATGGAACGATAAATCAGGGACAAGATGGAAAGTTTGTTGGATACCACTAGGCGGTTATGTAAAATTTTTCGGAGATAGGAATGTATTTTCACAAGCAGATCAAGAGGAACTACTAAAAAAATATAGCAAAGAAGACCAACACAAATTATTTGTAACAAAACCTCTTTACCAAAGAGCCTTAATTGTTGCTGGAGGACCATTGGCTAATTTTATTTTAGCTTTAGTCATTTTTACTTTCATATACATGTTTGCAGGTAAAGATTTTACACCAGCTGTAATTGATGAAGTATTAAAAGATAGTCCAGCAGAAGTTGCCGGTATGCAAAAAAATGATGTTATTATTGAAATAGATAATACAAAAGTTGAGAGTATTCTTGATGTTTCTAAATTAATAGCAATGTCAACATCAGAATTTATCGATTTTAAAGTTTCAAGATATGACCAGGAGATAATATTAAAAGTAAAGCCAAATTTTGTTGATAGCGTTGATGAATTAGGAAACAAATTAAAGAAAAGGATGGTAGGCATTAAACTTAGTCCTTATAACAATCAAATAACACACAAAAAACTTGGACCTGCACAAGCTTTACTTCAATCATTTAATGAAGTTTATTTTGTAACAACTTCATCACTTAAATATCTTGGATCAATGTTTACAGGAGCAGGGGACAGTTCTCAATTGGGTGGTCCAATTAGAATTGCTAAAATTTCTGGCCAAGTAGCAGAATTTGGAATTATACCCTTTGTCAGTATGATGGCTTATATCTCAATAAGTTTAGGATTAATTAACTTATTTCCAATACCTTTATTAGACGGAGGACATCTCATGTTTTACGCATTTGAAAAAGTTTTAGGTCGTCCTTTAAGTCAAAAAACACAGGAAGGTTTTTTTCGAATCGGAATGTTTTTGTTGTTATCTTTGATGTTTTTCGCAACATTTAACGACCTTAAAGATTTAGGCTTATTTTAAGGCTTTTTTAATAGCTAAAAAAACATTGTATTTATTGACTTTTTTTACCACTATATATTGTTGTTCAAAAAAAAATATATACTAAAAAAAAGCTTGAATTATCAATGATTTTGTTAAGTATAGTTTCATAAACCTTTAAAACCGGAGCTAAAATGAACAAAAAACAATTAGTAGCAAAGCTAGCTGGTTCGTTAAATCAAAGTAAAGCTGATGCAGAGCGTACTTTTGATACTATTACGAATACTATACTAGATGCGTTGAAAAACGACGATTCTGTAAAGATTGCAGGTTTTGGTACATATAAAGTGGCTAAAAGAAAAGCCCGAATTGGACGTAATCCAAGAACTGGAGAGCAAATCCAAATCGCTGCTTCTCAAAAGGTAAAGTTTTTGCCTGCTAAAGCACTTAAAGAAGTATTTAACAAGTAAAACTCATTTAACAGCCTTTATTAGGAATGCTAAAACATTTAATAAAGGCTGTTTCTACATGCAAAAACTGCATATCTATTTTTAACAACAATCATTAGTTTTTATTTATTTTAAAATTATAAGAACCTCTTTTTAACAATGGAGGTTAAATGACTAAACATTTAAAAAAACTTGTCGGTCCTTTAGTAAGTTTGTTTTTCTTACTAAACATGACAAGTGTAGGTTATGCCGAATCTACAGTCTCTGCAGAAGTTGGATTTATTTTTAATACATTTCTATTTTTAGTTTGTGGTTTTCTTGTCATGTTTATGGCTTGCGGATTTGCGATGCTAGAATCAGGAATGGTAACTTCAAAAAGTGTATCTGTAATTTGTGCAAAAAATATAGGATTATTTTCTATCGCTGGAATTATGTTCTGGATGGTTGGTTATAATCTAGCATATGGAATTCCAGAAGGTGGCTATATAGGAACATTCACTCCGTGGTCTGATGCAAGTGCTGTTGATACAGGATATGCAGATGGTTCGGATTGGTATTTCCAAATGGTATTCTGTGCAACAACAGTATCAATTGTATCTGGTACGTTAGCAGAAAGAATTAAATTATGGCCTTTCTTCTTATTTGCAGCAATTTTATCAGGAATCATTTATCCAATTGTCATGGGATGGCAGTGGGGTGGTGGCTGGTTAGCCGCTTTAGGTTTCTCTGATTTTGCTGGTTCAACTCTTGTACACTCAACCGGTGGTGCTGCAGCATTAGCAGGTGCTATGTTGTTAGGTGCAAGAACAGGAAGATTTGATAAATCAGGTGCAGCAAAGCCAATGAGACCATTTGCAGCTTCTTCTATACCTTTGGTAACAGTTGGAGTATTTATTTTATGGTTAGGTTGGTTTGGTTTCAACGGTGGTTCACAGCTTGCTATGGGAACTTTCGATGATGCAGTAGCTGTATCAAACATATTTATTAATACAAACTTAGCAGCGTGTGGTGGTGTTTTAGCAGCAGCAGTAATTACTAGATTAATGTATGGTAAAACTGATGTAGTTCAAATGCTTAACGGTGCGATTGGTGGATTAGTTGCAATAACAGCTGAACCATTAGCGCCAGCACCTATAGCAGCAATATTCATCGGTGCAATCGGTGGTTTGATAGTAGTGTTTGGAACAAAACTATTATTCTCATTTAAGATTGACGATGTTGTTGGTGCAATACCAGCTCACTTATTTGCTGGAGTTTGGGGAACATTAGCTGTTCCACTAACAAACTCTGACGCAAATTTTAGTGCACAGTTAATCGGTGTAATCTCGATCAACGCATTTGTTTTTGTAGTATCATACATTGTATGGGCAATTATGAAAAACACTATGGGTATCAGATTAAGTAAAGAGGCTGAACTGAAAGGTACAGACGTAACTGAAACTGGTGTAATAGCTTACGCTATAAGAGACTAAATTTAACTCCCTCCCTTAAGTTAAACTAAAAAGGCCCCGTAAATGGGGCCTTTTTTTTATTAAACTGTTTTTAAAAATTCTAACACTTCTTTTGCGTGGTCTTTAACTTTTACTGAACGCCACTCTTTAATAATTTTATCATCTTTTAATAAAAATGTACTTCTTATTAATCCCATAAATTCTCTACCCATGAATTTTTTTTTACCCCAAACTTTGTATGCTTTAATCGCTTCTTTTTTTACGTCTGCTACCAAATCAAACTTAATTTTGAATTTATCTCTAAACTTTTCATGACTTTCCATACTATCTTTAGAAATACCAATAACTTCACAGTCTAATTTTTTAAATTGTGAAAGTAGAGAATTGAAGTCTTTTGTTTCAACTGTGCAGCCTGGTGTATTATCTTTTGGATAGAAATATAAAACTTTATATTTACTTTTGATTTTCTTTAGCTCTAAAAGTTTTGAATTGGTTGATGGGATTTTGAAATTAGGAGCTTTATTTGGCATATTTTTTCGTAGATTAAAATTTATAATGATGTAATAAACCTTTATGAGCATTAAATCAGCACAAACATTGGTCGCAGAAGCTTTAACAGAAATCAAGACACTTTCCCCAGCGGAAGCATTAGAGATGGTAAACAATGATAAATGCAATTTAATTGATATAAGAGATATTCGAGAACTTGAGAAAATGGGAAGAATAGAAAATTCTCATCACATTCCTAGAGGAATGTTAGAGTTTTGGATGGATCCAGATAGTCCTTACTTTAAAGAAGGCAAGATAGATATGAACAAAGAAATGGTTTTATTTTGTGCAGGTGGACTAAGATCTGCACTAGCTACAAAATCATTGAAAGATATGGGGTTTGAAAAAATTTCACATATAGATGGTGGCTTTTCTCAAATGAAGAGCAGTGGCTTTAAAGTAGAGAAATAAAAATTAATCAAATAAACTTATTCTCTTTGCGAAAAAAATTCTTATCACCCAGTAAATAAATAATCCTAAAGGACCAATAAAATATGTGATTATTAAAGGAAAAAAGACTAGAATTTTTGACATATAAAACCTCTGGCTATCTCTAACAATCCAAGATCCACAAAACAAATTTATAGCCAAGAAGTGCGTCCAAAATAAAATTAAAAACTCATTATTCTCAAAAAGCTCAGCAAGATCATAAAAACTTAAATATAAAATAAAGTTTTTATCAAAATCATATCCGGCAAAAAAGAATATATATAATAGATAAACATAAACACTTGCCAAAATAAATGTTGGAATTATTGATGTAACAAATAAACCACAAACTTTAGTTTGTGGAAAAATAATAAGCATTAACCAAAAAGGTATTACACCTATATTCAACCACATATAGATCATTTCTACTGTAAAAAATGCAGATATTTGTTCAATCATTAGGGTTATATTATATTAAATGCAATAATGATTCCTATAAAAAATAAAAAAAAAAACTTAGAAGCGACAATTGATGAAATGCGCAACTTTGCACTTAATTATGTAGAAAAATTTGCACCATCAAAACAACAGCTAAAAACATATCTTTTAAAGAAATATTTAAGATCTAAAGTTGATAACGTAAAAAGAAGCAATATTTCAGATCTAATCGAGATTGTAGCTGAGGATTTAGAAAAATCTAAATTTATAAATGATAAATTTTATTCAGAAACAAAAGCGAAAAGTTTAATCCAAAGAGGTTCATCAATAAATAAGATTAGAAATTATTTAATAAGCAAAGGAGTTGGAGAAAAATATATAAAAAATACAATTGAACAAATTAATGAAAATAATGAAGATCAAGATTTTTTTTCAGCCATAAAAGTTTGTAAAAAAAAAAGAATTGGTCCTTCAAGAACTGAAGATAATAGACCTTTATTCTATAAAAAAGATATTGGTATATTAGCAAGATCTGGATTTGATTTTGAAGTTTCCAGAAGAGTAATGGAACTAGATAAAGAGGAATATTTGAAAATTATAAATCTTCTTTAGACTTTTTATTCTTTTCTTCTAAATAATACTGAATTTTGTTTTTGATATAGTTTTTTACCATCACAAATACTATTAAGCCAAAAATTGATACAGAAACTATTATAATTAATATTATTCTTAATTGTTCACTCATTAAATATTTTTATTTCTTTTCAAAATTATACTAGGATTTTTAAAATTTTCTTTTCCGTAAAGTATTTCATTTCCCTCAAAATCTGTAACTATACCTCCTGCATTTTCAAGAATAGCATGCCCAGCCGCTATATCCCATTCACATGCTCTAGGCTCTGCAACATAGCCGTCGTATTCATTTGAAGCTATTACACAAAATTTTAAAGAACTTTTCATCCTTTTAAATTCGCTAACATTCATTGTTTGATATATTTTATTAATTTCAGGTTTTAGTTTATTTGAATATGATACAAATTTAAGTTTATTATTTGAAATTTTTGAACAGTCTAATTTTACATGTTGACTATTAATTATTTCAAATGAACAACCTTTCTCATAAGAATAAAATAATCTATTTTTAGCAGGTGCATATATTATACCTGCTACTGCTCGATTATTAATTATTAAACCAGCATTTAAAGTAAATTCATCAAGATCATTAATGTAATCATAAGTTCCGTCAATTGGATCTATTAGCCAAAAATCTTTTAAATCTTTCTTGGATTTATTATGACTAGTTTCTTCTGATACAATCGGTATTTGAGGAGTTAAGTTATTTATTTTTTCAGTTAAAATTCTATTAACTTCAAGATCACCATTGCTAACAGGTGTGTTATCTTCTTTAATTTCTTTTATTAACCCTTTTTCCCTTAATTCTATTGAAACTTTTCCCGCATATAAAAAAGTATCAATCAGTTTTTCAATAGTTGCTTTTATTTCGATTTGTTTCATTTACTCTAACTTTTCTAATTCGATATTTTTAGCATTGATAACTTTTTTTCCTACATTTTCGAAATTCACAGTTACTTTTTCCTTAATAATTGACTGTACTTGTCCTATTCCCCAATCTTTATTATTGGGATTTATAACTTTATCACCTGGTTCAAAATCTAAAATCATTTGATTTTACTTATAATAGAAATGAGTATAAATACCACCACATGAATTTAGAGTTAAACTCAATTGGATTAGATAAGAAACCGTCTGATACAAAAGTAATTGTTGCTATGTCTGGTGGTGTAGACTCATCTACAGTTGCTGGTTTGATGAAAATGCAAGGATATAATGTTACCGGTATAACATTGAAACTATACAACGATAGTAAAGAAGTTGTTAAATCAAAAGTATGTTGCTCAGGCCAAGATGTTATAGATGCAAAAAGAGTTGCTCATAAATTAGATATTGAACATAAAATTCTTTATTACCAAGATAAATTTAAGCAAGGAGTTATAGATAATTTTGTAGAAAGTTACTTAAAAGGAGAAACTCCAATACCATGCGTA
Source organism: uncultured Pelagibacteraceae bacterium (assembly GCA_902614975.1). Taxonomy (GTDB): domain Bacteria; phylum Pseudomonadota; class Alphaproteobacteria; order Pelagibacterales; family Pelagibacteraceae; genus Pelagibacter. The sequence continues at coordinate 23,257 of CACMND010000008.1, forward strand.
CAGTGTAATCAAACTGTCAAATTTAAAGATTTGTATGAAGTTGCTAAAGATTTAAATGCTGATGCTTTGATTACAGGTCATTATGTAAAAAATATAACAATAAATGAAAAAAATAATATGTATAGAGCAGTAGATGAAAATAGAGATCAAAGTTATTTTCTATTTAATACTACAAGAGAGCAATTAAATTATTTACGATTTCCATTAGGTGGAATGTTAAAAAATGAAACTAGGGAAATTGCTAAAAAACTAAATTTAAATGTTGCAGATAAGCCAGATAGTCAAGATATATGTTTTGTTCCTAACGGAGACTATTCATCAGTAATAAAAAAGTTTAAGCCAGATTCTTTAAAAAAAGGTAACATTAAAAATCTAAATGGTAAAGTAATAGGTGTTCATGATGGAATTATAAATTTTACTATTGGTCAAAGAAAAGGAATTAAAGTAGCTGACAAAGAGGCATTATATGTAATTAAAATTGATGCAGAAAATAATGAAATAATTGTTGGAGGAAGAGAACATCTGGGAAAAAAGAAAATTAATTTAAAAAATATTAATTTATTATCCGATAAAAACGAATTAAACGAAAATATATTAGTCAAAGTTAGGTCTACAGGAAAGTTATTAAGCGCCAATATAAATTTTATAAACGAGAATGATGCTGAGGTAAATTTATATAATTCTGAAGATGGTATTTCACCTGGACAAGCATGTGTCTTTTATAAAAAAGACCAATATGGTCACAAAGTTCTTGGTGGTGGTTGGATTAAAGAATAATTAATTTTACTTTTTCTTATTCTTTTTTCTTGCTCTTCTTTTTTTAGAGCCCATTTTTCTTCGGCCTCTATGCTTTTTAGGGTATCCCATAATCTCCTTAGTTTTACAATTTTATTGACTTATTTGAGGGATATAGCATTGTCAATATAACTAATCAATTTTTTTATGGTTAATTCAGTTAAAACTTTTTTGAAACAAGTAGGAAAAGATTATCAAAATCAGTCAGTTAATCCGCCAGTAGTAAGAGCTTCAACAATAATATTTAAAACTCTTCAAGATATAAAGAAAACACAAAGTAATTATAAAAAAAATCCCTTAAGCAAAAATTTTGATTATGGTAGAAAAGGAACATCAACAACTTTTGCACTACAAGAACTATTAAGAAAAATTGAAAATGCTTATCAAGTTTATTTAACACCAACAGGATTTGGTGCAGTTTTTCTTGGAGTGATTAGTGTTGTAAGACCTGGTGATGAAATAATTATAACGGACTCAGTCTACTCTCCCACAAGATTTTTAACCGAAGACTATTTAAAAAAATTCAATATTAAAGCAGTTTTTTATGATCCAAAAAACTTAGATGACTTAAAAAAAAAAATTACAAATAAGACTAAACTTATTTTTGTTGAAAACCCAGGAAGTAACACATTTGAATTTCAAGATTTAAAAAAAATATTATCTTTTGCTAAGAATAAGAATATTTATACAGCTATAGATAACACTTGGGGAACACCTTATTTAATCAAGCCTTTAGACTTAGGTTTTGATATGTCTATAGTTTCAGCGACAAAATATTACTCTGGTCATTCAGATGTTATGGGTGGCAGTTTAGCTATTAAAAAAAGACTTTTTAAAGAGGTGGAATTAAGTCAAAAAGCAGTTGGTTTAAGATTAAGCCCTGATGATGCCTACTTAATTATGAGAGGATTAAGAACGTTGGATATTAGGTTAGACAAACATCAAGAAAATACCATCAAGGTAGCTAATTTTTTGAGCAAACAAAAAAAAGTTAAAGAGGTTTTTTACCCAATTAAAAAAAACATTAAACAATACAAAATGTGGAAAAAGTATTATTCAGGATCATCTGGGTTAATGGGTGTAAAAATTATTTCTAAAAATAAAAACTCTGTAATAAAATTTTTGAATAAATTAAAATTATTTGCCCATGGTTACAGTTGGGGAGGATTTGAAAGTCTTGCTTTATATCAAGACAAATTGGCACTGGGCAACAGGAGCTACACAAAGTTGAGTAATAACGAACATATTATAAGATTACATATTGGTTTAGAAGATTCAAATGATTTGATTGCTGACATTAAACAGGCTATTAAATCTGTAAGATGAATGACACCAAATTTTTTCCAACAAAAAAAGCATTAGTTACTGTAATAGCTGCATCTGTTGTTGTTATTATTGCATTAGGAATAAGACAAACTTTTGGAATGTTTTATTTTGATTTTGCAACTGATTTAGATATCACCATAACACAGTTCGGCTTTACAATGGGATTACAGCTCTTATTGTGGGGTGTTTTCAGTCCTATGTTTGGAATTATTACGGATAAGTATGGTGGTAATATTGCAATCTTTATTGGTTTTGTTTTTTATTTGTTAGCAATTTTATTGTTTTATTCAGGTTTTAATACTGGTTATTATTTTACTATAACAATTGGAATATTAGTTGGTGTTGGACTGGGTTCTACAGCTATCAGTATACCTGTTTCAGTTGTTGCAAAACATTTTCCAGTATCAAGCAGAACAATAGCAACAGGAATAGTAACCTCAGCAGGATCTTTTGGATATTTTATATCACCATTAATCACTAGATATTCACTTGTTGAACATGGGTGGGAAAATACAATGCTCTTTTTCTGTTTCTTTTTAGGTCTAGGATTAATAGTAGCATTATTTGTTTCAACACCAAAAATACCTGTCGGTACAAATCAAAATAACAATCAAACAGCTAGAGAAGCTTTAAAAGAGGCTTTTTCAAATAAAAGTTACATCTATCTTACTTTAGGTTTCTTTGTATGCGGTTGGCACATTGCTTTAGTAGCAACTCATATACCCACTTACATGATTGATAAAGGATTACCAGATTGGTGTGCAGCAATGGTTTTGGCGTTAATTGGACTTTTTAATATGGTTGGAACAATTACAAGTGGATATCTTGCAACTAGATACAGTCAAAAAATTTTATTAAGTGCAATTTATCTATTAAGAGGAGTATCAATTATTTATTTCATATTCCTACCACCAAGTGTTTTTAATTCAGTAATCTTTGGAATAACATTTGGAATGTTGTGGCTATCAACAGTTCCACCAACAAATGGAATAATAGGCAAGGTATTTGGAACTAAGTATATCGGATTATTATATGGAATTGTTTTTGTAAGTCATCAAATTGGATCTTTTTTAGGAGCTTATTTGAGTGGAGTTTTCTACGAACTTAACGGCAATTTTGATTATGCTTGGTACATATCTATCGCATTATCTATTTTTGCTGGTTTGATACATTTACCTATAAAAGAGAAGCCAATTGAAAGACCGCAAATCGCATAAACTTAAATTTAACCCGTATTTAGAAAAACTTTATCAGTCGGATAAGCCACTGATAATCTACAAAGTTGATAATGGTTATGACATTTATACAGATTTTTCTAAAAAAATAAATTTAACAAAAAAAAATATAAATAAATTTTTAAACTCTTTTGAAAGAACGAAATATAAAAAAGAAACTGATCAATATGTTGGTTTTTTTGGATATGAAATTTTAAATTATTTACTTGGTATTAAAATTAGCAAACAGTCTAAAAATGATTTTTATAAAGGAGTTTTTTACAAACCAGAAACAATCATTAAAATAAGAGATAATATTTCAATATTTTCAAATAAAAAAAAGCACGAATTTAATAATTATTTTAAACCAACTAAAATTTTATCACCTTTTAAGTTAAATATTAAATATCAAAAATACAAAAAAATATTTGATATTTTTTCAAAAAAAATAAGACAAGGAGAAACATATCAAATAAAAATTTGTACAAAATATCGTAATAAATCTTCAATAAATCCAATTAATTTTTTCTGGAGATTAATGAAGTCAAATGCTTCTCCAGAATCTTTTATGATAAGAGATAAAAATTATTCTATTGTAAGCTGCTCACCTGAAACTTTATTATTAAAAAAAGGTAACAAAATCATTACCAAGCCTATTGCTGGCACATTAAGAAAAAGTAAAAAATCTAACAGATCTAGTGCCTTAAAGTTTTTTAGAAATAACATTAAAGAGACTAAAGAACATAATATGATTGTTGATATGGAAAGAAGTGATTTATCCAGAGTTTGTATTCCAGGAACAGTAAAAATTGATAAAGAAAAATATGTTGAGGAATACAGACACCTATTTCATTATGTTACAACCATATCTGGAAGCCTATTAAAAGATATGACTATAAAAAATATTATCAAATCTATGATGCCTGGTGGATCAGTCATAGGCTGTCCTAAAATAAGAACATTGGAACTATTAAATCAACAAGAAAAAGAGAATAGAAATATTTTTACAGGTAGTTTTGGCTATATAAAATTTAATAAAGATATGAGATTTAACATAATAATAAGATCTATATTAAATTATAAAAATACATCTGAAATATCTGCAGCATCTGGTGTTGTATTAGATAGTGCAGCAAAAAAAGAATTTAATGAAAATTTTATCAAAGCAAAATCATTATTAGAATTATTTAAATGATTTATATAATAGACCACCAGGATTCATTCACATGGAATGTCGTTCATCAATTCTCTCAGTTTGATAAAGTTTATTGTTCAAATTATTTTGAAATAAATAACAGTTTATTAAATAAATCTAATACAATTGTATTATCTCCTGGACCTGGTTCACCCAAAGATTACCCCAATACTTCAAAAATTTATAATAAATTTAAAGGAAGAAAAAAAATCATAGGAATTTGCTTAGGGTATCAGCAAATATTACATTGTGAAAATGCCAAAATTATTCAACAAAGGAGAATATTCCATGGTTATCAATCTGAAGTAAAAGTTGTTTCGAATAAATCCATCTTTAGAAAGAATTCCAAATTTAAAGTAGGAAGATATCATTCACTTAAGCTTCATGAGCCATTTACCAAAGAAAATTTTGATATTACCATGAGATGCGCTAAAACTAATATTGCTATGGCTTTTGAAAACAAAAGAGATGATGTATATGGTTTTCAATTTCATCCAGAATCTTTTTTAACAACAAATGGTAAAATTCTTATTAAAAAAATCTTACAGTCGAAAAGATCTTAAAGAAAAAGAATTTAAAGATCTATGGAATGCCCATGGGGTATTTACAACTATGTGGATCTATGGAAAGCCTCAAAAGATTTTATTTTTTAAAGAACACATGACTAATCTTATTAGGTCTACTAAAAATTATAAAATTCATGATCGAAATTTAAAAAGAAATATATTTAAAATAATTAAATCGAATTTAAATAAACAAAAAAATTATAATCATTTATTGAGAATTGCGGTTACCAAAAGTTTAATTTCTATTTCTTTGAGAGATAAATTAAAAATTAAAAAAAATCTCCAGTTAAAGTTAGTAAATTATAATAGAATTAAGCCTGAGCATAAAAATCTGAAGTATAAATTTATTTTAAAAAGTTTATCTAAAATGGATAACACAAAATCTGATATTGCTCTTTGCTCAAATGGAAAAATTCTAGAAACAGGCACTTCAAATATTATTTTCATTAAAGATAATAAATACTATTCACCTATAAGAAAATTTTATCGAGGAGTTAATCTTAGGTTTTTTGAAAAAAATTTTAGTATAAAAAAAACCAATATTAATATTAATAATTTAAATCAATATGAGGAAATACTTCTAATCGGATCTGGAAAAGGAGTTTCCACAGTTTCATCTATAAAAGAAAAAAACTGGAATAGAAAAAAATATAAATCCTATGAAACTTTTGTAAGTAAATATAAAACTCAAATACTTAAACAAAAAAAATTGAGTAATTATTTATGAGAAATCCTAATAATCCATGCATATTCTGTTTTACAAAGAAAAAGGAATATCTTTTTGAAAATGAACTAGCTTATGCAACTACTGACACGTACCCTGTATCAAAATTTCATTCACTTATAATTCCAAAGCGGTGTGTTAAAAATTATTTTGATCTAACCTCAAAAGAAATCTTAGCGTGCAATAAATTAATAAAGAAACTAAAAAAAAAAATTGAAATGAAAGATAAATCTGTAAAAGGTTTTAATATTGGTACCAATTCGGGCAAGGTTGCTGGACAATCTATTAATCATTGTCACATTCATCTGATTCCAAGACGAAAAAATGATGTTAAAAATCCTCAAGGTGGTGTTCGAGCTGTAATTTCTGCTAAACAGCATTATGTGAGGAAAAAGTAACTTTTATTAACATTTTTTTATTGAGATGAGATTATTAGTCAGTTGAACTAATATTTTTTATAGATTAAGAGCTTAGATTAGTATTATATTTAGCGGAGATAATAATATGTTCACAACCAATCCATTTGCTGTTCTTTCTTCAACAGTTCCTTCAATTGCTTTGCAAGCATTTGTTTTGTTGATGTTAGCGTTAGTAGTGATTGGAACACTGATGGATATTATTCATAAGAAGAATGTAAAATATTTTTTTAATAATGCTAAAAAAGCAAAAAAAGCAGCAAGTAGAGAATTAAGTCTTGGCGAGAAAACAGCGATAATTTCTAAAACTGTAGTACATGATATTGGAACTACATCTGAATTAGGTTTGGGTAAAAGAAGATTTGCACATGTATTAGGAATGTATGGAACAATATTATTTTGGATTGGTTCAGGCGTTATGATATTTGGATATTCTTCTCCTAATGCTGTAACCCCAACTATTTGGCCAATCATTTGGCACGCTGGTGCAATTTTAACTTGCCTTGGAGCTTATTGGTTTTGGTTTTTTTTAAGAGTAGATGTATCTGCTGAAGCTCACTCAGTTTTTAGAATCATAAAAGCAGATTTATTTGTTTTAGCTTTAGTATTGTCTTCTACGTTTGGTTTAGCCTGGTCGTATTTCCAATATTCAGGATCTACTGGTTTAAGTATTTTATTTTTAATTTTGTTTGCAGTTGCTAACATAGTTTTATTTGGAGGAGTTTACTGGTCTAAATTTGCTCATATGTTCTATAAACCAGGTGCTGCAATTCAAAAAAATTTAGCAGAAGCAGATGGTTCAAGAGATAATTTGCCTCCACCTGCAGATGCACCAGAACAATTTGGACTTGGAATTAAACGTGAGGCACCAAAGCACTATTAATATGATTGATAAAATTTTAAAGAAAGGTAATAAGTAGATATGTCAACTTTTGTATACATGACGAGATGTGATGGTTGTGGTCATTGCGTAGATATATGTCCATCAGATATCATGCACATAGACGAAACTATTAGAAGAGCAAAAAATATAGAACCAAATTTTTGTTGGGAATGCTATTCATGCGTAAAGGCATGTCCTAATCATGCAATTGACGTAAGAGGATATGCTGACTTTGCTCCAATGGGTCATAGTGTAAGAGTTAGAAGAGAAGAAGAAAAAGGAACTATTTCTTGGAGAATTAAATTTAGAAATGGTACAGAGAAAAATTTTGTATCACCAATAACAACAAAACCTTGGGGAAAATTCATACCAAAATTAGCTGAAGCCGATACTCCTAATCAAGGAGAGATTAATTCACAAATTTTATATAATGAACCACACGGTTTAAATACTGAAAAAGATTTACCAACTTTAGATAAGAATTCATTTAAGCAAGGCGTTTATTATTAATGGCTAAGCATAAAACAATCATTGAAGAATGTGATGTACTAGTTGTTGGTGGAGGTATGGCTGGAACAGGCGCTACCTTTGAGGCAAGACACTGGGGAAGAGATTTAAAAATAATCTGTGTTGAAAAAGCGAACATAGACAGAAGTGGTGCTGTTGCACAAGGTCTTTACGCTATTAACTGTTATATGGGAATGCAGTGGGGTGAGAATATGCCAGAGGACCATGTACGATACGCTAGAAATGATTTGATGGGTCTTGTTAGAGAAGATTTAGGTTATGACATGGCACGTCATGTAGATTCAACTGTTCACATGTTTGATGAATGGGGTCTTCCAATGATGAAAAATAAAGAAACTGGAAGATATCAAAGAGAAGGTAAGTGGCAAATAATGATACACGGCGAAAGTTACAAACCAATTGTAGCTGAAGCTGCAAAAAAATCTGCTGATAAAATTTATAACAGAATAATGATTACTCATCTTTTAAAAGATGAAAAAAATCCAAACAGAATAGCTGGTGCAGTTGGCTTTAATGTTAGAACTGGAAATTTTCACGTATTTAAATCTAGAACAGTAGTTGTTTCTGCTGGAGGAGCATCGCACATATTTAAACCAAGAGCAGTTGGTGAAGGCATGGGTAGAACATGGTATGCGCCTTGGAGTAATGGATCTGCTTATGCATTACCTATTCAAGCAGGTGCAAAAATGACTCAAATGGAAAATAGAATTGTACTTTGTAGATTTAAAGATGGTTATGGTCCAGTTGGAGCATATTTCCTTCATTTAAAAACATATACTCAAAACGCTAATGGCGAAAATTATGAGAAGAAATGGTATGAAGCTACTAAAGAATTAGTAGGTGAATATATAGACCATCATCCAACACCAACTTGTTTAAGAAATCACGCATTTATTCAAGAAACAGCTGCAGGTGGTGGACCAATTCACATGGTTACAAAAGAAGCATTCCAAGACCCACACTTAGAAACAGTTGGATGGGAAAATTTCTTAGGAATGACGGTTGGACAAGCGGTAGTTTGGGCATCTCAAAATATTGATCCAAAATACACAAATCCTGAATTAACAACTTCAGAACCATATGTAATGGGATCTCATGCTACATGTTCAGGAGCATGGGTTAGTGGTCCAGAAGATATAGCGCCTGATGAATATTTCTGGGGATACAATAGAATGATGACTATCGATGGATTATTTGGAGCAGGAGATGCAGTTGGTGGAAGTGCTCATAAGTTTTCATCTGGTTCATTTACAGAAGGAAGGTTAGCATCTAAAGCTGCTGTTAAATATATTCAAGATAAAAAGGCTGATGATATCGAAGTTTCTGATGCACAATTAGAGAAGCTTAAAGAAGAAATATTTAAGCCAATTGAGAACTATACCGTGGGAAGAAATGAAATTACTGGAGGAACTGTTTCTCCAAGCTATATTTTACCTATACAAGGACTACAAAGACTACAAAAAATTATGGATGAATATTGTGGTGGATTAACAAATAATTACATGACAAATGATAATCTACTTAAAAAAGGCTTAGAACAGCTACAATTACTTCAAGAAGACTTAGATCATGTAGGAGCTGAAGATTATCACCAATTGATGAGAGCATGGGAACTTAAGCATAGAGCTGTAACATCAGAATGTGTTGCTCATCACACTTTATTTAGAGAAGAAACGCGTTGGCCAGGCTATTATTATAGAGGCGATCATATGAAACTTGATGATGAAAACTGGCACTGTTTAACTGTTTCTAGAAGAGATCCTGAAACTGGAAAATTTGAAATGGAGAAAAAGCCTGTTTATCATATCGTTGATGATAAAGAGAAGAAGCAAGCTTCCTGACCATTTTAGATGAGTATTGTCGACAAATCAGACGAAGAAATCATTAAAATTGCTGATCCTATCTGGCATAACATGGTCAGATGTTCCAACATGAAGGACTATGGTGGTTTTACCAGGGATTTATCATCACAAATGCTTTATGGAGCCAACGAAGTAGAGCTCGGTAAGCAATGGGCGAGCAATAAGCTGATCTCAAGCCTTAAAGAAGGGTGTAAGGCTATAGGCTGTCTGAGAAGAGGCTTGTACGTAACTGTTATCTATAAACAAAACAGTACAGAGATACCAGGAGACTTTTTAGGCCGACTTGTCCTTGGAGAAGAGGGAGATGAGGTCAAAGTCTTCGGGGCAACTATTTTTTAAATTTAATTAAATATTATTTGCATTTAATATAACTTGTGGTATTTCGCGGGTATGCTTCAAGCTTTTAATCAAAATATTAAGAAAATCCCTTTATTAGTTTCAAATCAGCTTTCAAAAATAATTAAATCTTTTCTTTATCTTTTTATATTTTTTACTTGGGCAATTATAATACTAGGAACATTTCAAAATTTTATTTAATTTATTCTTATAATCATTGACTTTAGATTATGAGAGGAATAGTTAGATTATATGGAATATTTTCTTCCAATAGCTCAAGTCGAGATTAACATACTCTTTATATTTGGTTTAAGTTTAGCAGTTGGTATTCTTTCAGGATTATTTGGTGTAGGCGGAGGATTTTTAATGACACCGTTTTTAATATTTTTAGGTATTCCACCTGCTTATGCAGTACCAAATGAAGCAAGCAATATTTTAGGTACATCGGTATCTGGTTCAACTACTCATTATTTAAAAGGTACATTAGATTATAAAATGGGATTGATGATTGTAATCGGAGGAACTATTGGAACTTTACTTGGGATCTTAACTTTTTCTTATTTTCAAGATATTGGAAAAATAAACATCGTTATCTCTTTAGCCTACATGTACATCTTAGCTATACTTGGAACTTTAATGCTTATTCAAGGAGTATCAGAAATTGATAAGGCTAGAAAAAAAATTATTGTTAGAAAAAAATTACATACTCATTATTGGATACATGGACTACCCTTTAGAATGCGTTTTAAAAAATCAAAAGTTTATGAAAGTGCATTTACTCCAATTATTATTGGATTAATTGTTGGTTATATTGCAGCAATTATGGGAGTGGGTGGTGCATTTATATTGGTTCCTGCAATGATTTATATTATTGGAATGCCAACAAAACTAATTCCTGGTACATCTTTGTTTGTTACAATATTTGTTAGTGCAATCGTAACTGTCCTTCATGCTTTTAATTATGGAACAATTGATCTTGTTTTAGTTTTTGTACTTATACTTGGCTCAATTATTGGTGTTCAGTTTGGTCAAAAAATTGGTGAAAAAGTTGATAGCTCAGAATTTAAAACAATCTTAGCAGTACTTTTATTATTAGTTGGAATTGCAATCGCTTATGACACTTTTATTAAAGATGATGTAATTGTTGAAACGGTAGTAAATGGAACTAAAAACCTTGGTAACATTGCACAGTTTATTTTAGATTATTCTAAAGACCTTCCAGTTTTTTATGGACTCACATCAGTTGTATTAGCAGTAGTTCTTGGTATTGGAGCTGCAATTTTAAGAAATTATATTTCTAAGTGGAATAAAGCAAGAGAAGCTAAGCTTAAAGCTTAGGCACTTCTATATAATTTAGTCATAACAAATTCTCTATGACCTAGTGCTTCAGCACAAGTTAATCTTCCGTTTGCAACTTTTATAGTGGCTTTGATTAATTCATCACCAGCTTCATCTAAATTCATTTCTCTTGATAAAATTTTAGAAACATCGACATCAATATGCTCACTCATGGTGCTAGCAGTTAAAGGATTAGCAGTTAGTTTTACTACTGGCTCAATTGGGTTTCCAATAATATTTCCTTGTCCAGTTGGGAATAGGTGAAGATTAAATCCTCCTGCCGCTTGTAAGGTAACACATTCAGCAGCAGCTGACGAAGTATCCATAAAGTATAATCCAGGACCTTTGGTTGGTTCTTCTGCTGGCTCTAGTACATCAATAAATTTGCATCCACCAATTTTTTGAAAGTTTCCAAATGCCTTTTCTTCAATTGTAGTAAGTCCACCAGCTATGTTTCCAGCTGTTGGTTGACTTTCAGAAAGATCGTCTGTTGCCTCTTTTAAAATAAAATCATTATAAGAACTCCATGTTTTTCTAAACTTTTCTTGAGCCTCAGGGGTTTTTCCTCTTTTTTCACAAACAGTCTCAGCACCTGTTAGCTCAGATGTTTCACCAAAACATAAATGAACACCAAGGGGCTCTAATTTATCCATTAAATTTCCAACTGTGGGATTTGATGCTAATCCAGATGTTGTATCAGACTCTCCACATTTAACTGAAATCCATAAGTCACTTATAGGACGTTCTTCTCTTTGTTTCTCAGATGCCCAAATTGAAAATTCTTGAGCTTTCTTTGAAACTCTTGCAATAGTATCTATATCTCCTACACCTTCTATACTAAAACCTTCAACTGGTTTTCCAGTTGTTGCAATTGCATCAACAATTCTTTTTGTCCATTTAGGCTCAATACCAATTACTATAACTGCTGCAACATTTGGATTTTTTCCTGTTCCAATCATTGTTCTAAAATGAAGCTCTAAGTCTGCTCCAAATTGTAATCTTCCATAAGAATGTGGAAGTGCAATCGTACCTTTAATATTATTAGCTACAGCTTCAGCGCAAGCATTTGAAATATCATCAACAGGAAGAATTATTACGTGATTTCTTGTACCTGTTCTTCCATCTTCTCTTTTATATCCTAAAAACGTTTTTGGAATTTCCATTTTACCACTTTTTAGTTTTTACGTTGTGAACATGTACATGCTCACCTTTTTTAATTGATTTTACTACTTTACCAATATCATGCCCGTACTTTAATATTGTATCTCCCTCGTTAAGATCAGTCATTGCAATTTTATGACCCAAAGGTATTTCATCCATCGATTGAATTTTTACTGATTTATCATTTTCCATAATCCAGCAATCACAGTCTTGTTTAGGAGTAATTTTTTCAATAACTACAACACCTACATTGTCTTTTTCATCGTGGATTATAATATCTGTGCCAGCCATTGTGACGATTTCTTTGTTTGAAATTCGATCCAATTTATATATGAATTGGTCACTTTGACAATTAAAAAATAGAATTAAGAAGGATTTGATATGGCTAAAATGACAACCGAAGAAGCTTTTGTAAAAGTTTTACAAATGCATGGTATCGAACATTCGTTTGGTATTATCGGTTCTGCATTCATGCCTATTTCTGATCTTTTCCCAGAAGCTGGAATAACTTTTTTGGGACGTTGCTCATGAAACAAATGGTGGATTGATTGCTGATGGTTACACGAGAGCAACTGGAAAAATGTCAATGGTGATTGCTCAAAATGGTCCAGGTATTACAGGACTTGTTACACCAATAAAAACTGCTTACTGGAATCATACTCCACTACTTTTAGTTACACCACAAGCTGCAAACAAAACTATGGGCCAAGGTGGTTTTCAAGAAGTAGAGCAAATGAATTTATTTAAAGACATGGTGTGTTATCAAGAAGAAGTTAGAGACCCATCAAGAATGGCAGAAGTTTTAAACAGAGTAATAGAAAAAGCATTTAGAGGTTCAGCGCCTGCACAAATAAATGTACCAAGAGATTTTTGGACACAAGTTATAGATATAGAGTTACCTCCAATTGTAAGATTTGAAAGACAAGGTGGCGGGAAAGATGCTGTTGATAGAGCTGCAAAATTATTATCAGAAGCAAAATTCCCAGTAATTTTATCTGGTGCAGGAGTTGTTATAGGTGATGCGATTAATGATTGTAAAAAATTAGCAGAAAAGCTTGATGCACCTGTATGTAATGGTTATCAACATAATGATAGCTTTCCGGGAAGCCATCCATTAGCTGTTGGTCCATTAGGTTACAACGGATCTAAAGCTGCAATGGAATTAATTTCAAAAGCTGACGTTGTTTTAGCTTTAGGAACAAGATTAAATCCATTTTCAACATTACCAGGATATGGAATTGATTACTGGCCAAAAGATGCAACAATTATTCAAGTAGATATGAACCCCGATCGTATTGGGTTAACTAAGAAAGTTACAGTTGGTATTTGTGGTGATGCTAAAATGGTAGCTCAACAGATATTAGAAAAACTTTCATCAAATGCTGGAGATAATAGTAGAGAAGATAGAAAAAATCTAATTCATCAAACAAAATCTGCATGGTTGCAAACTCTCACAAGTTTAGATCATGAGGATGATGATCCAGGAACTGTTTGGAATAAAGAAGCAAGAGAAAGAGATAAAGATAGAATGTCTCCAAGACAAGCATGGAGAGCTATTCAAGCTGGGATGCCAGAAGATGTTATAATTTCAAGTGATATTGGAAATAATTGTGCAATTGGTAACGCATACCCAACATTTGAAAAACCAAGAAAATATTTGGCACCAGGTTTATTTGGACCATGTGGATATGGATTTCCATCTATTCTTGGAGCAAAAATTGGATGTCCAGATACTCCAGTTATAGGTTTTGCTGGTGATGGAGCATTTGGAATAAGTATGAATGAAATGAGCTCATGTGCAAGAGAAGAGTGGCCCGCAATAACGATGGTAATTTTTAGAAATTATCAATGGGGTGCTGAAAAAAGAAATTCAATTTTATGGTTCGATGATAATTTTGTAGGAACAGAGTTAGATCCAGAATTAAGTTATGCAAAAGTTGCTAATGCATGTGGATTAAAAGGTGTTATCGCAAATACAATGGAAGAAACTACAAAAGCTATTAAACAATCGTGTGAAGATCAGAAAAAAGGTATTACGACATTTATCGAAATAATTCTAAATCAAGAATTAGGTGAGCCATTCAGAAGAGATGCTATGAAAAAACCAGTTAAAGTAGCAGGTATAAGCAAGAGTGATATGAGACCTCAAAAGTCTCTTGTCAGTTGAGATCAATAAAATTTCATAATAAAAATGAAATTTATCTCTTTCAAACATGATAATATTGAAAAGTTTGGAATTATTGAAAATAATTTGATAACTGATCTAACTGGAAAAATAGGTGCGGCTTCAAATTTAAAAGAATTAATAAAGATTAAAAAAATCAAAGAAGCAAAAGAATATGCTAAGAGTAATCCTGGTTCTATAAAAACTGAAGAAATTGAATACTCGCCCCTGATTCCTAATCCAGGTAAAATTATATGTGTAGGTTTGAATTACATTGAGCATGCAAAAGAAACAAATCGTACTGTTGAAGAAAACCCAGTTATATTTCACAGATTTCCAGAAAGCCAAACTGCTCATATGCAGGCAATACAAAGACCATCTGTATCCAAAAGTTTAGACTTTGAAGGTGAAATGGCAGTAATTATGGATGAAGGTGGTAAACACATTAAATCTGAAGAAGCATTAAAACACGTTGTTGGTTTTTCATGTTATAACGAGAGTACAATTAGAGAGTGGCAAAGACATACTAGACAATTTGGTATGGGAAAAAATTTTGAAAAGACAGGGAGTTTTGGTCCTCACATGGTTTTAGCAGAAGATATCCAAGATTATAAAAGTTTGACAATAGAGACAAGGCTTAATGGTGAAGTCATGCAAAATGCTAAACTAAGTCAATTAATTTTCGATATACCTATTTTAATTTCATATGTATCTAAAGCTATGGCTTGGCGAGCAGGAGATGTTTTGGTAACAGGGACTCCCGGTGGAGTAGGATCAAAAAGAAATCCACCTGTTTATATGAAACCTGGAGACAATGTCGAAGTTGAAATCACAAATATTGGAGTTTTGTCTAATACTGTTAAAGATGAAATAATTCATCAATGAGTAATAATTTAAAAGTTTCAATAATTATAATACTTGGAGTGATAGCATTGTATATATCAACTCAGTATTATTCAGGTTTTAATAAAAGCAAAACTATTAAAGCGTGTATAATTGGAAAAGCTGAATTAGACTCAAATAAACCTGAAAGCGAAAGGCTCTCTGCTGATGAAGTTAAAAAATTTTGTGAAGATCAAATAAAATGATGAAAAAATCAAAAAGATCAGATGTTGATCCATTTATAGTAATGGATGTAATGGAATCAGCAAGAATTGCAGAGGAAAAAGGTAAAGATATAATTCATATGGAGGTAGGGCAGCCAGGAACACCAGCACCTAAGATTGCAAAAGATTATATTACTAATGAGATAAACAAAAACAATCTAGGCTACACCGTTTCACTTGGTCTACCTGCTCTAAGAACAAAAATTTCAAAGTTATATGGAGACTGGTACAATTTAGATTTAAATCCAAATAGAATAGTAGTTACAACAGGCTCCTCTGGAGCTTTTATATTATCGTTTTCGGCATTGTTTGATAGTGGGGACAGAGTTGGAATTGGATCTCCAAGTTATCCTAGCTATAGACAAATACTAAAATCACTAAGTTTGGAAACTGTAGATATTCAAACAAGACTTCAAAATAGATTTCAACCTGTTCCAGAAGATATTACAGATAATAATTTAAATGGAATTCTTGTTGCATCGCCTGCAAATCCAACTGGGTCTATGTTAGATAAACAATCGCTAGAGAATTTAATTAATACTGCAAATGAGAATAATGTAAGTTTTATTAGTGATGAAATTTATCATGGAATTCAATATGAAAATAATCCAACATCAGCTCTAGAGATCACAGATAATTGCTATGTAATTAATTCTTTTTCAAAATACTTTTCAATGACTGGTTGGCGAATAGGGTGGATGGTTGTACCAGAAGATCATGTCAGACAAGTAGAAAGACTTTCGCAAAATTTGTTTGTTTGTCCTCCACACGCAAGTCAAGTTACAGCCCTTGCTTCATTAGATGCAAATGAAGAGTTACAATCGAATGTTGAGGTATATAAAAAAAATAGAGAGATACTTTTAGAAGAATTACCAAAAGCAGGATTAAAAAAGTTTTCACCACCTGATGGAGCTTTTTACATCTATGTAGATATTTCTGAATATTCAAATGATAGCTTAGCTTTTTGTAAAAAAGTTTTAGATGAAGCAAATGTTGCTATAACACCAGGAATTGATTTTGATCAAAAAAGAGGAAATTCTACTATCCGATTCTCATATGCCAGAAGCACAAAAGATATAATTGAAGGTGCTAAGAGAATTAAAGATTTTATGTCTAAAAATTATTAAATGGGGTCAGCTCAATTGGTTATTACCAAAAGAGCTCCCCATTTTTATGCCATTTTGGCCAAATCCATCAAATGGATTTAGTTTGTGTTATTTTTAATATGTGATATCTCACCAGCTAAGTGTCAGGTGGCGTTATTCTAAGCATTTGCACCTCCTTCACTTATAAAAATAAGTTTTAGGTAGGTTGTATTCAACAAATTTATTTCTATTTTTTATAAATATATTATTTGAATACAACCTGTCTCTTTAGTAGATTCTCGATATCAAAATAATCAAAATATTCCCAAACTCTTAAATGAAACTTATGTCACAGAGACAGACAATAAATATATTTGTAATTAAAATCTCATGAAAACAATATTTGTTATTGGATCAAAAAAACATACTTTAAAATACACTAGAAAAATGCCTGAGGGTGAAGTTAAGAAAATGAAATCTTTTGTTACAAACAAAGGGCAAAAACTTGAAAAAACTTCAAAATTTAAAATTTTAAAAGTATCAGACGACAAAACTTCAAGAACTTTCAAAATCAGTCTTTAATTATTTAAAATGAACAAAATCGTATGGTTCAGGAACGATCTACGTGTATCTAATAATGATGCATTTAATGAGGCTGTAAAATCAGGAAAGATTTTACCAATTTACATATTTGATAAAGAATATCACAAATTACCTACATCAAGCTCATTCCATCTAGATTTTTTAAAATCATCATTAGACGATTTATCAAAAACACTAAGTGAAAAATATAATGCTAAACTCAATATATATTACGGAGATACATTAGAAATTTTAAGTCATTTAACTGATAAATTTAAAATAAATGAGGTTTATTCAAATATAATATTCAAGAACATGTATATAACTAACTTAGATAAAGAAGTTAATTTTTTATTTAAAGAAAAAAACATTAATTGGAAAATATCAAATCAATTTGGTGTTCAATTAAATCATAGAATAAGAAATAAATGGTCATATAATTGGAATAAATTTATAGATAGTGAAAGTGTAAATTCAAATTTAAATTGTGAGTTTATTTCAGATAATTATGTAGAGGATTTATCAAAAATAGAAACAAATAATTTAGAAAATGGCAAAATTCAAATTGGTGGAAGACAAAATGCACTTCAACTTTTAGATTCTTTCCTTAATCACAGATCAGAAAATTACCAAAAAGAAATGTCTTCACCGATAACAGGAGAAACTTCTTGTTCAAGATTAAGCCCTCATATTGCATTCGGAAATATTTCTATTAAAGAAATTTTTAAAAAAACTAACGACAAGTTAAAATCTAATTTATCTTTTCCAAAAAAAAAATCCTTAATTGCTTTTAAAAGCAGGTTAGCTTGGCACTGTCATTTTATTCAAAAGTTATATGATGAACCAGAAATTGAATTTAGAAATATGAATAGCGCTTATAATGGAATAAGAGAAAATGATTTTAATGAAGATTATCATTTAGCATGGAAAAAAGGAACTACTGGTTATCCATTTGTTGATGCTTGTATGAGGTATCTTAGAACTAATGGATGGATTAATTTTAGAATGAGAGCAATGTTAGTTTCATTTGCGTCTTATCAATTATGGCTTGATTGGAAAAAAACATCAAAACATTTAGCACAATTATTTACAGATTATGAGCCAGGTATTCATTATTCACAATTTCAAATGCAATCAGGAACAACAGGAATAAATTCAATAAGAATTTACAATCCAATTAAACAATCAATTGATCAAGATCCTACAGGAGAATTTATTAAAAAATGGGTTCCAGAATTAAAAAACGTTCCAGGAAAATTAGTTCATGAACCATGGAAATTAACATTCATTGAACAAAAGGGTATAAATTTAGAAATTGGTAAAGATTATCCTTCACCAGTAGTTGATAATAAAATATCAACAAAAATTGCGAAAGAAAAAATCTGGAATGTTAAGAAAACAACAGAAGCAAAAATTATTTCAGCTGAAGTATTAAATAAACACGCGAGCTTATCTCAAAGAAGGTAAAATTTAATTACCGTAAGGTATTCCAACTAACTTTCCATTTTCATTATAAAAATAAAAAAAGTTCGGGTTTATTACTTTTGGCTTTTTTGAAAGCGTTTTAGATTTAATTATTGATTTATTTTTTTTTAATTTACGTTTCACAACAAATAAATACTAAAAAAAATTAAGTAAACTATTGATAACTTTTCAACCCAGATATGCATTTATTCTTAATCAATAAATTCAAATTAAGTATATCTATTCATTTACCTTATGAAATTATCTGAATTATTTCAGCAAAATGGCTTTGATTTAGGAAGTCTAAAAGAATCTTTTGGACTAATAGATGGAATATCAGAGCACATAATAGCTGCAAGTGATGAAGTTTTAGCAAAGCAGCATCAAATTTCAGAAAACATTTATTTTTTAATTAAAGGCAAAGCTACATTTACCAAGTATTTTGAAACAAAATCTATAACCTTTGCAAAAATAACAAAGCCTGCAACACCATTAGGTATATCTGGACTTAATCAACCCAATAGATTTATGGGTGAAATATTTATTGAAGGTGGAACAGAATATATCTCGATAAAACTAGATGATTTAAGAGATTTACAACAAAAAAATAGTAAACTTATATCAACATTATACTCAGCAATTTCTTTTTTTTCTTTCCAACTGCTTGTCTCTTCAAGAAATTTAAACACTTTGTATAAAGATGATGAAATACAAATTTCTCCAGGCATCCCATCAGAAAAAAGTATTACAAATATACATAGAATTAAATCTGCTACTTTTTTTTCAACACTTACTGATAATGACTTAGAAAAGTTTATTAAATTAGGTAATATTAAGATGTATTCATCAAATCAATATATAGTTAAAGAGGGAGACGTTTCTAAAGGTTTAAAGATATTATTAAGTGGTAAAGTTGATGGCTTATTCCACAACTTTATTAATGGAAAAATAAGAAGAAATTTTAGAACTCTAACTAGAGCTGGTATTGCGCTAACTTTATCTTCAGGGAAAGGAGATTTTTTTAATCCATACACAATTAAATCTACTAGGGATACAAAAGTTTTACATATTTCTAACGAAGCACTTGAAAATCTGATTATTTCTGACCCAGAATTATCAATAAAGATTTTCAAAAGACAATTGTGGCAGTTAGGACGTTTTCAACAAAGTGCAACTGGTCTGACAAAATATTCAGCGGAAAACGAATTAGAATTTGTTAATTTATTATTGAAAGATAATACTGCAAGAATACCTGCTAGTTCTAAGTTATATAGTATTCCACATTTATTGAAGAGTACTCATACTTACGCAATGGCATTTGATGTGGTTTACGAACTACTTATTAAAGGAAATGAAATAGAAAAATCATTATCTAGTTTAATAAAAGATACTTTAAATAATTTAGAAAGAGAGTCTCGTTTCCACAGCCAATTAAATATTATTTATAATAGAGTTTCAAATTCTTCTAGTAATTCAGATAAAACAAAATTAAGAGAATTAACCAATTCAAATTTCACCAAAGCTTTTGATAATGTTAAATATGTAATTAAGGGTTGGGAAAATTTGCCAGATGAACCAACAAATATTTTTTTCTACAATCACTTAGCAGCTATAGATGATAATCAGCTTGCAAATGGGCATTCGTTTTCAATCGACAGTCATTTCATCAGTTCAAAAATTTTATATCCAAAATATAACGATGGAGGCCAACGTATCGTTAGAACAAGTCGGAACACAGAATTTTGGAGATATAATTACTATGAAAATTTAGATTACATTTTTGTTCATACCCCAGAGTCTGATAAGTTGGACGAAAGCGAAGAGGAAAAGAAATTAAGAAAACAAAAGCTTTTTGACGAAGCTCAAAAGGTATTTAATCAAAAACAACCGATTGTAATTGCGCCCGAAGGAACATCAGAAACAGAAGATAATAAAACAATAACATCTCCAGGACCATTTAAAGCTGGAGCATTTAACCTTGCTTTTAAACTTAATCCAAAACCAAAACTTATTCCAATTGCCCTTGCTAATTTTGATTATCCAGTTTCTAAAACAATATATTCAGCAGTTATTAAGGAGCCAATAACTATAAGTGATCATGTCAAAGATCCAGAAAATCAAGAGGAAATGAAAAGCTTCTTAGAAAATTACAGAACCAAATTTAGATCTTATGTAGAAGAAGCTATTGATTTAGCTAAAAATGTTCAAGACAATATAGATAAAATAGAAAATTTGAAAACTAATGTAAATTTAGTTAGTCCAGTTGAAGAAGAGTTTGAACTCGATGTTAGAGAATTAGAACATAATTCTTTTCAACAGACGAAAACAAATAACAGTGTTGCCTTGTATGGAAGTTCAACTTTTAAAATGTGGGATAATGCTAAAAATGATTTATCAATAAATAATCTTTATAATTTAGGTTTTGGGGGTTCAACTTTAGTATCTTGTAGACGATATTTTGATAGACTGGTTGCTCCTTTAAACCCATCCAATCTTTTCTTTTATGCTGGAGATAATGATATTGGTTATGGAATGGATAGTGATGAATTGTTAAAAGAATTTTTATTATTTTCTAATCAAGTTGAAGAAAAACTACCAAGAGCAAAATGTTTTTTTATATCTATTAAGCCTAGTCCTTTTAGAAGGGATCTTATGACAACAATTTTAGATGCTAATTCAAAGATAAAAAAACACTTAACCAATTTAAAAATGTGGGATTATGTTGATATTACAACACCCATGATAAATGCTGGTTATGATAAGTTTTACGATGAAGATCCACTACATATGAACGAACTTGGATATAGTTTGTTAAGTAAGCTTGTAAGAGACAAAATTTACAATTAATATTTTTAATGAGTTTTAAAAAATATCTATGGAAATGTAGATTGTTAGTCCTCAATACGCCTAATTACAGTCATCCAGAATATAAAAGATCAAAAGATTTGTATCAAAAAGAAATTAAAGGCTTTCACAAAAGATATATAAAATTAGTTACAAAATTAGACAAATCAAAAAAATTTAAAGTTACTTTAATTGGTTTTGATGGCACAAAAAAAATTGAGTTAGATAAAATATATACAAAAAAAATCTTTGAAATAGTCGATAAAATGCCAATGAATAAACTAATCAAAGATAAAAAATTTAAACCCTTAAATCTTTCTTTATTTTCAGATTATAAACCAGAGACAACCTTAAAAGGCTTAGGTTTTAAAGATAAGGAAAAAGCATTGTTTACTGTTTCAGCTATAAAAAAAAGACCAATAAAATATCAAGTAAATGTTATTGCAACTATGCTAGGTAGAGCAAAAAATCATCCAAATAAAACAAATGATATGAATGATGCTATAATAGTTTTTAAAAAATGGATGGAAAATTACAAATCAAATAAAAAAAATGAAAAATAAAGGCTTCACTCTAATAGAACTTTTAGTTGTTGTAGCAATAATTGGAATTTTAGCTGCTGTAGGTGTAGTTGCTTATAGCGGGTATACAAGTGGTGCAAAAATTGCAGCAACAAAGTCAAATCATGCAACTATATTTAAAATGGTAGCAGCTAAATCTGCATTATGCAGTGTTGGTGAACCAATAAAATATAATGACATAAATGGTAATGAGAAGACAGCGAACTGTCCTATGAACATTGATAATTTTATTAGTTATATGAATCAAACAGTTTACGGAATGAACTGGACAAGTCCTTTTTATGGAAGTAATCCACCTTACGGCTCTTGGTGTAAATTAAATGTTACAAACTGTAATCCACCAGGTTACATGACTGCATGTCCTTCACATGTTGAGCAGGGTGGTTATCTATCAATATTTAAATTAAACTCTACGACAATAAAAGTTTGCTCAAATTTAGGAAATAGCACAGGTAAAACTCAATATATTGAAAATGAAATATCATTTGAATAAAAAAGGTTTCACCCTAATTGAACTTTTAGTAGTTGTAGCTATCATAGGTATTTTAGCTGCAGTAGGAGTAGTTGCTTATAGTGGGTATACAAGTGGTGCAAAAATTTCTGTTGTAAAAGCAAATCACAAAACGGTAAAAAATTATATAATTAATGAAATTAATAAATGCTATAATCTAGATATAGAATTTGATTCAATAACAAACAAAAGTTATCAGAGTAATCCAAGCACTAATTGCTCAACTAATAGAAATTGTTCTAATCTAAAAAGCAGTGGTAGTCCAAAAGGTAATCCAGGTGCATATTTTGATACTGCAAAATGTCCTTTTGAATATTATTCTTTAATTTCAAACCCTTTTGAAAATAATAGTAATGCTTTTGTCTCGAGTTATGCAATACCTCCTACAGATAAAGTTGGTTATACGTATATGAATTTTGATGGAGCAACAGGAAGTGGATATAAAATATCAACTAGATTTGGACCTGGAAGCAATGATATTATTACCGAAACAATTCCAGTACCTGATTAAATAAAATGAAAAATAAAGGCTTTACCTTAATAGAACTTTTAGTCGTAGTAGCCATCATAGGTATTCTAGCTGCGGTAGGTGTAGTTGCTTATAGCGGTTATACTGCTAGCGCTAAAAAAAAGACTGTATTATCAAATTACAACATGATTAAAAAATATATTACTTCAGAGTTCATGAAATGTGAAATTGGAGGTGAGATATTAGCAAAAGAAAAACATTTATCTGATCCCTCAAAATATAGGGGTTGGAGTGATTGGGGATGTACAAGGATACCTGGAAATCAATATAATGCAAAATTCGTTTATGTTGGAGGTGCAATAATATCGTATCTTCATAATCATGAAGAAGATTTTGGTATTACCAATCCATTTGATCCATCAAATGCTGTCCCAGTAAATCAAAATGGAAGTTGCCCTACAGTTGCTAATGTTGGAAGAATTAATGTCCATTTAGATGAAAATCAAAACAAAATTCTTCTTTGTGTAAGATATGGAACTGATGCTAACGATATAATTCAAGAAACAATGGATAATCCTTATTAATGATTGAATTTTTATTTAAAGTATCACTATTAATTCTTGGTTTAATAGTAATCAGATTTGGCATTATACAGATTAGAAAATACAAAAAGGGAGAAATTAGATCAAAGAATAATATTTTTAGTCAAATTTCATTTTTAATTTTCTTTGCTGCAATTATAGGGTTAGTTATTTATTCAATTTTAGGCTTACTTGAGTAAGCTAATTTATCTCATATTATAATTTTAAAATTCCAATAAAGAGCTTGATTATGAAAAGAATTATCTTCGTTTTTCTCAGTATTTTATCTGTATTTAGTTATGCAAATGCTAAAGATTTTTTCCTAAATATAACTGATCAAATAGCAGAAAATGAGTTTAGATTAAGCTATGGAGTTTCAGTTACTGATGTTAACAAAGATAATAAATATGATTTTGTAGTAACTGGTTTTGGTTTCAAAAATTTAGCCCTCTCTTACAAAGATGGAAAATTAATAAATATTGTAAATGAAAAAATATTTACAGATGAAGAAAGAAGAACAATTGGTGTAGCAGCATGTGATATCGATCAAGATGGTTATGAAGAAATATATTTTTTAAACACTGATACATATAGTGGATCAAAAATTTATTCTGATCGACTAATAGATTTAAATAACAATAAATTTGAAGATTTATTTGAAAAGGAAATCAATCAAAGTGAATTAAACTTAACAGCAGGAAGATCAGTAGTTTGTGTAGATAGAAATGGTGATGGGGCATATGGTATTTATGTTGCAAATTATGGAGGTCCCACTAGATTTTATGAATTAATTAGAGATAGAATAAAAGACCAAGCTAAATCATTATCAATTGATAAAATTACTGGAGGTAGAGCTATTGTGTCAGGACACATTCTTTCAGATAGATCAGATATTTTTGCTGCAAATGAAAGAGGAGATAACTTTTTATATTATAATTCTAAAGGTTCATTCCAAGATGTAGCTAAAGAGTATGCAGTTCAAGATAGATTTGAAAATGGTAGAGGAACAGCTCTAAGTGACCTTTTGTATAGAGGAAGATTAGATATTTTATCTTCAAACTGGAATGGTATGCATAGAGCATACGTTTTAGACGGTGATAAGTTTAAAGATATATCAACATCTCCATACAATGATCCTACAAAAATCAGAACAGTCATTTCTGCTGACTTTGATAATGACGGATACGATGAAATTTTCATGAATAATATTGGAGAACCAAATAAACTTTTTAAAGTTTTAGAAGGCGGAGTATTTAAAGAAATTAAAATGGAAAATGGTTTAGAGACAGTTGGTCTTGGAACTGGAGCAGCTGTTGCGGATGTAGATGGTGATGGAATTTTAGAATTATTAGTTTCACATGGTGAGTCAGGGTTTCAACCATTAACTTTATATAAAGCAGATATACAAAACTTTAATTATCTGCGTATTAAACCCCTTAATCAATTTGGAGCTCCCGCAAGAGGTGCAACAGTAACAATGAAATCCAATAAAAGAATTCATTCAAAAACAATAGATGCAGGCTCAGGTTATCTCTGTCAGATGGAACCAGTAGCTCATTATGGGATAAGAGATGGTGAAAAAAACTTTAAAGTTGAAATAAAATGGACTGATGGATCAATAGAAACATTTGATATTGATGAATTAAATAAAACTTACGAATTTAGACAAAAATTATAGGACAATACTACTCATTATATAGTGTTGAAAAATTACAAAGCTTTTATATATCAACGATATGACAATTTGTTCTTTATCATTATTAGCATTATTAGTTTCAGGAATTGTAATGTATCTTTTTAGAGAACCATCTGAGGAAGAAATAAAAAAATTTAATAGTAAAACTCAAGACCAAAGTAACTGGTCAAATATGGGTTTTTAAATCATTAATTAATGTACAGTATTAAAAATATACTTAGTCTTATTATATTTGTTATTTTTTTTTCAATTCCGATAAATTCAGTAAATTCTCAAGAAAAAAACTATTATCAAGATATCGTTAATGATTGGAATAAAATTTTCCCAGACAGAAATAGAAATGCAGCAGGTCCTAAATTTTTTAAATATATAATTGATAAAGATATCTCTTATGAAGATTTTGTTGAATATAATAAACTATATTGTGCGGTATCAGGTTCTTTAATAAGTCCAAATGCAGTACCAGAATATGTTTATTTGAGTGAAAACAATACGGGTAAGAAAATATGTGGTGAATATTATAGATGCTGCATTCCATGTTCCTGTGATTTAATGAAATATTCAAAAACAACTAAAATGAAACATAAATTTAAAGGCATAGAAAAAGAATTTTATGTTTTCACAATTGAAAATCCTTGTGGGAAAACAGATTTTCCTGAAAGGGTAAACAAAAAATATTTTTGCAATGGCAATGATTTAGATACGAAACAAGTTTCAGTAGTAGATGGAAAACTGGTGATTGGTTTATTACACAAAGCCAAAACCTGTACTCAATATAAAGTTAATGCCATAGACAGGCACCAAGTGACAGGAAGATATTGTACGCTTAGAAACAACACTCCATTAGATCAGCTTCAGTCAGGTATGGGAGATATATTCATTAAACTTGCAAGATAACACCAAGATTATATATTCATCAAAATGGTATTGTATAACGAAAAAATTAAACACCTTAGTTGTTCAGATCTAAGGGTATTTTTGAAAAGATTGGTCAAAGATAAGATAGAAAAAGAGTGGACCGAGGACTTCATTGATAATATGAACCTCGTAATAATCCCTAGAATGACAATAAAAAGACGTTATGAGAATAAGGGTATAGATATGTCAAGACTGATTGATAATCCTACCTACTATCAGCATGTCAAAAAGAGTGTCGACTCCAGAGGCAATCTTGAATTTAAAGATCGATAATTTTTTTTCCGATACGCCAATTTAATCCCTAGCACTGCATTCATATTTTCTATAAGCTGTTTAAAAAAAACAAACTTAAGAGGGAAATATGAACAAATATTTTAAGATAATTGTTGTTTTATTATCGTCTCTATTTCTAAGTTTCTCAGCAAATTCAACTGAAGTAAAATTTGGACACGTAGGAAAACCTGGATCTTTATTTTCTGCATCAGTTGATCATTTTGCTAAACTTGCAAATGAGAGATTAGGCAGCAAAGGAAAAGTAACTGTTTTTGGTTCTTCGCAACTTGGTAAAGACAAACAAGGAATGCAAAAACTAAAATTAGGTACAGTTAACATGTGGTTACCTTCATCAGTAATGGCATCTATTCATGATGAGTTTGGTGTATTTGATATGCCTTTCATTATTAAAGACAGAAAACACATGAATAAAGTTGAAAGCCAAGTTTTACCAGGAATGTTTAAAAATCTTGAAGATAAAACTGGATACAAAGTTATTGCTGTTTGGGAAAATGGATTTAGACATATCACAAACAACACTAGACCAATTAACACTCCAGGTGACTTAAAAGGAATTAAATTAAGAACACCTAAATCAAAATGGAGAGTTAAAATGTTCCAATCATATGGTGCAAACCCAACTCCAATGTCTTTCTCAGAAGTATTTACTGCTTTGAAAACAGGAACAATGGATGGACAAGAAAACCCATATGCTCAGATTGCTAGTGCTAAATTCCAAGAAGTTCAAAAATATTTATCAATTACAGGTCACGTTTATACTCCTGCTTATGTAACAGTACATAAAGACCACTGGAGCAAACTACCTGCAGATGTACAAAGTATTTTAGAGCAAGCAGCAAAAGATACACAAAAATTTGTGTACGCTGAAGCCGCTAATCTTGAAAAATCTTTATTGGGAGTAATCAAATCAGCTGGAGTTCAAGTTAACGAAGCTGACAAAGGTGCTTTCATTAGTGCAAGTAAAGGAATATACGATCAATTCGCGTCTGAAGTACCAACTGGTGGTGCGTTAATTGATAAAGTATCGTCTTTAGCAAATTAACTTAATTTGTAACAGGCCCTCTACCAGAGGGCCTGAAAAAAAAATGACATTGCAAAAATTTATAAATTCTTACGAAAAAATATTAAAACTAATACTGTTTATAATGATGGTAGCATTAGCAGTAACAGTTTTACTTGGTGTTACTTTTCGTTTCGCTGGCAGTGCTTTGGTTTGGTATGACGAAGTTGCAGCTGTTCAGCTTGCTTGGATAACTTATTATGGTTCAGCGTATGCAGCTTTAAAAGGTTCTCATATAAGTGTTCCAAGTATTTTCAAAGCCTTTCCATTAGTTCTAAGAAAAATTTTCTTTATAGTGTCAAAATTAGTTGTTTATGGTTTTTTAATATTATTGGCTTACTATGGTTATTTAGTTTTAACTCTTATAACAGGAGAAACTTTAGTAACATTAGAGTGGGTTCCTCAGCCTTTTGTGCAATCAGTTATTCCAATTGCATCATGTTTATTTATTTTATCTGAAACTTTAAGAATCCCTGAAGATTACAAAAATTTAGTTCTTCAAACAACAGGTGACGAGCAAACAGGAGATATTTAATGATAATTCTTACAATGTTTGCAGTTCTTCTACTTCTTTTATCTATAAATGTACCTATCGCTATTGGCCTTGCAGTAACAACAATTATTGCAATGGTATTGAAGACAGGAACAAGTTTTTTAATTGATACAGCGATCGTAATGTTTGATGGATCAATGAAGTTTCCATTGATTGCTATTCCATTATTTATCTTAGCTGGATCAATAATGAATAGTGCAGGTATTTCTAGAAGATTAATTGCTTTTGCTTCAGCGCTTGTTGGATTTATCAAGGGTGGTTTAAGTATGATTAACATTGCTACCTCTATGTTTTTTGCAGAAATCTCTGGCTCTGCAGTTGCAGATGTTGCTGCACTTGGATCTATTTTAATTCCAGCGATGAAGAAAAAAGGATACCCTGGTCCCTTCGCTGCTGCAGTAACTTCATCTTCAGCGTCTTTGGCGATAATTATTCCACCTTCAATACCAATGATTGTTTATGCGGTAATGGCTCAAAGTTCAGTAGTACAGTTGTTTGTAGCGGGAATTGTTCCGGGTGTAATAGGTGGTTTCTTCTTAATGTTAGCAGCATATATTACTGCAAGACGTAAAAACTTTCCTGTTGAAGAAACATTTAATATTCCAAATGTAAAGAAAACTGCAAAAGATGCATCTTTAGCATTTTTACTACCTATCATTATCTTAGGTGGAATTTTTGGAGGAGTAGTAACTGCAACTGAAGGAGCAGGTTTAGCGGTTGTAGCATCATTAGTTATTGGATTTATTTATAAAGAAATAGATTTTAAAAGATTATACGAGTCTGCTTGTGAAGGAGCAATTCAAACAGCTTCAGTAATGTTATTAGTAGCTGCATCTGTATTACTTGGTGAATTTTTAACAATTGAACAAATCCCACAAAAAGTTGCAGAGTCAATTATTGATTTTACAAATAATAAATATGCAGTCTTAGGAATACTTAATGTATTTCTTTTAGTAATAGGTTTCTTTTTACATTCAGTTGCTGCAATAATTTTAACAGTTCCAATTGTAATGCCATTAGTTAATGCAGTAGGTATTGATCCAGTTCACTTTGGTATAATTGTAACTTTAAATTTAGCAATTGGTCAACAAACACCACCAGTTGCAAGTGTTCTAGTTACGGCTTGTTCTGTCGCAAAAGCAGACATATGGGATGTAACAAGATCGAATATATCCTTTATATGTGTATTATTAGTATTGTTAATGTTAGTAACTTATGTTCCAGCAATACCGATGACATTAGTTGAGTTTTTTTATAGGAGCTAAATGAGTAAATTAATTAAAGTAAATAAAAAAAATAAACATTTAGTTGAGGTTGTTATCAATAGACCAGAAAAACTAAATGCAATGACTAAGCCAATGTGGATTGAGCTTGGCAAAGTATTCAAAAAGTTATCTAAAAATAAAAATTTAAGATGCATCATAATAAGAGGAGAGGGTGGTAAATCTTTTTCACCAGGAAATGATATTGGAGAATTTAAAAAACAAAGATCTTCATCAAAATTAGCAAAATCTTACGGCAAATTTTTACACGGAACACTTGGAGCAATTTTTGATTGTCCAATACCAACAATTGCTTTGATTGAAGGAATATGTGTTGGAGGTGGATTGGAAATAGCAGGATGTTGTGACATAAGAATTTGTGGCAAAAGCTCTAGGTTTGGAGTTCCAATTAAAAGATTGGGCTTAACAATGGCTGCAAAAGAACTTGAGGTACTTTTAAAAGTAACCAATTACACAACTGCAATGGAAATATTATTTGAAGGAAGAGTATTTGGAGCTGATGAAGCGTTTCAGAAGAGGTTAGTTAATAGAGTAGTTAACGATAAAAATGTTGAAAAAGAAGCCTATAAATCAGCTGAATTAATTTGCGAAGGTGCTCCAAAAGTTGCAAGGTGGCATAAGCAATTTGCAAGAAACATCTTAAAAAATGGAAAAGTCACAGAAAAAATAAATAATCTTGGTTACAAATGCTATGATACACAAGACTTTAAAATTGGATATCAATCTTTCTTAAATAAAACAAAACCAAAATTCAAAAATAAGTAATAGATGACTGCATCATTAAAAGGCATTCGTGTACTTGAGATGGCACAAATAATGGCTGGTCCTACATGTGGATTACTATTAGCTGATCTTGGAGCAGAGGTAATTAAAATAGAAAAGACTCCTGGAGGAGATGATACCAGAAACTTCTTGCCACCTGAAATTAATGGTGAGTCTGCAGCCTTTATGATGATGAATAGAAATAAGAAAGGTATCGCATTAAATTTAAAAGACAAAGATGGAATAGAGATTTTTAAAACGATGGTAAAAAATTCTGATGTGGTTTTGGAGAATTTTAGAAAAGGGACATTAGAAAAATTAGGAGTTGGATATGATGTTATGTCAGAAATTAATCCTAAAATCATTTTATGTGAAATATCTGGATACGGTAGAACTGGTCCTTATGCAGATAAAGGAGGATTTGATTTAGTCGCGCAAGGAATGAGTGGATTAATGAGTATTACTGGCGAAAGCAAAGATAAACCACCAATGAAAGTAGGTGCACCTATTACAGATATAACAGCTGGTTTACTTGCGGCTAGTGGAATTTTAGCAGCATTAGTTCATAGAGAAAAAACAGGTGAAGGACAAAAAGTTGATACTTCTTTATATGAAGCTGGTATTGTTCATACTTACTGGCAGTCTGCTATTGCAGGTGCAACTGGTGAGTCGCCTGGACCTTTAGGTTCAGCACATCCTTTAACAGCTCCTTATCAAGCATTTAAAACAAAAGATAAATGGATTACAGTAGGTGCTTCAAATCAAAACACTTGGTTGATGTTACTTAAAGCAATTGGTCGTGAAGACTTGCAAGAAAATGAAAAATTTTCATTAAATTTAAATCGAAAACAAAATTTAAAAGAATTAGTTGATATTCTTAACGAAGAACTAATTAAAAAAACTTCTAGTGAATGGTTAAAAATCTTTGATGATAATGGATTACCATGCGGACCTATTAACTCTATAACAGAAATGTTTAAAGATCCTCAAACAATTGAAAGAGAAATGGTTATTGAAGTAGATAATAAAAAAGCTGGTAAAAGTACAGCTATTGGTATGCCAATTAAATTTTCAAAAAGTAAAACAGAAAAATCAAAAGGTGCTCCAAACTTAGGAGAACATACAAAAGAAGTTATGCAAATCTTTGGTTACAAAGATGATCAAATTGAAGATTTTTATAACAGAAAAGTAATTCTTTAATTAACAGTTTCAAAAATTTTAAATAATAATTCTGAGACATGCTTGCCTTTTTTCTCAGATAAGTCAGATATTTGATGTCTACAGCTCGTACCATTTGCAACTATAAAATCTTTTTCACTACTATTATTGATTGCAGGTATTAAAGAAAGATTAGCCATTTTTTTGGAGACTTCATAAGTTTTACTGTCATAACCAAATGAGCCAGCCATTCCACAACAACTAGACTCTATCATTTTATTATTAATGTTTAATTCTGATAAAAGATTAGTTAGACCCTTCATTCTATCTTGTGATTTTTGATGACAGTGCCCATGGATTAATACATTTTGATCAAACTTATTAGCTTTAATATTATTGTTATTTCTTATTTGTTCTAAAATAAATTCCTCAAGTAGATAAAATTTATTTTTAATTTGTTCTCTATTATTTACATTCTTTAAAGTCTGATACTCGTCGTTAAATGTTAATAAACAGGATGGTTCAATACCTACAACTGGTAAATCAATGTAATTATTTTGGATAACGTAATCATTAAATCTATTTAGCTCTTCAG
>CACMND010000009.1 GCA_902614975.1 uncultured Pelagibacteraceae bacterium
TTGTAAATATTTTTGAAGAAATAAGATTTTCAGAAAAATACAATACAGATATAGTTCTTACACTTTATTTATCTTTTTTAAATGCACCATCAATGGTGTTTGAAATATTTCCTTTTATTTTTATGTTGACTATAAACTTTCTTTATTTAAATCTTGTTGACAAAGAGGAGTTGCCAATACTTAATACGAATGGAATTAGTAATTTTAACATAATATCTCAACTAGTGCTTTTCGCTGGGCTTATTGGCGTTTTTTTGCTAATTTTCTTTTACTCAATTTCATCAAAGTTAAAAAGTAATTATTTAGATTTGAAAAATAGCATATCAAATACGAATGAATACTTGGCAGTCGTAAATGATAGTGGTTTATGGATAAAAGAAGAGATTGAAGAACATATATATATAATTAATGCTGAAAAATTTGATAAGAATAATTTGAATTCAATCACAATTACAGAAGCAGATAAATACTATAATAATAAAAGTACTATAAAAGCGGAAAGTGCAAAAATAGATTCAAAAAATTGGCAGTTAAATAATGTATCAATAATAAATGATAATGGAAAAAGAGAAGATTTAAAAAGTTATGTTCACAACTCCTCATTTGATGGTGAAATAATTTCAAACTTATTTTCGAATCTTAACTCACTTAATATTATAGAATTGCATAATTTATCAAATAATTATTTGAAAATTGGTTATTCTAATACTGATATAAAAATACATTTAAATAAAATATACAGTATGCCAATATTTTATATGCTCATGACAATGTTAGGATTTATAGTAATTAACTATGTAAAAAAATTTAATTCGAAATTTTTTATACTAATTTTAGGAGTATTTATTTCTGTTATTGTTTATTATTTAAATTATTTTTCTAACGTTTTAGGGGAAAAAGGTATTCTGCCTATTTATTTGTCTGTTTGGGTACCTTTATTAATATTATTTTTAACATGTAATATTGGAATTTTAAAAATAAATGAAAATTAAAAATAAAATAATTTTTTGTATTTTTTTCTTGTTTTTTATTCCTCATAGTTTTGGAGATGAAATTGAATTTGTATCTTCTAATATGTTTGTAGAAGATAATGGAAATACAATAATCGCTAAAGATGTTAAAACAATTATAAAATCTGAAAATGTTGAAGTTATATCCGATAAGGCCAGATATAATAAAAAAGATAATATTATTATTTATTCCGATAATGTTATTTATTATGACTTTCAAAATGACATTATTATCAAAGGGGATAGAATAACTTATAACAAAAATAAAAATTTAGTTTACAGCACAGGTTATACAGAGTTTGATGTTAAGGATAAGTATAAAATAGATTCAAAAAATGTTTACTATGATAGAGTTTCTCAATTAATTTATGGTGACGAAAAAACTATAATAAATGACAATAAAAAAAATACATATAAACTTGAGGAGAGATATCGATTTGATTTAAATACTGAAATTATAAAATCAAAAAAGTCAAATATATTAGACGAAAACGAAAATTTATATGTCTTTGATGACATAATAATTAATTTAAAAAATAATGAAATAGCAGGAAAAGAAATTAAAATTGAATTTAGAGATGATTATTTTGGAATTGAGAATAATGATCCTATTTTAAGAGGTAGGAGCGGAACTTCAGATGATAAAAGCTTAAAAGTATATAAAACTGTTTTTAGTACTTGCAATATTGATAACAGAAAATGTAGAGGATGGGAACTTGAGTCTGAAGAGTTCAACCACAACAAAATTAAACGTACTTTTGAATATAAAAATTCATGGTTTAAAATGTTTGATTATAAGTTATTATTTTCACCTTATTTTAGTCATCCTGATCCAACAGTTAAAAGAAAATCAGGTTTTTTAACACCAACATATGCAACTTCAGCAAGTCTTGGTACCTCATTTAACTTTCCATATTTTAAAGTCTTGGGTCCAGATAAAGATCTTACTTTAAATCCTAGGTACTATGCTGACAAAAGCATACTTTTGCAAAACGAGTATAGACAGGCTTTAAAAGACTCTGACATTATTAGTGATTTCAGTATTTTAGTTGGAGACGCTGGAACGAAAGGGCATTTTTTTTACAATCAAGGGGGTAAATTTAATGAACAAACAAATTATGTAATAAATTTACAAAATGTTAGAGGAGATAATTATATAAAAACATATAATCTTGTTGAGTCTTCAGAAATAATTACAAGGGATAATGTTCTACTCTCAAACCTTGATTTAGGGTGGAATTTTGATGACTCGCAACTAGATACATCAATTCAAATTTATGAGGATTTATCTAAAACTGACAACCGTTTCCAATATATTTTACCAGCCTTTAATTTTAACAAAAATATTAAAATTCCTGAAAATTATAATGGTGAATTTAATTTTAATTCAAGTGGTCATAATAAACATTATAATTCCAATGTGTTTGAAACAGTTTTGACAAATAATTTTATATTTAGATCTAATGCTTTAATTTATGAAAAAGGCTTATCTTCAAATTATACATTATTACTAAAGAATACAAACAGTTATGCTGATAATTCTACATCTATATCTAATAAAGAAAAGTATGATTTATTCGAAACACTTAAAATAGATTTCAATTATCCATTAAAGAAAAAAGTTTCAAATAATATTAATTATTTAACTCCTAAGGCGTCAATAAGATATAGTCCAAACGCAAATACAAACTTATTTTCAAAAGATATGATAATTAATTTTGATAATGCTTTTGTTTTAGATCGTATAAGTGAAGGTTCGCAAGTTGAAGGAGGAGAATCTCTAACACTAGGTTTAGAATTTCAAAAATATAACATCTTATTGGGTGAAATTTTTAAATTTAGGATTGGAAACATATTAAAACCAAAGGAAAATAGAAAATTACCTCAAAAATCTAAATTAAATAAAACTAGATCTGACATTTTTGGAGACTTCACATATACTTTAAACGAAAATACCAGTTTACGTTACGCTTTTTCATATGATAGAGATTTAGAGTACTCAAACTTAGACTCAATTGGTTTATCTTTTGGAGTAAATAACTTTTTGACAAATTTTAGTTACTACACAGAAAATCATGATTTTGGCGATAGCGAAAACATTAATAATTCATCTAGATTACTTTTAAATAGAGACAATATGTTGAAATTCAAAACATCGAGAAATTTAAGAGATAATTTTACTGAATATTATGATCTAGTGTACGAATATTTCACTGATTGTTTGTCAATATACTTAACATATAATAAATCTTTCTACAGAGATGGGTCTCTTAAACCAAACGAACAAATATTTTTTGGTGTTAAAATAATTCCATTTACTGAGATTGGAGTTGAAAATATTGAAGATTTGATCGCTAATTAGTTTTTATTATGTTAAAGTTAAGAGAATTAGTTCTGCTATTTATTATTTTTTTTATTACTAATAATGCATTTGGAATAGTTAAAATTAAGTACAAAATAAACGACGAAATAATTACGAACATTGATATTCTAAACGAAAAAAAATACCTAACTTTTCTTAGACCAAATTTAAAAAAACTTTCAAATGAGGAAATTGATGCGATAACTACTAGCTCTCTTATAAGAGAAATTATTAAAAAAAAAGAAATAGATCGAATTTTTAAAAATAAAGACAATTTGAATTTTATTGAAGATGTAAAAAAAAATCTTTTTAAGTTTAAAAAAGTTAAAAACGAGGAAGAATTTAAAAAATTAATAAAAAATACTGATATCAAATACGATATTATTATAGAAAAAATTAAATATGAAGCACTTTGGAATGAATTAATTTTTTCAAAATACAGCTCATTGATAAAGATTGATGAAAAAAATTTAAGACAAAATCTAGTTGAGAAAATTTCTAGTGAAAAAAAATATGAATATAATTTATCAGAGATATTATTTGAAATAGAAAATAATGAAGATATACAAAATAAGCTTAAATTAATTATAAATTATATTAAATCGAGTGATTTCAAAACTGCAGCTTCTAGATATAGTATATCTGGTAGTGCAAATAAAGGAGGACAAATAGGTTGGATAAAAGAGACACTTCTATCAAATAATTTAAATTTAATTTTAGGTAAAATGAAGATAAATGAAGTATCAAAGCCCATAAAATATCCAAACGGTTATTTAATTCTCAAAATAAATGACAAAAAAGAAATGAAAGAGGTGATAAATATTGAAAGTGAACTAAATGAAATTATTAATTTTGAGAAAAATAAACAACTTAATCAATTTTCATTATTGTATTATAAAAAATTAAAACAGAACACAGTTATAGATGAATATTGAGTTTATAATAATAGTATTAGGAGAACCATATAGCACTTTTTCTGAAATTATTGGTAAGTATTTTAATAAAAATAAAAAAATAAAAAAAAAAATTATATTAATTGGCAATATTGGGTTATTAAAAAAACAATTAAATAAATTAAATAATTTATTTCCTATAAATGAAATCAAAAATATAAATGAAGCTAAAAAAAGTTTAGTTAATATTATTAATGTTGATTTTAAATTTAAATATGTTTTTGATAAAATATCTTCATCTTCAAATTCTTATATAGAGAAAAGTTTTAAAAAATCTTTAGATATAATTATAAAAAATAAAAGTAAATGTATATTGATTAATGGTCCAATTTCTAAAAAATATTTTTTAAAAGAAAAATATTTGGGAATTACAGAATATTTATCAAAAAAGACTAAATCAAAAAATGAAGTTATGCTAATTTATAACGAAAAATTATCAGTATCTCCACTTACTACACATATACCAATAAAATACGTTGCAAAAAAAATAACCAAAAACAAAATTTTTGAAAATATATATGAAATAAATAAATTTTATAAGAAGATTTTAAAAAAAAAAATTAAAATAGGAGTTTTAGGACTAAACCCTCATTGTGAAAGTGTTGATAAATTTAAAGAAGAATATGAAATAATTGATCCTGCCATTAGATTGTTAAAAAAAAGGAAGATTGATATTCATGGACCTTTTCCTGCAGATACTTTTTTTTTAAATAAAAATATTGATAAATACGATGTAGTTATTGGTATGTATCATGATCAAGTCTTAACTCCAATCAAAACGCTTTTTAACTTCAAAGCAATTAACATTACTCTGGGACTTCCATTTATAAGAATTTCACCAGATCATGGCCCAAATTCGCCAATGTTGGGAAAAAATATATCAGATCCAGCTTCATTTTTTTATGCAATGAAATTTGCTGAAAAAATGAAATAATTATGAAACCAAAAAAAAGCCTAGGTCAAAATTTTCTTAAAGACGAAAATATATTATTTGATATTGCCGAGGAAGGTAAAATAAATAATGAAGATATCGTTATTGAAATTGGTCCCGGGACAGGAAATCTCACTAAAGAAATTTTAAACAGAAATCCAAAAAAATTAATTGTTATTGAAAAAGATAAGCAATTATCTGACATCATAGAAAAAAAATTTGGTAAAAATTTGCATGTAATAAATAAGGATTTTTTAAATTGTTATAAAGATATTAGTTTTGAAAATCCTGTGAAAGTTTTTGGGAATTTGCCATATAATATTTCTACAAAAATTTTAATATCATTAATAAAAATCAATAATATTTCCCAAGTTTTTAAAAAATTTATTTTTGTTTTTCAAAAAGAAGTGGCGGATCGAATAATTGCAGAAAAAGATGACCATAATTATGGGAGATTATCAATTTTATCTTCCTGGAAACTCGAAAAAAAAAAAATTTTTGATATATCGCCAAAAAAATTTTATCCTATTCCAAAAGTATGGAGTTCCTTAGTTGTTTTAAAACCTAAATTAAAATGTGAAAAAATTAATAAAACTAAAAACTTAGAACATATTACAAATATTTTCTTTAACCAAAGAAGAAAGATGATCAAAAAACCGATGAAACAACTTTTTATAAATTACGAAAAAATAGGCAAGGAGTTAAAACTTGATTTAAATTTGAGACCTCAAAATTTATCAGTAGAAAAATATTTAGAAATTTGTCAATTATACGAAGAATTATCTTAACAAATTCTTCACATGATTATTTATAAAAGCATGGTTTTTTTGTAATTTATTTTTTTTAATTATATCCATTATTTTTTTATAACATTTTTTTATGTCATCATTTATAACAACATAATCATATTCTTTCCATCGGGACAAATCTTTTTTAAATTCTTTCATTCTTTTTTTTACAGTCTTCATATTTTTTTTTTCTCTCTTAATCAGTCTTTTTTGTAACTCTTTTTTTGATGGTGGTAAGATAAAAAATGTTTTTAACTGATAATTTAATTTTTTATTTCTAATTTGCCTTGTGCCCTGCCAATCTATATCAAAAACTATATTTCTTCCTTGTTTAAGTTTCTTTATTACTAAATCTTTTGATGATCCATAATAATTGTCAAAAACTTTTGCGTGTTCTAGAAATTTTTTTTTTTTAATAAGTTTTTTAAATATATTTTTTGATGTAAAAAAGTAGTCTTTTCCATCTTTCTCGTTAGGCCTTGGTGTTCTAGTTGTATGAGATATAGAAACTGAAAAATTTTTGTTTTTTGAAATTTTTTTAACTAAGGTGGTTTTTCCAGCACCAGATGGTGATGAAAGTATAAACATTCCACCTTTCTTAGGGCTGGACATTTAAATTAAAAATTAGTTTGCTTTATTCTCAATAAATTTAACAGCATCTCCTACAGTAAGAATTTTTTCTGCATCGCTGTCTGAAATTTCTGATCCAAATTCTTCTTCAAAGGCCATTACTAACTCAACCGTATCTAAACTATCGGCCCCTAAATCATCGATGAAACTAGATTCTTCAGTTACCTTTGCTTCATCTATACCTAAATGGTCTGCAACTATTTTTTTTACCTTGCTTGAAATATCTTCTGACATATTTTTATATAAGTTAAAATTGTTAATAAATATTTATACTATTTTGTCAACTAAAATACATGCCTCCATTTACATGAATTGTCTCCCCTGTAATATAATCTGAAAGCCCTGAGGATAAGAATAATACAACATTGGCAACATCGTCAGGAGTTCCAAATCTTTCTAGAGAAATTTTTTCTTCTAATATTTTTTTGTAGCTCTCATTAATATTTTCAGTCATTTCAGATTTTATAAAACCAGGTGATATACAATTGACTTTTATATTTTTTTTACCATATTCAAGGGCTAAACTTTTAGACATTCCAATTAAGCCCGCTTTAGAAGCTGCGTAATTAGCTTGACCAATATTTCCTGTATGTCCAACTACTGATGTTATATTAATTATTTTTCCATTTTTATTTTTTAACATTTTTTTTATTGTATTTTTAGTGAGCAAAAAGCTTGAGGTTAAATTTAAGTTTATAACTTTATTCCACTCTTCATCCTTCATTCTTATTGCTAAATTATCATTTGTAATTCCAGCATTATTTATTAAAACGTCGATTTTTTTTTGAAATATCTCATTACACTCTTCTATAAAATCCTGAATAGTCTCATGATTTGTAATATCAAATTTTTTTACAATAACATCAGTAAATTTTTTTTTAATAATATCTAATTTTTTTTCGTTTGTTCCGGTTGCGATTACTTTTGCTTTATTCTCTAATAATTTATTCAGTATAGCTCCACCTATCCCACCTGTAGAACCAGTTAATAAAATATTTAAGTTTTGTAAATCAGTCATTTGTTATATTTTTTAAATCTAATAAATTATTTACCTGATTTAATTTCACATTTCTATCTATTCTTTTTATTAATCCTGATAAAACTTTACCAGGACCAACTTCTAAAAATTTGTTTACACCGTTTCCAATCATATTATTTACACTCTCTCTCCATCTTACTGGTTTCTCTATTTGTTCGATTAAAAGATTTTTTATGGTTTTTGCATTATTTTGAGGGAGAGCTGTAACATTTGAGACGATATTGACTGTAGGGTTTTTAATATTAACATTTAGAATTTTACTTTTCATTTCATCGGTAGCCTTTTTCATCAAGGGGCAGTGAAATGGGGCGCTGACCTGAAGTTTTACAAATTTAATATTTCTTTTTTTTAATTCTTCTATGAATAAATTAAGAGAACTAATTTTACCACTTATAACTAGTTGACCATTTGAATTGTCATTTGCAACATAACAAATAAAAGCTTTATAATTTTCTCTAATAATTTTTTCTATTTCTATAATTTCTTTTCCAAGAACAGCAATCATTCCTCCCTCATTGTTTGGAACTGCATTTTGCATTGCTTTGCCTCTGAAATTTAACAAATTAATTGTTTCCTCAAAAGTAATAGCGTCTGAACAACACAAAGCTGAGTATTCACCTAGAGAATGGCCTGCATAAAATTTTGCATTTTTAAGATTAAATTCTGTTTCATTTTCAATAACTTTAAATATTGAATAACTTGTAAGAAATATTGCAGGTTGCGTATTTTCTGTTTTATCAAGTTCTTCTTTAGATCCATCTAAAATTATTTTACTTAATTTTTTATTTAAAATTTCATCTGCATATGAGAAATATTTTTTCACATATGAAAAATTTTCGTAAAACTCTTTAGCCATACCAACATTTTGAGAACCTTGACCGGGAAATAATACCGAAAACATAAAAATGTTTATAAATTAAGTGTTTTTTTATATTGTAATTAAAAATATATAATAGTATATCCTGCATTTTTCTATAAAATTATATGAACTTTTACGAACATACACTAATTGCAAGACAAGACACTTCTCCAAGTCAGATTAAGCAGTTACAAGAAAAGTATACAAAGATAATTGAAAACAATGACGGAAATATTGTTAAATTTGAAAGTTGGGGTCTTATGCATCTTTCATATCTCATAAAAAAAAATAAAAAGGGTAATTATCTGCATTTTAAAATTAAGGGTAATGGAAAGACAATAAAAGAGTTAGAAAAGATTGAAAAAATTGATAAAAATTTATTAAGATTTTTAACAGTAAAAGTAAAAAAATTAGATCTTGATAGTAATTATTTTAAAAAAGAAGATGTACAAAAATAATATATAAAAATGAAAAAAAAAAACTTAAAAAAGAAAAACTCTCAAAATAACTTTTCAAAATTAAGCGTATTTCAAAATCAAAAATATAAATTTAAAAAAAAATGTCCATTGTCTGGAAAAGGTGCTCCAGTTATTGATTATAAGAATATAAAATTATTAAAAAGATATGTTTCCGAAAATGGTAAAATACTTCCTTCAAGAATCACATCTGTTAGTCAAAAAAAACAAAGAGATTTATCTTTGTCTATTAAAAGAGCTCGAAACTTAGCATTGATATAATTATGAAAGTAATATTACTTGAGAATGTAAGAAAAGTTGGTTCCATTGGAGAAATTATTGATGTTAAAAGAGGATTTGCAAGAAACTTCTTAATTGCAAAAAAAAAAGCACTTTTTGCATCAAAAGAAAATATAAAAGAGGTTGAAAAAATCAAAACTGAACTTAATAAAAAAGACCAGGATAGAAAAAGTACAGCAAAAGAAATCGATGAAAAATTGAAAAATAATGAATATACAATCAAAAAGCTCAGTACTGAAAATAAAGAGTTATATGGTTCAGTTAAACCAACAGAAATAGCCAAAATAATAAAAGATGAGGAAAATATTGAAATTAATCCATCTATAATACAACCTATCAAAGAAATAAAATCCATAGGGACATTTATTGTAAATCTAAACCTTCACTCAGAAATACAATCTCAGATTAAAATAAAAGTTATTTCTCAAGAAGAAAATCAATAATTATACAATTTTTTCCCCAGTAATAATTTTCTTTTGTTTTTTTTTTAGAAAATATTTAAATTTAATCATGTCTCAATCTTTAAACATTGTAAAAAATAAATCTGATGAAATGCCTAATAATATTGAGGCTGAGCAATCGGTAATTGGATCAGTACTTTTAACTAATGAAATATTTGATGAAGTAAGTTTAGTGTTATCCAGTAAAAATTTTTACGATCCAATCCACAGAAAAATATTTGAAGCTTTAGAGAAATTAATTTATGGAGGGCTTTTAGCCAATCCAATAACCTTAAAAAATTATTTTGAAAACGAAAAAGACGATTTAAATATCCCTGAGTATTTAGTTAAAATTACCAAATTTTCGACATCATCTAGACAAGCATTGGAGTATTCAAAACTTATTTTTGATCTTTATGTCAAAAGAGAATTAATTAAGATTTCTGGTGAAGTAATAGATCAAGCAAAACTTAATGACATTGGAAGTGACGGCCAAAAGATAATTGAAAATTACGAAAAGTATTTATTTGATTTAGCGGAGAAAGGATCTTTTAGTTCATCTTTAATAAAATTTGATGAAGCAATGAGACAAACAATCGAAATGGCCTCAAATGCATACAAAAATGAAGAGGGTATAGTTGGAGTGCCTACCGGGTTAAGAGATTTAGATGACAGGCTAGGAGGATTGCATAAATCTG
This sequence comes from uncultured Pelagibacteraceae bacterium, assembly GCA_902614975.1. Taxonomy (GTDB): domain Bacteria; phylum Pseudomonadota; class Alphaproteobacteria; order Pelagibacterales; family Pelagibacteraceae; genus Pelagibacter. Next base: position 10,466 of record CACMND010000009.1, read on the forward strand.
ATCTTGTGATAATTGCTGGAAGACCCTCAATGGGGAAAACTGCATTAGCAACTAATATAGCATTTAATGCTGCTAAAAAAATTCAAGAAATGGGTGAAAAAAGTTCAGTAGCCTTTTTTTCTCTTGAAATGTCATCAGAACAACTTTCAACTAGAATCTTAGCTGAACAATCAAGAATTAAATCAAACGATATAAGAAGAGGCAAAATTTCAGAGGAACAATTTGATAAATTCATAGAAACGTCAAAGGATATATCTGAATTACCTTTATATATAGATGAAACTCCAGCAATAACTATCGCAGCTTTGAGTAATCGAGCGAGAAGAATTAAAAGATTATATGGATTGAATTTAGTTGTTATAGATTATATTCAATTAATGAGAGGGGCTAATCAAAATAATGGTAGAGTCCAAGAAATATCAGAGATAACGCAGGGTTTAAAAGCTCTCGCAAAAGAGTTGGCTGTACCAGTGCTAGCATTATCTCAATTATCCAGAGCAGTTGAGCAAAGAGATGATAAAAAACCTCAATTATCAGACTTAAGAGAGTCAGGTTCAATCGAACAAGACGCAGATGTAGTGATGTTTGTTTACAGGGAAGCATATTATTTACAAGGAAAAGAGCCTAGACCTGCCACAGTTGAGCATGCTGAGTGGCAAGCAAAAATGAATGAGGTTTCACATCTGGCAGAATTAATTATTCAAAAACAAAGGCATGGACCAACTGGGAATGTAATGCTTGAATTTGAGGCAATGTTTACCAAATTTAAAGATATTCAAAATAATTAAATTAAATTATAAAGCTAATAGTTGATGTTGGCCAAATTTTATCAAAATATTATATTAAAAAAACCAGGCTCCATTTTAGTTTTATTATTAATTTGCTTGTGTTTTTTTGGGTATTATTCAAAAGACTTTAGGCTTGATGCTTCATCTGAAACTTTATTAATAGAAGGTGATCCTGATTTAAAATATTTAAATGAAATAAACAAAAGATATGGGGCTAAAGAATTTTTAGTTCTTACTTACACCCCTAAAGGAAGTATGATAGAAGAAAGTTCTATCGAAAATCTTACTAAATTAAAAAAAGAAATTCAAAAACTTAATTGGGTGCATAGTGTAATCACCCTATTAGATATTCCTTTACTAAACAGCTCCGATGAACCGCTTATAGAGAGACTGCAAAACTACTCTACGCTTAGTTCACGAGGTATCGATAAAGAAAGAGGGTTTAATGAAATATTGAATAGTCCGGTTTTCAGGAATTTTGTAATTAGTGAAGATGCTAAAACATCTGGAATTATTGTTTATTTAAAGACTAAAGATAAAATAAAAGACTTTAAAAGTAAAAAAGAAGAAGAGGTGTTTAAAGATAAATTAAAAAAACAAAATCATCAAAATATCTTAGAGATAAGACAAGTAATAAAAAACTTTAGTTCAACAAGCAAAATTCATTTAGGTGGTATTCCTATGATTGCTGACGATATGATGACTTTTATAAAAAACGACATAATTGTTTTTGGACTTGGAGTTTTTTTATTTATAATTGCAACTCTTTGGTATGTATTTAGAAGGTTGATATGGATAATTGTACCTATAAGCAGTTGTTTTTTTTCAGTTATAATAATGACAGGACTTCTAGGTCTCTTGGGTTGGAAAGTTACTGTTATATCATCTAATTTTATTGCTTTAATGTTAATATTAACAATGGCTATGAATATTCATATTAGTACAAGATATCTTCAGCTATCAAAACAATTTCCAAAGTTAAATAAATTTAAAATTATTTCTTTGACAACGAGCAAAATGTTTTGGCCTATTTTGTATACAGCTTTAACAACTATATTTGCTTTCTTATCTCTGGTGTTTAGTGAAATAAAACCAATTATAGATTTTGGATTTATGATGACTTTTGGTTTAATAATTTCGTTTCTTATTACATTTAGTTTATTGCCAACATTAATTAATTTATTTAACTTTAATAAAGTTTCTATAAAAGAGGAAAAAGGTACTAAAATTACTAATTTTTTCAGTAACGTTTCAGTTTTAAACCAAAATACAATATTTGGAACAACCATAATAATTGTATTTCTAAGTATATTTGGAATTTCAAAGCTTGAAGTTGAAAATAGTTTTATAAATTATTTTGATAAAAATACCGAAATTTACAAAGGAATGAAACTTATAGATGAAAAATTAGGTGGTACAACACCACTCGAAGTTATTTTAAAATTTCCAAAACAAGATGAAGTTGAACAAAAATCAGAAGATGAAGAAGACGATTGGGGTGATGAAGATGAGAATGATGAAAAATATTGGTTTACTAAAGACAAAATTGATAAGATAAAAAAGGTACATAACTATTTAGACTCTTTGGAGCCAATTGGAAAAGTGCTATCTTTTTCGTCAATTATTGATGTTGCTACTCAATTGAATAACAATAAAGAGTTAGGATCTTTAGAAATGGGTGTTTTATACACTAAAATACCAGATAATATAAAAAAAGAAATTGTAGATCCATATATCTCAATTAAAGACTCTGAAGCTAGAATAAGTTTAAGAATAAAAGACTCTTTAGATAATTTAAGGAGAAATGACTTACTCATTAAAATAAACTCTGACCTTGAAAATAAATTAGATTTAAAAAAAGATGAATACAAATTAGGTGGAGTATTAATATTGTTTAATAATCTTTTACAAAGTTTATTTAAATCTCAAATTTTAACACTTGGATTTGTAATGCTTGGAATTTTTATAATGTTTATAATTCTTTTTAAAAATTTAAAATTAGCTTTAATAGGTGTCGTGCCAAATTTTATAGCAGCCTTTTTTATATTGGGCTTAATTGGATTATTGGGAATCCCCCTCGATATGATGACAATAACTATTGCTGCAATAACAATAGGTATTGCAGTAGATAATAGCATTCATTATATTTATAGATTTAAAGAAGAGTATGCAAAATTAAAAAATTATAATAAGACATTAAAACTTTGTCATTCAACAGTTGGTAAGGCTATTTTAAATACATCAATTACAATAGTTTTTGGATTTTCAATTTTAGTACTGTCTAATTTTATACCTACAATTTACTTTGGTGTGTTCACAGGTATTGCTATGTTGCTTGCAATGGTTTCCGTTTTAACACTTTTGCCCTCTTTATTGCTAAAAATTAAACCATTCAATTAATGATTGAAGCTATTCAGGATTTCTTAATACAAGTAACATTATTTGATTATATTTTTTTTGTATTAACTATTTATTTTTTAATCCAAGGATCTAGAAAAGGTTTTGTTCTAAGTTTACTATCAGCTGCTAAATGGGTAATGGCTTATATTTTAACAATTTATTTGTTTCCAAAAGTAAAACCTTATTTTGATGGAATTTTGGATAGTGAATACGTTCTAGATATAATTTTAGGAATAACATTATTTATTATAATAATATTCCTTATTCTCTTAGCAAACAAAGCAATTAGTAAAGTAATTACTTATACAGGATTAGGTTCAGTGGATAAAGTTTTTGGTTTTTTCTTTGGAATCGCTAAGAGTTATGTTTTAATTGTTTGTTTGTTTACAGCTCTAGATGTTGTCTACGCTAGCAAAAAATGGCCATTAAATTTAAAAGATTCTTTAACATTTCCTTGGGTTGAAAAAGGTAGTATCTATCTTATAAAGGTATTTCCAAATCAAAAACAATATGAAGACGCTAAAGAAAAAGTTCAAGATGTATAATCCTAAGTTGAAAGAGGAATGTGCTGTCTTTGGTATAAGCAATACACCAGAAGCATCAACTTTAACAGCTTTAGGACTTCATGCATTGCAACATAGAGGACAAGAGGGTTGTGGAATTGTATCATTTGATGGAGAAAAATATCACTCTGAAAAAAGATTTGGTCTGGTTGGTGACAACTTTAATGATGAGAAAGTTTTAAAAAACTTGCCAGGAAATTATGCTATAGGTCACAATAGATATTCTACTACTGGCGGAACTGCTCTTAGAAATGTACAGCCATTCTTTGCTGATACTAATTCAGGTGGAATTGGTGTAGCACATAATGGTAATCTAACTAACGCAATAACACTCAGAAATAAAATGGTTGAGGAAGGCTCAATTTTTTACACAACATCAGATACAGAAACAATAGTAAAACTTATAGCTAAATCAAAAAGACCAAAGACAATTGATAAAGTTATTGATGCTCTCTTTCAAATTCAAGGAGGATATGCATTAGTTATGATGACACAAAACATTCTTATTGGTGTAAGAGACCCTTATGGAATTAGACCTTTGGTTATAGGAAAGTTAAAAAACTCTTATGTTTTTGCATCTGAAACCTGTGCTTTTGATATTATTGGTGCAAAATTTGTTAGAGAAGTTGAAAATGGTGAAATTGTTTATGTAGAAAATGATGAATTAAAAAGTATTAAGCCGTTCCCTCAAAAAAAAGTGAGACCATGTGTGTTTGAATATATTTATTTTTCAAGACCAGACAGTATTTTAAATGGCAAAACAGCTTATGAATATCGTAAAAAATTTGGAGCAGAATTAGCTAAAGAAGATAATTTAGATGCAGACCTAGTTGTACCAGTGCCAGACTCTGGTAATGCTGCTGCATTAGGTTATGCAGAAGAAAAAAAAATAAATTTTGATTTGGGTTTAATTAGAAATCATTATGTTGGTAGAACTTTTATAGAACCATCACAACAGATTAGAAGTTTGGGAGTTAAATTAAAGTTAAATGCAAATGTTTCAGTGATAAAAAATAAAAAAATTATTTTGGTTGACGATTCTTTAGTTAGAGGAACTACCTCATCAAAGATTGTAAAAATGTTATACGATAATGGCGCTAAAGAGATACATGTCAGGATAGCAAGTCCAGAAATAAAATACCCTGATTTTTATGGAGTTGATACACCTACAAAAAAAGAATTATTAGCAGCAAATAAATCAGTAGAAGAAATAAAAGAATTTATAAAAGCAAAATCACTTAAATTTTTAACTTTAGATGGTTTATATAGAGGAATGGGTTTTGAAAAGAGAAATGATGCTTATCCACAATTAACTGATCATCATTTTACTGGTGATTATCCAGTAAAAATAATTGATGAACTTGGAGAAGATAAGGTTACACAATTATCATTATTAAGCACAGGGTCGAGTAATTAATGAAAAAAGTAAATTTTACTGAAATGAAAAATGGTTCTAGAGAAGATTATGAATTATTAGAAAAGTATGAAAAAAATTTTGAGCGTAAAACTGCAGATAGATTACTCAAGTATCTTGCAAGTCAAACTACAACTCTTGAAGGCTATCAAATAACTAGATTAGAACATTCCTTGCAAGCAGCCACTAGAGCATACAAAAATGGAGAAAGTGAAGAGATGGTTGTAGCAACTTTACTTCATGACATAGGAGATGACTTGGCGCCAATGAATCATTCTCAATATGCAGCCTCAATAATCAGACCATATGTTTCAGAAAAAACATATTGGATAATACTTCATCATGGTCTTTTTCAAACTTATTACAGTGCTCATCATTTAGGAGGAGATAGAAACGCTAGGGATAAATTCAAAGATCACAAATATTATCAAGATACAGTTGATTTTTGTGAAAAATATGACCAGTCTTCTTTTGATCCTAATTACAAATCTATGTCTTTAGAAGAGTTTGAACCAATGGTGAAAAAAATATTTGATAGAAAACCTTTTTATCATCACTAATTTTTAAAAAAAACATGACTAACAAACTTAAGGAAGAGAAAAGTCCGTATTTAAAGCAGCATAAAGACAATCCTGTAAATTGGTTTGCTTGGAATAAAGAAAGTTTAGAACAGGCAAAAAAAGAAAAAAAACCAATATTTCTCAGTGTTGGATATGCAAGCTGTCATTGGTGTCATGTGATGGCTCATGAAAGTTTTGAAGATGATCAAACAGCTAAAATAATGAATGAAAAATTTATAAATATTAAAGTTGATAGAGAAGAAAGACCTGATTTAGATTATGTTTTTCAAAGAAGTTTATCTATTTTAACAGGAACCCAAGGAGGTTGGCCTTTATCGATGTTTCTTGATGAAAATGGTGTTCCTTTTACTGGTGGAACTTATTTCCCACCAAAAGAAATGCATGGAAGACCAGATTTTCAAAAAGTTCTAAATAATGTTTCTGACGTATATAATAAGAATAGAGAGAAAATTCTTGATCAAGCGCCCCAAATGCAAGAAATATTTGGTAAAATTAATCAAAGATCAGCAGTATTAAATCAACCTTTAGAACCGTTTTTAGAAAAAATTATACAGCACCTTGATAAAGATAATGGAAGTTTCAAAGGAGCTCCTAAGTTTCCCCAATTTTATTTATTTGATGCAATGTTTTATTTTTATTTAAAAACAGGAAAAGAAGAATACTTTAAGCCTGTTGAAACATTACTTTACAATATTTCTTCAAAAGGAATGTATGATCATCTAGCTGGAGGTATAGCAAGATATACTGTCGATGAAAATTGGATCGTCCCCCACTTCGAAAAAATGCTTTATGATAATATTCAATATATAGGATTATTAAACAAGTTCTTTCAAAAAACAAATAATCTTTATTATAAAAAAAAGTTAGAGCAAACTGTAAATTTTATTAATTCAGAATTTAAAAATGATTTTGATCTTTACGGTTCTGCATATGATGCTGATAGCGATGGGGTTGAAGGAAAATATTATGTATGGAATTATACAGAACTAAAAAATACTCTGGGTCCTAAATTTAATTTATTTGCGAAAAAATATAACTTAACTGAAGAGGGAAATTTTGAAGGTAATAATATTTTAACAGAAACTCGTAATAAACTTTCTGACGATGAAATTAAAGAAATCTCAAATACAGAAAAAATATTATTAGATCAAAGAAACAAACGTACTAAACCATTATTTGATGATAAATCTCAAACTGACCAAAATTGTTTTTTATTAGAAACACTCCTTCTTTCATCGTTAGTAACGGATAATGAAGAATTAAAACAAAATACTTTATTAAGTTTAAATATATTAGAAAAAAATTTGTCAGACAAAATTTTTCATTGCTATCAAGAAACAGAGGTTGACGCTTTTTTGGAAGATTACGTATACTATGCTAGTCTTTTGACAACTATTTATGAATTAGATGGTGACGTTAAATACATTGAAAAAGCAAAAGATATTTTAATAAAAACCTGGGAATTTTTCTTTGATAAAAAATCAGGATTAATGCAAAAAAATAAAATATTAGATAATGACCTTTTTGTTCAGCCAGTAGATCTAAATGATAATAATATACCGAATGGAAATAGTGTGTATTTAAACTTATGCAACAAGCTATATATAATAACTAGTGATAAAATATGGTTTGAAAAAATTGATATTTTAAAGAAAAGTTTCCACCAAGTTTTAAACTCTAACTTTGCACAAATGTTTAGTTTTGTTAAATCATTGGATATTTGTAATGAAAGTATATCTTTTACAATTCATGGAAAGCAAAATTTAGATCCTGATATAAAAAAGTATTTACAAAAAAAATTTTTTACTAGAGCTACATTTAAATATCTAGATAATGAAGTAAAAGAGCCAAAAATTGTTATATGTAAAAATCAAACTTGCTCTAACAAATTAAGTAATATAAAGGAAATTGAAGATTATCTAAAAAGCAACAATATAAGCTAATGATAGAAACAAAGGAACAAATAATAGAACATTTTAAGTCAGGCTCAAAGGATAAATCTAATTTGAAGGTTGGAGTTGAGCATGAAAAATTTATTTTTGATAAAAAAACAAATACGAGAATTGATTATTCCAAAATCAAGAAAATGTTTGAAAATTTATATGAGTTTGGCTGGAAACCTATTTTTGAGGAAAAAAATCCAATAGCGTTAACTAAGAATGGTAAAAGTATTACTTTAGAGCCTGGTAATCAAATAGAGCTATCTGGAGCAAAATTAAATAATATTCACGAAGCTTGTGCTGAATCTCATGAATATTTATTTGAGTTAAATCAGGTAATTGAAAAATTAGATTTTAAAATAGTAAGCGCTGGATATGATCCTATATCTAAACTTGAGGATATACCTAATAATCCAAAAAAAAGGTATGAGGTTATGACCAAAGATATGCCTGTTGGAGGAAAACTAAGTTTGGATATGATGTATAAAACTGCAGGTACGCAATTAAATTTAGATTATACCTCAGAAGAAGATTTTATAAAAAAATTTAAGTTGGCAAATAATTTAGTTCCAATATCTATCGGACTTTTTGCAAATTCCTCTATTGTTGAAAAAAATAATAGTGGATACTTATCTTACAGATCTAAAGTTTGGCAAGAAACATCTAGAGGTGGATTGCCTGAGTTTTTTTTAAAAGATGTAAATTTTGAAAAATATGCAGATTATATTATGAATTATACAATCTTATTTTTACAAAGTGAAGGTAATTATATATCCGGAAAAAAATATTTATTTAAAGACTTTATGAATGGAGAAATTAAAGAAATTGGAAATAAAATTCCTAGTACTAATGATCTTGATGCACATTTAGGAACAATATTTACAGAGAACAGATTAAAACAATATATCGAATTAAGATCAATGGATGCGTGTGGATGGGAGTGTTTATGTGCTGGTCCTGCCCTATTCACTGGATTACTTTATGGAAATCTTGAAGAAGCTTTAGATTTAATTAAAAATTGGGAAGCTAATGAAGTGCTTTCAGCTTATAAAAAAGCCCCTAAAAACGGCTTGAAAACTAATTTGATGGGCAAGGATATTTCGTATTGGGCAGAGAGACTATTAGACATATCAAAATCAGGATTAAAAAAGAGAGACTTTTTAAATAGAAAAAAATCAAGTGAAGTAAAGTTTTTAGATCACTTAGAAAAAATTGTAAAAAGTAAAAAAACAAATGCTGATAATATAATAAGTAAGTATTCAAATTCCGAAAATTTGAATGATTTATATGACCAATAAAATTGTTGCTATACAAGGTGATAATTTAAAAAAAATAAATATCAAAACAGATACTACTATTTTTTTAGCTAATGAAGCTCAAAACAAGGGTTATAAATTATTTTATTATTATCCAGAAAATTTATCGAATATAAGAGGAAAAACTGTAAGTGAAGGATATTTTATTAAAATTGATTATTCAAAAAAGAAATTTTATAAAATTATAAAAAAATCAAAATTAGACTTATCCTTTGCAAAATATATTTTAATCCGACAGGATCCACCTTTTAACTTGGAATATATTTCTACAACATTAATGCTAGATAGAATCAAAGATAAAACAAAAATTATTAATGATCCTACTTCAGTAAGAAATATTTCAGAAAAATTTTATTCTTTAAATTTTAAAAACTATATGGCGGATACAATATTTACTAAAGATTTGATTGAAATTAAAAAATTTTTCAAAAAACATAAAAAGATAATAATTAAACCTATTCATAGCTATGGTGGCAATGATATAAATCTTATTTCAGGGAAGCTTAATTTACTTAAAATAAAACAAATATTGAAAAAACACGGTCACATTATGTGTCAAAAATTTTTAAATAAAATTAAGTTTGGAGATAAAAGAGTTTTTATTATAAATGGTAAGGTTTGTGGAGCTATATCTAGAGTTCCAAAATCAGGATCAATATTAAGCAATATGAGTAAAGGTGCAAAACCTAAAATCGCATTTTTAAATAATAAAGAGCTAAAAGTTTCAAATATAATTGCAAAAAAAATTAAGAAAGACGGAATTTACTTTGCAGGAATAGACTTTATTGATGGAAAGTTAAATGGAGATATAAATGTAACATCACCAACAGGTATAAAAACATACTTTGATTTATCTCAGATAAACTTGGCTAAGACTTTTTGGAAAGGTTTATAGTTGAAAAACTTATCAAATCAGCAAAAAGGATCATCTCTTGCATTTATAGCTGTGATGTTTATCACACCAGATTCACTTTTTATAAGATTATCTTCTATCGATACTTGGGGATTATTGTTTTATAGAGGTGCGATACCATTTGTAGCTGTATTAATTGGACTTCTCATATTTTATAAAAAAAACTTTATTAAAGCATTTTTGAATGTTGGTTATGCAGGTATTTTTTATATTATAAGTTTTTCGATTTGCAACATTACATTTATAATTTCAATCCAAAATACAAATGTAGCAAATACACTAATAATGATTGCAATGGCACCCATGCTTTCGGCAATCCTTGGTGCAATATTTTTAAAAGAGGTTCCCGATAAGAAGACTTGGATAGCTATAGCTATTACTTTAGTAGCTGTAATATATATATTCTACGACTCTCTAGAGATGGGTAACTTATTTGGTGATCTTATGGGTATAACAACAGCCTTTGGACTCGCCACCAACGCGGTAATAATCAGGTCGGCAAAAGATAGAGATTTGCTACCTTCAGCAGTTGTCGGTAAGCTTACAGTAGCTCTATTTGCTCTATTTTTCGTTGAAAGTTATGAGTTAGTTGAAAAAGACCTGATTTATATACCTTTAATGTGTATTTTGTGTGTAGCGATACCATTCGTTTTGGTGACGATTGCTCCAAGATTTATACCTGCCGAGGAAGTGAATCTGTTTTTTCTTCTTGAGACCATTTTAGGACCCATTTGGGTTTGGTTAGTTATCAAAGAGCAGCCGAGTATGGAGACAATAGTTGGTGGACTTGTAATTATATTCACTATAGCTGTTCACTCTTATCTAAAATTAAAATCTTCTTCTAAGTAAATTATTTTTCTTTTTGTCACAAATTTGTCTTGATTTAAAATTAGATCGCCCATAAACACCGCTAATTTTATGAACAAAATTATAAAAAACTCTTGGGCTCTCTTTACGGGTATGGCATTTATAATGCTAGCTCATGGTTTTCAAGGTACTCTTTTGGGTGTTAGAGCAGTAAAAGAAAATTTTGGTCTAACATCGACAGGTTTTTTATTTTCTGGATATTTTGTTGGATATTTTATTGGAGCAAAAATTATACAATCATTAATTCATAGAGTTGGACATATTAGAGTATTCGCGGCTTTTGCTTCTGTCACTTCAATTGTGGTCTTGTTACACTCTATTTTTGTAAATCCTATTTCATGGTTCGTGCTTAGAATGATTTCTGGATTTAGCATGGTTTGCCTTTATACAATTGCTGAAAGCTGGTTAAACGATAGATCTACAAATAAGAATAGAGGTAGTGTTTTATCAATCTACATGATTGTTATGTATGCCTCTATGGCGATTGGAATGTTTTTCATAAACTTTAGTAAACCAGAAAACTTTCAACCTTTTATACTGATATCTTTATTTATGTCATTGTCTCTTGTTCCAATATTATTAACGAAAAGAAAGGCTCCAAACTTTAAAAAAATATCAGGTATGAAACTCAAGGAAGTTTATAAATCATCACCATTTGGTGTTGTAAGTTCGTTTTTAATTGGAATATCACATTCTGCTGTTTTTTCATTGATTGCAGTTTATGCTACATCGATGAATTTTAGTATTTTAGAAGTTTCAATAGTAACATTTTTATTTGCGATATCTGGAGCTATATCTCAATGGCCAATTGGAAAATTATCAGATGTTTTAGATAGAAGAATTGTAATTATTTATACAACATTTGGAGCAGCTTTATTTTGTTTTTTGGCGATTATTTCTTCGGGTCAAATGTATATGCCTGCAGGTTTAGCTACATCAAAATTATTTTTTTATATCTGTATAATGTGTTTTTCTTTTTGTAGTCTACCAATGTTTGCATTAATTTTTGCACACACAAATGATTTTATACCAAAAGAAAAATTTGTAGCAGCAGGAGCAGGATTACAATTTGTTTTTGGTCTTGGTGCAATTTGCGGTCCTTTTATGTGCTCATTATTTATGGAATTTTTAGGAGAAAATGGATTTTTTATTTTTTTAATTATATTTCATTCATTTATTGGTTTATTTGGAATATATAGAATGCAAATTAGAGAATCTGGAGATAACCCAGATTCACAATTTGCACCTATGCCTCAAACAATTACTCCAGCCGGTATAGAACTTAATCCTTCAACTGAACCAATAGATGAACCAAATAATTTGAACGAATTTAAGAAAATTTAGTGTAAGTTCAAAATTATGAAAACAGCATTAATATTCGGATCAACTGGATTAATTGGTGGAATATTACTTAAACTGTTAACTAATGATCAAAAATATAAAAAAATTAAGGTTTTTGTAAGATCTTCTACTTCAAAAATTGATCCCAAAATAGAAGTTATTCAAACAGATTTTACAAAATTAGAAAATATTAAATCAGAAATAAAAGGCGATGATTGTTTTTTTTGCATTGGAACTACAAGAAAAAAAACACCTAACAAACAAGATTATATAAACACCGAATACAATTTACCTGTAATAATTGGAAAAATTTGTAGCGATAATAGTGTACAAAATTTTACTTATATTTCTTCATTGGGTGCCAGTTCAAAAAAAACAAATTTGTATTTAAAAAATAAAGGTATGGCTGAAGAAGAGTTAAGAAAACTAAACTTTAAAAAATTTATTGTAATTAGACCTTCATTTTTAATTGGAAAAAGAATAGAGGAAAGATTGGGAGAAAAAATAGGTATTTTCGCCATGAAATGTATATCGCCAATTTTAGTTGGAGATTTAAAAAAATATAAATCGATAAATGCAGAAATAGTTGCCAAATCCATGATAAATATATCAAACAGCGAAATACAAAGTGGAGTATTTGAACCACCTCAATTATTACAAATTGGACGAGAATAAATTTTTTATAAAGTAATAAAATATTAAAAAAAATTATTTAAGTGCTATAATTGATTTAAAGGAGGTATCTATGGCTAAATTTTTTTTAATGGGAAATTTTACAGAGAAAGCATTCGCAGGCTTTTTAAAAGATCCAGGATCAGATAGATCTGAGGTTGCTAGAAAGTGTTCTGAAAGTGTTGGTGCTGAAATGAAATCTTACACATATTTAAGAGGACCCTATGACTTTATAGTTGAAACTCATGGCACATTTGAGCAAATGGCTGCTATAAAAATGGCTACTGAGGGAAGTGGTGCACTTAAAAATATCGCTATTTGTGAAGAAACACCAATGAATGAAATTGCAAATCATGCAACAAAAGTATCAAGTGGCTATAAAGCTCCTGGACAATAATATAACTGGTAGCTTCATTAATTATGGAGCTACCAATTTAAAATCGAAACTGTCAAAATATCTCATTCAAATAAAGTAATATTGATCTATTAAGAAAGTTATGAACAAAAGAAAATTTATAAAATTATCTATATTTGGATCATTATTATACAGTATTTTTCCATACAAAATTTCATTAGCTGAAACCAAAAAAATAATTAATCAAAATTTAACAGAAGCCCAAAAAAAAATAATGTTTGAGGAAGCAACCGAACGACCATTCTCAAGCCCTCTTAATTATGAGAAAAGAGAAGGTTTTTATCACTGTGCAAATTGTGGAGCTAAACTATTTAAGTCTAGCTCGAAATTTGATAGTGGAACTGGTTGGCCATCATTTACAGAGGCGCTTCCTGGAGCTTTTAAAACTAAGGTTGATTACAGCTTTGGCATGAAAAGAATTGAATACCATTGTGCAAAATGTGGTGCTCATCACGGACATGTCTTTGAAGACGGTCCTGGATCGACAGGAAAGAGATATTGTAATAACGGCTTGTGTTTAATATTTAAGCCATCATCATAAAACGGAGGAATAATGAAGATATTGAGTATATTGAAAGGGGTTGAATTAGTTATAGCAGATTTAGAAGTAAATTTGGGAGAACAAGTGAGAAGTGCACCTACGTTATGCGCAAGATACAATGGTAAGATTATACCTTTAAACACTGCTCAAGATGGTCGACCTATTCTTATGAGAGAAGAAAACGCTTTAGAAAACTAATTTTGTATTTAATTGCGTCAACTTAATTAAGTTTATTTACAAGAAAATATTATAAAAAATAACTATGACATTTGAATTACCAAAACTAGATTATTCTAATGAGGCTTTGTCTCCAATAATGTCACAAGAAACATTAGAATTACATCATGGAAAACATCATCAAACCTACATAACAAATCTTAACAATTTTATAAAAGATACGGACATGGCTGAAATGTCATTGGAAGATATAATTGTTAAAAGCTCAAAAGATAACTCAAAAGCTGGAATATTTAATAATGCAAGCCAGCATTGGAACCATAATCTTTTTTGGAAGTGCATGAAGCCAAAAGGTGGTGGGAATATTCCGTCAAAACTTGAAAAAAAAATTGTAGAAGATTTTGGAAGCGTTGAAAAATTTAAAGATCAATTTAAACAAGCAGGTATAACTCAATTTGGATCAGGTTGGTGTTGGTTATCTTTAAATAATGATAAATTGGTCGTTACAAAAACAGCTAATGCTGCTAATCCTTTAATTGATAACTTAAAACCAATACTTGGTTGTGATGTCTGGGAACATTCATATTACATTGATTATAGAAATAGAAGACCTGAATATTTAGATAAATTTGTTGATAATCTTATAGATTGGGAATTTGTTGAATCTCTATTAATCTAATTTATCCTAGAACTTTTTGAGATAAAACAAAGTTTGAAGCAGTATGAACAAGGAAAATACAAGTAAACTCTGGAAATTTATTCAGGAAGCTGGCGATTATTTGGATGGTCAACTTCCTGATCACCCAAATCATCCAAAAGGAAGAAATCCATATGCTCATGTAGCAATATGTGTAAAAAACAAATTTAATTCTACTTATAAAGATATTCCTGATGACAAATTTGATGAAGTAATCAACTATATTAAATTTTTAAAAGAAAATCCTAGTTAATTAGATATAGTTTTTAAAAACTCGTCTACTTCACTACTTTTAGTATTCCAAGCTGTAACAAGTCTAACTGTCTTGCCGCCTAATTCCTCATTGCTCATCATATATTCTTCTGTATTTAAATGCTCAACCATCTTTTTTGGCAGTTTAACAAAAACTTCATTTGCCTCAGTTGGATATTCAAGTTTAACTTGATTACTAGAAACTAAACCATCGCTTAATTTTTTTGCCATTAGATTTGCGTGTCTTGCGTTTTTTAACCAAACATCATTCGAGATATATCCATCTAATTGTGCAGAAACAAATCGCATTTTAGACAATAGATGACCGGATCTTTTTAACAAAAAAGGTAAATTGCCAACTAATTCCTTATTAAATATAATAATTGCTTCAGCTGCTATACATCCGTTCTTCGTTGCTCCAAAAGATAATATGTCAATTCCTGATTTCCATGTCATTTCTGCGGGAGTAACATCTAGTGAAACAAGCGCATTAGCAAATCTAGCACCATCCATATGTACTTTTAATTTTTTTTTATGTGCAATTTCAGAGATATTTCTAATTTGATCTAAAGTATAAACTTCACCAGTTTCTGTTGCTTGTGTTATGCTAACAATGGATGGTTGAGTATGATGCACAATTCCAAACCCTCCAATATTATCATTTAGCTCATCAACTGTTATTTTGCCATCTTTGCCGTTTAATGGAACAAGTTTTGCTCCACCTGTATAAAATTCAGGGGCTCCACACTCATCAACATTGATATGAGAAAATTTATGGCAATAAATATTTCCAAATGATGGAGATATAGCAGAGAGTGCTAAAGCATTTGACGCAGTTCCTGATGCTGTAGGGTAAACTATTACATCCTTTTCGAAAATTTTAGAAAATTTTTCTTGTAACACACCAGAAATTTCATCGTTACCATACGGAGGAGCAATACCATCATTTGCTTTGATAATTGCATCCAAAACTTCTGGACAAGCTCCTGTCACATTGTCTGAAGCAAATTTTACTCTTTTGCGTTTTGTATTAATTTTTGCGTTCATTTTATTGTTTTGGAAAATAATCTTTTAAAGTACCTTCTCTATAAACATCGGCTGTACAACAATGAAGGCCTCCACCAAAAGCATATGCATCTCTCAACTCTACAGGAATAACTTCCATACCTAATTTATCTAACTGTTCAGCTTGATATTTTTCACTTTTTTCAACGCATACAGTTTTAGGGTCAAGAACTAAAACATTCATTGATAGCCATACTGAAGAGTAACAAAGTGGTGGTGGGGTATTATGAGCAGGTTGTGCAGCATCAATAATTTCCCATCCATTATCTTCAAATAATTTTCTTTGTTCTTTTGGAAGTCTACGTTGTGGATTATTAATAATTAACCCTTCTTTAATTGGGGTAAAGGTTGCATCAATATGAATTGGATAAGGATCGCCTGGGAAATTTACAGCATGAACTCTATGATCCTTAAAATGTCTTTTTATCCAATCAATTCCTTTTAAGTTAGTTGTAAATCCATGTTGTACAACTAAATCCTTTCCAAATCTTAGAATATCTGCGGCATCAAATAATGGCTCTTCCTCAGTTGTGACAAAGTATTTATTTTCTGTCCATTCAAGTCTTTTTGTTACACCAATTTTATCTGATAAATAGTCTTTTCTATAGTCTGCATCTGTTAATCTAGGCTTTGGAGCTGACTCATGTCTCATATTTGGATCTTTATTATAATAGTCTTTTAATAATGGTCTGTAACATAGGTACTCAAACCATCTGCACCTGTAGCTCATTGTAGCTTCTAATATTTCATTTCCCACAGTTAACAAAACATCTCTAGGTGGCATGCATCCAAACATAGTTTCGGCTTTCCAGTCAGGAGTTGATGTTGGTTGATTAAAATCTAAAGGTGTTGGTCTATCAACTTTTATACCCCTTTTTTCAAGCAAATTTGAAAAATTATCTAATAGTTCATTAGCTTTATCGACAGTGTCCTTAGTTCTTGGACCATAAGTTCCTCGCATATCAGAGTCTTCTGGAACTTTAGCATCTAAAGCAGGTTCAGGTGCTGGAATACAAGTACCATCTGCTCTTCCAACAATTACATGTTTTAATGGATCCCATTCATTCCAACTATTAACAATCTTATTATTTTGAACCATGTAAAATTAATTTAATCCAATAAATCTTCTATTAGATTGCATTATCATACTATAATAAAAAATAGCTAAAAAAATAAAGAAGCCACCAATAATTGTATTAGTTGAAGGAATTTCATTTATTCCAAGCCAAGGAAGCCAAACCCAAAATATTCCTCCTATTACTTCTGTCAAAGACAATAAAGTCAAATCAGCTGCTGGAATATGTTTTGACCCAATTGAGTAAAGAATTAAGCCCATGCACACAAGTGTTCCATGAGTAGCAAATAACGCTTCATTTTTATTTGAAGATAAGAAATTTGCATCGTTATTTAAAAGCATAACTGTTGAAAATAAAAAACAAAATAAGCCTGCTATAGCAACTGTTGTAAACTTGGGAGTTTGTTTTCTCCATCTCAGACTTACTGAAAAAATTGAAAAACCTAGTGCAGATACTAATCCAAATATTAGACCCATTAAAGAATTATCTTCATTATTACCGTAGGCCATTACTATTATACCAAATGCAGCAACTAAAATTGATATCCATACTGTAATTGATATTTTTTCTTTCAAAAAAAGAAAACCAAGTAACGCGGTTATAAAAGGCATAGCAGCCAAACATAATAGAGTTACTGCTGCTGTCGTATTAGTAATTGACCAAATAAAAGTTATCATTGCTGTTCCTAAACCAACACCACCTATAACTCCAGATATCCCAATTTTTAAATAATTTTTATAAAAAGAAATTCCTTCTTCCAAGAATAAGTAAACATTGAGCAATAAAAAAATAACAATACCTCTAGCAAACAAGTATTGCCAAGGGACAGTTTCGGGTTGATCTATATGTCTTACAACATATGGTCCAAATGACCAAAGTATGCCTGCAAATAAAACAATTGGAATAGCTACTTTAGGATTTTTTAAATCAGGCATAAATTAATTTATTTTTTATAAATTTTAAGTGATATTATTAAATAAATATGGATTTAGATATAATAAAAATTGCATCTGACACGACTAATAATAAGATATTGAAAGATTACACCCATAGATCGAAATACAAAAATAAAACTTGTGGTGATATAATTGAAATGAGAGTTAATATTAAGAAAGATATAATACAAGATGTTGGGTATCAGACAAAGTCTTGTGTATACTGTCAGGCTTCTGCAAGCTTAATATCTCATAAACTTATCAAAAATAATAAAAATAAAGTTAATTATTTATTAAAAAATCTTATCGATTATTTTGAAAAAGAAATTAAACCTTTGCCAAAAAATCTAAATAAATTTAATAAATTGTTTAATAAAAAAAATATATCTAGAAAAAACTGTGTATTAATGCCATTAATTGCACTTAAGAAACTCAACATTGATGAATAATTTGGATATTAAAAAACCTCTTATCGCAGCAATATTTTCTACTTTGACAATCGGAGTTTTGTCATTGCTTACTTATAAAACACCTTATGGATTATTTTTGATTGCTTCCTTTGGTTCTACAATGGTTTTACTTTATGGGTATCCAGAAAGTCCTTTTGCAAAACCTAAAAATATATTTTTTGGTCATTTTTTAACTGCACTTGTTGGTGTGATATTTGTGAATTTCGTTCCACTTCCGATATATATTATTATACCTGTCGCTGTTGGAATAGGTGTCGGATTAATGATCATTCTTAATGTGACCCACCCTCCTGCAGGAGGGAATCCTATAATTGTGATCATGGGATCTGTATCTTTTGAGTATTTAATATCCCCAGTTATAAGTGGATCAATTATTGTGATAGTTTTCGGCATAATCTTGAATAAATTTATTGCTAAAAGGAATTACCCAAAATAAACACAATTTGTTTGCTAGTCCTGTTTAACTTGTGCTAGTCTTTTCAAATAATAATTAATAATTCAGCTTTAAGAAGCTAGTAATAGGAGTAAAAATGAAAGTACTTTGTGTATTGTATGATGATCCAAAAGGAGGAATGCCTAAATCTTATCCTCTGTCGGATTTACCAAAATTGGAGAAATATCCAGATGGAATGACATTGCCATCGCCTAAAGGAAGAGATTTTACACCAGGCCAATTACTTGGTTGTGTTTCAGGTGAACTTGGTTTGAGAAAGTTTTTAGAGAGTAATGGACACGAGTTGGTTGTTACTAACAGTAAAGATGGAGATGGATGTGAAGCGGATAAACATATTGTTGATGCTGACATTGTTATCTCTCAACCATTTTTCCCTTATTATTTAACTAAAGAAAGAATTGCTAAAGCTAAAAACCTTAAGATGGCAATTACAGCAGGAATAGGTTCTGATCACGTTGATTTACAAGCAGCAATGGATAATAAAATTGATGTTGTTGAAGTAACTTTTTGTAATTCAAGATCAGTTGCTGAACACATAGTCATGATGATTGTTTCAATGGTTAGAGATTATCATAATCAACATAGAATAGTTAATGAAGGTGGATGGAATATTGCAGATGCTGTTCAAAGAAGTTATGACGTTGAAGGAATGCATATAGGAACTGTTGCTGCTGGAAGAATAGGATTAGATGCACTTAGAAAAATGAAACCATTTGATGTTCATTTGCACTATTTTGACAGACATAAATTACCTGACAGTGTTGAAAAAGAACTAAACTTAACTTTTCATGAGTCAGTAGAGTCTATGGTAAAAGTTTGCGATGTTGTTACAATTAATTGCCCACTTCATCCTGAAACTGAAAATTTGTTTGATGATGAAATGATAAGCAAAATGAAAAAAGGAGCATACATAGTTAACACTGCAAGAGGTAAAATTTGTAATCGAGACGCAATAGCAAAAGCACTAAAAAGCGGACAACTAAGTGGTTACGCAGGTGATGTATGGTTTCCTCAGCCCGCTCCAAATGATCATGTATGGAGAACAATGCCAAATCATGGAATGACACCACACACTTCTGGTACATCTTTATCTGCTCAAGCAAGATATGCAGATGGTGTTAGAGAAATATTAGAATGTTTCTTTGAAGGAAATGAAATTAGAAATCAATATTTGATCGTAAAAGATGGCCAATTAGCAGGAATGGGTGCGCATTCTTACAGTAAAGGGTCTGCAACTAGTGGATCAGAAGAGGCTGCTAAATATCAAAAAAAATAAAATAGATTTATTAAAGGTATGCTACTTAAATAAGTAGCTACCTTTAATACCATAGATTTAAACCCTCATTATTATATATTTTGTATATGAGGTTATTTTATTACTTTTTTTTACTATTTCTTATCTCGACATCATTCTCTCATTCAAAAGATAAAGCGTATTTTGCAGGAGGTTGCTTCTGGTGCATGGAAGAGTCTTTTGAAATGTTGGAAGGTGTAGAAGAAGTTATATCTGGTTACTCAGGAGGGATCACTGCAAATCCAACATATAGGGAAGTCACTTATGGAGATACTGGTCATTTTGAGGTTGTTGAAATAATTTATGACAAAGAGAAAATATCCTATAAAGAACTCTTAAAAAATTTCTGGCTTAATATTGATCCATTTGATGCTTATGGCCAGTTTTGCGATAAAGGATACAGCTACAGATCTGTAGCATTTTATGAAAACGATTATCAGAAAGATTTAATTGATAAAGATATAAAAAGATTAGAAAAGAAATTTAAAAAGAAGGTAGTCACATATGTTAAAGAATTTGAAATTTTTTACAAAGCAGAGGATAAACATCAAGATTACTATCAAGTATATTTAGAAAATTATTTAAAATATAAGAAAGCATGCAAAAGAGAGAGAATACTTGATATTATTTGGGGATCATAATTAATGCCTGTAACAAGCAAATTTGTAGCTTTAAAAAACTATATCCCTACAGGTTTACCAAAAGAAACTGACTTTGAAATAAAAACTAAGGAGATATCTTTAGATACTAAGAACAATATATTGGTTTTAAATTTATGGATTTCAGTTGATCCTTATATGAGGGCAAGGATGACCGAAAGAAAAAACTATAAACCACCTTTTAATATTGGTGAAGAGATGGAAGGTTATGCATTAGGAATAGTTAAAGAGTCTAAAGACAAAAATTTTAAAGTAGGAGATATTGTTTTTAGTAATTTCGGAATGAGAGATTACTTTGTTTGTAATTCCAATGATCTAAAAAAAATTGAGCCAATGAATATTCCTATTCAAACATATCTGGGTCCACTTGGAATGACAGGTCATACAGCTTATATAGGACTTTTTAAACATGGTGAATTAAAACCAGGTCAAACAATCCTTGTTTCTTCAGCTGGAGGTAGTGTTGGATCTACTGTTTGTCAAATTGCAAAAAATATGGGTTGTAAAGTAATTGCAAGTACTGGATCTGATGAAAAAGTTAAATGGCTGAAAAATGATTTAAAAATTGATCATGCGTTTAACTATAAAAAAATTGAAAATCTTGTTTTGCATCTTAAAGAAGTTTGTCCTGAAGGATTTGATTTATATTTTGATAATGTAGGTGGCGATTTCTTAGAGTCAGCTATTTTTCAAATGAAGAACTTTGGAAGAATTGTAATTTGTGGAAGGATATCCCAAATGAATGCAACTAATCCTGGCTCTGGTTTAAAAAATATGGCTCATGTTCTTGTAAAAAGACTAACTATTAAAGGTTTTATAATTTTTGATCATGAAGATGATCGAGAACAGTTTGAAACCGATATGGCTAAATGGCTATTAGAAGATAAAATTAAATTTAAAGAAACTGTTTACGAGGGTATAGAAAATACGCCAAAATCATTCATTGATTTATTAGAAGGTAAAAACATAGGAAAAATGCTTGTAAAAATTTAATTAGAATTTTTATGAAATTTTTAAAGAAATTTTATAGACCCTTTTTATTAACCTATATTTTTTTGAGTATAGCTATCAGTTTTTATCCATCATTTGATTTTTACTCACTAAAAGGTCAAATTCTTATAATTGCCGTATCTTTTTTTAATGGGATGATGGGAGTTTACGTAAAAAAATTATAAGACGTAGGGCTCGGGTCTTGCAGAACTATTTAATACTCTTTCGACTGCGAAAACACTAATATCTATAGTTTGATAACTGCCTGTAGTTATTAATTCAGTTAGAGCTCTACCAATTCCTGGTGCTTGCATTAAACCTCTGCCGGTAAATCCTGAGGCCATATAAACATTTTCATATTTTGGATGTTTTCCAACTACAGCATTATTATCTAATTTGTTACAATCATAATATCCAGCCCATCCACCTGTTAACTTTAGTTCTTCAAATGCTGGTATTCTTTTTGCAAGAGCAGGCCAAACTAATTCTTCAAAATCATTCCAAGCAGGTTCGAGATCTTCTGCATCAAAAACCGAAATTGGTGAACCTGCCAAATATTCTTTTCCTTCTGGTCGCCAATATACTCCTGTTGTTAGATCTCCGGATAATGGCATCTCTGGAATATGTTTAGGGCATTTAACTCTAAAGACTGTATGTTTTTGAGGTACTACAGGAATATCCTCAAGTAGTTCCTTAGTCCAACACCCAGCTGCAGAAATAATTGTCTTTGCATTAATTTCAGATAGGCTCTTAACCTCTCCCTTAATAAATTCTGCCCCAAGATCAATTGCTTTATGCTTTAAAGCGCTATGAAATAAAAATGGATCAATCCATCCCTCACTCTTGTTATCAGTAAATGTTGCAGTTTCAATTCCTTCCTCATTAATGTAAGGAAAATAGTTTTTCAATTCAGAACCTTTAATATTTTTTGTACCCGCTTCACATTCTTTATGATTTTCTAAAGCTCTGTATTGCTCTTCTGCATGATCTGGTCCAAACATTAGAAGATATCCATTGGGCACCATGCTAGCTGTTGGATTTGGATTTTTTTCAGTTTTCAATAATTCTGGTATTTGAAATATAAATTCCCTTGCGAATTTTCCTAAAAGAATATTTTCTTTTTGAAAAAACTGTCGTCTAAATCCACCAAGTGATAATGGGAATGATGCAGTTTTATAAGTTGGATCCCTTTCAATGACTTTTACTTTTCTGCCTTCTTTGGACATAAAGTATGCAGTTGCAGCTCCAATTATACCACCACCTACTATTACAACATCATCCATATTAGTTTATCAAAAAAATGTTTATATTTAAAAGCAATGCAAAACAACACCATAACAAATATGGAATCATCAAGTACATGCTTAATTGACTTATATTCTTATATTTAAATACCAATAAAACAATAAATATAATTAACACAACAAGATTTAAAATTGCTAAAGAAATATTATGGAAACCAAAGAAAACAACACTCCAAGTTGTATTAAAAAAAAGATGAATGAAATATAAAAATACAATATTTAAATTTTTTGTGTTTTTATGCCACGCATTCCATATGGCTATTGTCATAAATAAATAAAGTAATGTCCATACTGGCCCAAATATCCAATCTGGTGGATTGTATTGAGGTTTAGATAAATTTGAATACCAAGGATCTTTAAAATTTATAGTAACCAAACCTCCAATAAATGAAGCTGAAAACGTAGTAATTGCAAAGAGAATAAAAGATAAAATTTTATTTTTTAGCATTTAAGTACTATACAGCAGTTAAATATGAATAAAAAAGTAATTTGGATCACCGGCGGAAGCACAGGAATTGGCAAAGCACTTGCATTAAAATTTGCTAATAATGGATGGACAGTTGCTATTTCAGCAAGAAGAGAAAATTTATTAAAAGAAATTGAAGATAAGCATCAAAATATTAAATCTTTTCCACTTGATGTAAATGATAAGGAAAAGTGTAAGTCTGTTTTTGAAAATATAAACAAGGAACTTGGTGACATCGAAATTTGTTTTTTTTCTACGGGAACTTGGGATCCAAAAAAAGAAAAAGAAATTGATGTAGAGCAAATTGAAAATGTATTTAAAGTAAATTTTTTTGGAACATTAAATTGTATAAAAGCAGTTGAAACTCATTTTCGAGAAAGAGGAAAAGGTATTATTACCATTGTATCTTCGATTGCAGGATACAAAGGCTTACCTAACTCAAGTGGCTATGGACCATCCAAAGCTGCTTTAAGTAATCTTGCTGAAAGTTTACATTTTGATTTTGGAAGATATGGCGTGAGGGTTTGTTTAGTTTCTCCAGGTTTTATCAAAACACCAATGACTGATAAGAATGATTTTAAGATGCCTTTTCTAAAAACTCCAGAATTCTCGGCAGACAAAATTTATGATGGGCTTATTAATGGTTCTAATTTTGAAATACACTACCCAAAAGAATTAACTTTGATCCTTAAATTTTTAAAAATAATACCTGATCGATTATATTTTTATTTAATACGGAAATTAACTAAATTACAAAAAAAATAAAATTAATCTTTAACAAACATCACAGTCAACTCTGCAACTTTAATTCCAAATTTTGTCATCTTAGCTCTGTTGATAGCTACTCTTTCGTCTTGCATAAATATCCAATCATCAAAAGTAATTTTGATATTTTTTCCTTTCACAGGAACTAACAAAACATACTCAAATTTAAATGCTGGGCCATATGAATACCCCCTAGCCTTACCAACTACATCGCCTGCAGTTCCCTCGTAATTATGTTCATCAATTTTATCTATTACCCATTGCCTATTTTGTATTTCACCATCATTCCAAATAAATTTTTCGTCTAATATAAGTTGTTTGCCATCCCACTTACCGTCTAGGTCTGCTGAAAATTGTCTTGTAACTTTACCTGATCTGTTTTGTAGTATACCCCAAGCTTTGACGTTTCCGCTTAAATATTCTTCAATTATTAGTCTTGGTTTTTGATCTTTAAAATCTTCTGGTTTCATAGATTGATTATTTATACAGCTTGTAATTAATCCTGTGAAAATTATCAATAAAAATACTTTAAAAAATTTTTTGTTAATCATATTAAATTTTATTTTGCATGGAAAATTGAATTAAATCTATATTCTTTGATTTAAACCCAGCTTCACAATATGACAAATAAAAATGCCACATACGTTTAAATTTATTATCAAATCCATGTTTTGAAATCTCTTCCCATTTTTTTAGGAATTCATCTCTCCATATTTTTAAAGTATTGGAATAGTGAGAGCCATATGACTCGTATTTTTTAATTTCTAAACCGTTGCTACTAGATAAATCATATAATTTTCTTTTTGATGGCAAAAAACCTCCAGGAAATATGTATTTTTGTATAAAGTCTTCTTTGGTTTTATATCTGTCAAATAAACTATCATCGATTGTTATCGCTTGTATCGCGGCCCTTCCATTCTCAGATAGATTTTTTTTAATACTTTTAAAATAATTGACTAAATAATTTTGCCCAACCGCTTCTATCATTTCTATAGATGCGATAGAGTCATATTTGTCTTTTACATCTCTGTAATCTTTCAAAAATATATTCACTTTTTCATTCAATCCATTTTCAAATATTCTTTTTTTTGAAAATTCAAATTGCTCTTTAGAAATTGTTATACAATCTAATTTTACATCATAATTTTTACCCACATATTCAGCAAAGCCTCCCCAGCCACAGCCAATTTCTAAAATTTTATTTCCTACGTTTGGCTTTATTAATTCTGTAAGCTTTTTATATTTATTTAGTTGAGCAGAAAATAAATCGTCTTTTTGTTTTTCAAAAATTGCACTTGAATAAGTAAGTGAAGGATCCAACCATAATGAAAAGAAGTCATTTCCTAAATCATAATGTTTTGAAATATTTTTCTTACTTCTACTCTTATTATTTTTTATGAAAATACTCTTTAATTTATTAATCATTGATAAATCAAAAATACCTGAAAATTTATAGACAATTTTTATATTTTTAGCTGTTATTTCTATTAGATTAGTTAGATTATCTGTTTCAAATTCATTTCGCATGTACGCTTCTGCAAGTCCTACACTTCCCGATTTTATTATTTGAAGTGTTAAACCAGGTTTGTTAATTTTAATCTTTGCTCTTAATTGTTCACTCTCATTACCAAACTTATATATTTTGCTGTCATGATTTTGAATTTCAAGAAATCCATGCTTTATTAGTTTTAGAGAATTAAATACGATTTTATCTGACAAAAGATTAAAATTCATTTTTTTTCAAACGTAATATTATTTTTTATTTTTATGTTTTTTTTAACTAACTTAACTCCCTTTAACCACAATTTTAATGCTTCAAAATGAATTGCGGCAATAACTTTAAAGGTCATTAAAGGGTGAGAAATATAAGATATAAGCATATTTTTATTGTTAATTTCTTTTGCAACCCCATCTTGTGAAGCATATAACAATTTTCCCCCCTTATCACTTTGATCAATTATTACGGATAACATTTTTTCAGGTTTGAGGATTCTAAAATTGTATTTACTTTTCATTTCAATAAATGGTGAAACGAAAAACTTCTTCTCACAGCTATTTGTAATTATTTTTTCGTCGTTGACTTTAAATATATAAGTATGTTGCTCACCAAATGTATTTTTAACTTCATACAATATAGCTATAATTTTTGAATGATTATCATAAACGAAAAAAATACTTAATGGATTAAATACGTAACCAAATATTCTAGGATAACAAAGCAATTTTACCTTTATGTTTTCAAATTGAATGTTGTTTGATTTTAAATTTTCTATTACCCAGGCTTTTAAATCACTACCATCTCTAGGTCCGTGATCTTTGTCATAAAAACTTAAAATATTAAAACTATTGTTAGAAAAAATTTTAATTTTTTTTTGTATCAAATTAATTTCATCAAGATCTAAAAAGAGTGAGAAAACGTTGTATTTAAAAAAGTGATATTTTGGCTTAAATCTTTTATGAATTACTTTACCTTCGTAAATATTGGAATTTTTAATCATTTAGGTTTTCAATCATATTAATGGATGATTTTATTCCATCTTCATGAAAACCGTAACCAAAATAACTTCCACAAAACAATACATTTCTTTTATTTTGTATTTCTTTTAATAATTTTTGATTATTCAAAGCATCTTGATCAAAATAAGGGTGGGTAAAAGTAACTTTTTGTAGGATTTTTTTTTGATCTATTTCAAAAAAAGGATTTAAGGTTAAGAAAATATTTTTTTCTGTCTTCAGATTTTGTAATAAGTTCAACCAATAAGTTAATGATGTCTTACTAATATCTGATTTATCAACTGAGGAATTCCATGAAGACCAAACTTTTTTATTGTTTGGCATACATACATCGTCAGTGTGTATTACTGCTAGATTGGATTTATATTTAAAATTTGAAAGTATTTTTTTTTCATCCTCAGTCGGCTCACTCAAAATTTTCAATGCATCGTCTGCATGAGTAGCGATGACAACTTTATCATAGTCAAAAAATTCGTTACTAGCACCGTAATATATTTGAACACCAATTTTATTTCTTTTTATCGAACTAATCTTATAATTTTTAAAATATTCTCCACTTATTTGAGTTAATACTTTCTCTACATAAGTTCTACTTCTGTTGGTGACTGTGTACCATTGTGGTCTATTTTTTAATTTAAAAAGTCCATGATTTTGAAAAAATTTTAAAAAAAATTTAATTGGCATTTGATTTGCTTCTACTGGGGGCATAGACCAGATAGCAGAAACCATTGGGATTAGATGAAAATTAATAAAATTTTTTGACCATTTATTTTTTTCAAGAAATTCACCAAGAGTAATCTCTTCATTTAAACTTTTAATTTGATCACACTTTTTGTAGAAATTTATAATATCAAAAAACATTTTCAAAAATTTTAAATTAAAAAGATTAGCTTTATTTGCAAAAATTCCGTTTAAACCTCTACCACAATATTCATAATTTGTATCTTTTACAGAAACAGAAAATGACATATCGCTTTTTTCAATTTCAATTTTTAATTCGTTAAAAAAATTTATGAGATTTGGATAAGTTTCATGATTAAAAACAATAAAGCCAATATCTACAGGAACTTTTTTACCATTAATTAAAGTATCTAAAGTATATGAATGACCACCAAAATGATCTTCGCTTTCGAATAAATCAACATGATGTTTTTTGGAAAGCTTTTGTGCTGCTGATAAACCAGAAATTCCTGATCCGATTACTGCAATTCGCATTAAGGCTATGCTGCGTCTTCTTTAAACTCATCCATACTTGGACATGTGCAGAATATATTTTTATCTCCATAAACATTGTCTACCCGAGCAACTGGAGGCCAAAATTTGTTTTGTTTTAAAAAACTTGCAGGATATGCTGCTTCTTGTCTTGAATATTTATGTTCCCATACATCTGATGACAATTCAGTATCAGTGTGAGGAGCGTTTTTAATTGGATTATCAATTTTATCAAATTCACCTGATTTAATTTTTTCAATTTCTTGTTTAATCTTAATTAAAGTGTCACAAAATCTGTCTATTTCTGATAAACCTTCGCTTTCAGTTGGCTCTATCATCATAGTGCCAGCTACAGGCCATGACATAGTTGGTGCGTGAAATCCAAAATCTATCATTCTTTTTGCAATATCTTCTTCAGTTACCCCTGTTTCAGATTTAATATTTCTAATATCAATTATGCACTCGTGTGCAACATTGCCATTTGCACCTTTGTACAAAATAGGAAAGTGATCTTTAAGTCTATGAGCAATATAATTTGCGTTTAAAATTGCAACTTGAGTAGCAAGCTTTAATCCTTCTGATCCCATCATTTTAATATACATCCAAGAGATTGATAGAATACTTGAACTACCCCAAGGAGCTGCTGATACTGCTCCAATTCCACTTGTTGGTCCGCAATCTTTTATTACTGGATGATTAGGCAGATAAACTTGTAAATGTTTTTTACAAGCTATAGGTCCCATTCCAGGTCCGCCACCGCCGTGAGGAATACAAAAT
Source organism: uncultured Pelagibacteraceae bacterium (assembly GCA_902614975.1). Lineage (GTDB taxonomy): Bacteria > Pseudomonadota > Alphaproteobacteria > Pelagibacterales > Pelagibacteraceae > Pelagibacter. The sequence continues at coordinate 39,324 of CACMND010000009.1, forward strand.
GTTTTATGCAGATTAATATGACAAACATCTGGACCAAAATTTCCAGGCTTTGCAACTCCAACAAGGGCATTTAAATTTGCTCCATCCATATAGACCTGTCCACCATGTTTATGAACTAACTCACAAATATCAGTTATTTTTTCCTCAAATACTCCATGGGTAGATGGGTAAGTTACCATTAAAGCTGCAAGATTTTCTGAATGTTGCTCTACTTTTTTCTTTAAATCATCGAAATCTACATTTCCCTCTTTATCACAATTAACAACAACGACTTTCATTCCAACCATTTGTGCGCTTGCTGGATTTGTACCATGTGCCGAACTTGGGATTAAACATATATTACGATGAGCATCATCTCTATCTAAGTGGTACTTTCTTATAACCATTAGACCTGCATATTCTCCTTGAGCGCCTGCATTAGGTTGTAGAGAAACACCGGAAAAACCTGTTATAGATCTTAACCAATTTTTTAAATCAGTAAACAAATCTCTAAAACCTTCCATTTGTTCAACTGGAACAAAAGGATGAGGTTCTGCAAATTCTTTCCAAGAAATCGGGATCATTTCAGCGGCAGCATTTAACTTCATTGTGCACGAACCAAGTGCTATCATAGTTCTATTTAATGCTATATCCTTATCCTCTAGCTTTTTAAGATATCTAAGCATTTCAGTTTCTGAATGATATAAGTTAAAAATTGGATGCTCTAAATATTTTGAAGTTCTTAATAAATTTTTTGGTAAATTAGGTAATTTAACTGAAGGATCCTCTTTTTTTATTGATTCTGCAGCATTAAAAATTTTTAATAATTGATTTACTCTATAAACGTTTTTTCTTTCATCGAAAGAGACAGAAAGCATTTCAGAATTTACTTTTCGTATATTAACTTTCTGATTTAGAGCATTTTTATAAATTTGATCAGTCTTTTCTTTGGTAATAATTGTAACAGTATCAAAAAAATAATCAGAATAAATTTCATAACCTGACTGTTTTATTTTATCAGCAAAACTTTTTGCTAATTGAGAAACTCTTTCAGAAATATTTTTAATTCCATCTGGGCCATGATAAATAGCATATGCTGCTGAAACAATTGCTAATAAAGCTTGTGCAGTACAAATATTGCTTGTCGCCTTATCTCTTCTGATATGTTGCTCTCTAGTCTGTAAAGATAATCTATATGCCTTGTTACCATGTCTATCAACCGACACACCAACAATTCTACCAGGCATCGATCTTTTATACTCGTCTTTAGTTGCAAAAAATGCTGCATGTGGACCTCCATACCCCATTGGTATTCCAAATCGCTGAGAGCTCCCAACAGCTATATCAGCACCAAGTTCTCTTGGTGTTTTTAATTTTGCTAATGCTAATAAATCACAAGCTAATACAGCCTTACCGTTTTTTTTATGAATTTTGCTAATTGCTTCACTAGGATCTTTAATATCTCCTAAAGTTCCAGGATATTGTAAAATTCCACAAACTAAATCCTCTTTTAATTGATCTAAAACTTCATCTTCTTTTCCAACTAAAACTTTTAAACCCATTGGTTCGGCTCTAGTTTGAATTACATTTATTGTTTGAGGATGACAATCCTCAGACACAAAAACTAAATTACTATCTTTTTTATTTAATCTATGACTAAGACCCATGGCTTCTGCTGCTGCTGTACCTTCATCCAATAAAGAAGCATTAGCGATATCCATTCCAGTAAAATCAACAATCATTTGTTGAAAGTTTAATAACATCTCAAGTCTTCCTTGAGCTACTTCGGGCTGATAAGGTGTATATGATGTATACCAACCTGGATTTTCTAAAATATTTCTTAAAATTACATATGGCGTATAAGTTCCATAATAACCCATTCCAATAAAATTTGAGTAAACATGATTTTTTTTTGAAATTGCTCTTAATTTTCTTAACGCCTCATATTCCGAATTAGGTTCTCCTATATTAAGCTCACCTTTAAACATTATTTTTTCTGGAACAGTGTTATTCATTAAATCATCTATTGATTGATAATTTAATTCTTTTAACATTTTTGATTGGTCTTCTTTAGAAGGTCCAATGTGTCTTTTTATAAAATCTTTTTCTGAATTTGGTAACATTATGCTGATGTCTCCTTTGCAAATTTTTCATATTCTTCTTTACTCATAAGACTATCCATTTCAGATTTGTCTTTTATTTTAAGTTTAAAAAACCATGCAGACTCTTCTGGGTCTTCATTTATTTTTGATGGATCATCAACTATCATTTTATTTGTATCTATAACTTCTCCACTAACAGGAGTGTAAACATCACTAGCAGCTTTCGTTGACT
>CACMND010000010.1 GCA_902614975.1 uncultured Pelagibacteraceae bacterium
CTACCAATCTTAACAATTTTTTTAAATTCAATTGTTTTTTTTTTCAGCAACGTTTCTAGTAATTTCAGATTTGGTAAAAGCCTATATATAGTTTCAGTTGCAATAGAAATATGCATTGCTGTTGGAAAAACATCGTTAGTAGATTGCGATTTATTTACATGATCATTTGGATGAACAGGTTTCTTTGTTCCTTTTTTGCCTTTAAGAATTTCTATCGCTCTATTTGCTATGACTTCATTTACATTCATATTAGTCTGAGTTCCCGAACCAGTTTGCCAAACTTTTAACGGAAAATTTTCATTCATTTTACCGCTGATTACTTCATTAGATGCTTTAATTATTGCTTTAGCAATTTTTGGAGAAATTGATTTATCCTTCATGTGAACTATGGCCGCGCTCCTCTTTATTATTGCAATTGATCTAATTATTGAGGTCGGGACTAGTATTTTTCCAATATTAAAAAATTTTTTTGATCTTTGTGTAGATGCGCCCCAATATTTATCATTTGGTACACTAATACCACCAATGCTATCAAACTCTTTTCTTGTTTTCATTTATTTGAATAAATAACTAAATAATTTATATACTAGTTTTTATTAATCTTACAGGAGTAATATGACAAATTTTCAAAAAGTAAAAAAATTTATGGAGACTTTTGGTCAAGAAGTTAAATCAAAGCCATCATTAAGCTCTGAAAAAATCAATGAACTAAGATTTAATTTAATTAGAGAAGAATTAGACGAGTTTAAGCAAGCATTAGATAACAATGATCTTTTAGAAGCAGCTGATGCTTTAACAGATATTTTATATGTAACATATGGAGCTGGGCATGCATTTGGAATTGATTTAGACGCTTGTTTTGAAGAAGTTCAAAATTCTAACATGAGTAAGTTAGGAAAAGACGGAAAACCTATTTATAATGATCAGGGTAAAGTTATGAAAGGACCAAACTATTTTAAACCAGATTTATCTAAATTTATTAAGTAATTTGTAGCCAATCAGGTTTCTTGATTTTAACTTTAGCAGAACCGCAATTAAAAGTTTTGTCAAAATCGAATTTTTCATCCTTAACTTTGATAAGAGCATAAGGATAATTACCATTTATTAATACTTTTCCTATTTCATTATTTTCAACTAATATAATTTCATTTTCTAAATTACCTTCAATAACTTCAATTGGTAGAAGACGTTTATTTAATTTATCTTTTAATTTTATTCTTGCAGTATTTTCTTGACCAACATAACAACCTTTTTTAAAATCTATTGCATTTAACTCATCAAAGTTACATTCAATACCAAAAAGTTTATTTTGAAGTTTATCAGTATTTTTTTGTGGAATACCAATTTCATGGCTCAATTTGTAATATTCATTTTTATCTGCACTTTGAAGCCCAAGTTTTTTTAATGATAAATATAATTTTTCTAAGTTAGTCACTATTCTCGCTCCAAGCTCTATATTTCTAGGATCTAAAAAAATACGATCCTCTCTAAATTTAATTGTACAACCGGCATAAGAACTTGAATTTTCCAGATCCAAAAATCTTTCTTTACTAATAACTGCAATTACAAATTCATTACTTAAATTTAAAATTTCTACTTTTGATCTAAGTTTGTATAAATTTAATTGATTAAATAAATTATCGATATTTTTTTTCTCACAATCTAAAAAATATCCAGACTTATGTTTTAATATATTGAAGTCGTACAAATATTTTCCCTGTGGAGTAAGTAAAGCAGAATAACATGAATTTTTTTCATCTACTTTGTTAATATTATTTGTAACTATATTTTGTAAAAATTCTTTACAGTCTTCACCCGAAACATACAAAAGTCCTCTGTCTTCTAAGATATAAACATTATTTTTTTTCATCATTGATTGGTACAAGATAATAATATAGTAACGATTTCATAAAATGTTAGATCTTATTATAAAAAATGGAGAGTGTTATATCGACGGAAAAATTATTAAGACTAATATTGGAATTCAGAATGGAAAAATCTCAATAATTGGTGATTTAAATAATGAACAAAGCAAAGAAACTGTTGATGCAAGCAATTTACTAGTTTTACCTGGTTGCATGGATACTCAAGTTCATTTCCGTGAGCCTGGATCAACTAATGCAGAGGACTTACATACTGGAAGTAAAGCAGCTATTGCTGGGGGCATAACAAGTGTTTTTGAGATGCCAAATACAAATCCCCCAACAGCAAATATGAAAGAATTTAATAATAAGCTAAATTTAGCAAAAAATAGGATGTATTCAAACTATGCTTTTTATTTTGGAGCAACTCCAGATAATTCAACTGATTTAGCAAAGCTTAAAGGTTTAGATGGATGTTGTGGGGTAAAACTTTTTGCGGGTTCCTCAACTGGAAATCTTTTAGTTGATAAAGAAGAAGATATCGAAAAAGTCTTTCAAAATACATCAAAAATAGTTGCAGTTCATTCTGAAGACGAAGAAATAATTAATTTAAGAAAAAAATTAATTGAAAAAGGCAATGTTCATACTCATCCTGTATGGAGGAATGAAGAATGTGCAATGTCATCTACAAGGAGGATTGTTAGGATTGCAAAAAGACTTAATAAAAAAGCACATATATTGCATGTTACAACAAAAGAAGAAGTAGATTTCCTCTCTCAAAATAAAGGAAACATAACTTTTGAAATTACGCCTCAGCATTTAACAATATATGCGCCGGATTGTTATGACAAACTTGGTACTTTTGCCCAGATGAACCCTCCTTTGAGAGATAAGTCTCATTATGATAGATTATGGTACGCTATTAGAAATAATTATAACGATACTATTGGTTCAGACCATGCACCTCATTTAAAAGAAAATAAATTAAAAGAATATCCTCAATCACCATCTGGTATGCCTGGAGTGCAAACATTATTACCTGTTATGTTAAATCATGTGAATGAAAAAAAACTTAAATTAGATCAGCTAATTAAACTTCTTTGTGAAAATCCGGTTTCTGTATTTGGCATTAAAAATAAAGGTTTTATCAAAAAAGATTATGATGCTGATTTTACAATAATAGATATGAATAGAACGATTGAAATTAAAAATGAAAATATTCATAGTAAGTGTGGATGGAGCCCATTTGATGGCTATAAATTTAAAGGGTCACCAGTTTATACAATTATAAATGGCGATATTAAAATGAAAGAAGATGAAATTTTAGGAGATCCTTCTGGTAAACCAATATTATTTGATTAAGTTATATAGTTTTACTTGAATACATATTTACAAGTGTCACTCCAACTACAATAAAAAACATACCCAAAATAGCTTGCCAGCTTAAGGATTGTTTAAAAAATATATAGCCCAAGATTGCAATTGTAAAAATACCAAGTCCGCTCCATGTTCCATAGACAATCGCAATTGGTAATTTGTCAACAACAAAAGTAAGTAAATAAAAAGCAGATAAATAAAATACTGCTAAAAATACTGTTGGTGTTACTTTTGTAAAATTTTGTGTTACAGGAAGAAGCATTGTTCCACAAACTTCACAAATAATTGCTCCTACTAAAAAAAGATATGTCTTAAGCATTATTTTAAAATATTGCTATTTATTAAGTCTTCTTTTATCTCATCAAGGATTGCAGGATCATCAATCGTTGCAGGCATTTTATATTCTTCTTTATCAGCAATCTTTCTAATTGTTCCTCGTAGAACTTTTCCAGATCTCGTTTTTGGTAATCTTTTAACAACAATTGCTATTTTAAAAGCTGCAACAGGTCCAACTTTATCTCTAACCATTTGCACACACTCTTTTGAAATAGTCTCATTATCCTTTGAAACACCTGCTTTTAGAGCAATTAAACCAATTGGTAATTGTCCTTTTAATTGATCTTTTATTCCTATTACTGCACATTCAGCAACAGATTGATGTTCTGATAAAACCTCTTCTATTGCACCAGTTGAAAGTCTATGGCCTGCAACATTTATTATGTCATCAGTTCTAGACATAATCCAAATATATCCATCATCATCAATATGTCCTGCATCGTAAGTTTGATAGTAGCCACTATAATTCGACATATAATTTTGTTTATATCTCTCATCTGCATTCCATAAAGTTGGGAATGTTCCTGGAGGCAGTGGAAGTTTAACAACAATATCTCCCATCTCATTTGGTTTAGCTATTGTTTGATCTGGTTTAATTATTTTTACATCATAGCCTGGGACTGCTTTACAGGCTGATCCATATTTTGTTTCTTGCATTTCAATTCCAGTACAGTTTGAACTTATCGCCCAACTAGTTTCAGTTTGCCACCAATGATCAATTACAGGAACCTTTAGTAAATTTTCAGCCCATTTAATCGTATCTGGATCTGCTCTTTCACCTGCTAAAAATAGTGATTCAAATGAACTTAAATCATATTTAGAAAAAAATTTACCCTCTGGATCTTCTTTTTTAATTGCTCTAAATGCTGTTGGGGCTGTGAATAAAGATTTGATTTTGTATTCTGATATTATTCTCCAAAAAACTCCAGCATCAGGAGTACCCACAGGTTTACCTTCAAATAAAAGAGTTGCACAACCTTTGAATAATGGAGCATAGACAATATAGGAATGTCCTACTATCCAACCAATATCACTTGCTGACCACCAAATATCGTCTTGATCAATGTTATAAATATTTTTCATAGTCCATTTAAGAGCAACTATGTGACCACCAATATCTCGAACTATTCCTTTTGGAATACCTGTGGTCCCCGAAGTATAAAGGATGTAAGCATAATCATTGGCACTCATCTCAACGCAATCTTTATCATTTGCTCCAGATAGCGCTTCGTCCCAACTTATTTCTAAAGGTTTATTTAATTTTACTTCGTGATCTTTTCTTTGAAATAATATTACTTTTTCAACTTGGTGTTTTGCTAATTTTAAAGCCCCATCTACAAGTGGTCTATACTCAACTGTCCTTCCAGGTTCAAATCCACACGATGCTGTGATTAAAATTTTAGCTTTACTATCATCAATTCTGCTAGCTAATTCATTTGAAGCAAAACCACCGAATACAACAGAGTGAATTGCTCCAATTCTCCCACATGCAAGCATAGCAACCACTGCCTCTGGTATCATCGGCATATAAATTATTACTCGATCTCCCTTTTTAACTCCTTGCTTATCTAAAGCGCCTGCAAATTTAGAGACTTTTTCTTTTAATTCTTTGAAAGTAAACTTTGCTTTATTACCTGTTATGGGACTGTCATAGATTAAAGCAGTTTTATCACCTCTTCCTTGATCAATGTGAAGGTCTAAGGCGTTGTAGCATGTATTTGTTACACCATCCTCAAACCATTTATAGAAAGGAGGGTTGTCTTTTTTTAAAATCTTAGTTGGTTTTTTGAACCAAAACACATCTTCAGAAACTTTCTGCCAAAATTTCTCAGGATTTTTTAAAGATTCGTCGTAAATTTCTTTGTAATTTCTATTCATTTTGATTTGCTATTTGGTGTCATTTTTCTATTGAATTTATGCAACAGGTTGTATTTAATTTTAAAAAGTCAGTAAAATCAACACTAATAACGCGGCAAAAAGTCTTCAACAAACTAATTTAATTTGATATTAAGCCCCTAACTTTGGAGAAACCTTTGTGGTTTGTCCGTAGTTTAAATTTAAACTAAAAAAAACTAACGAGAGGGAGTTTTTTATGAAAAAACTTAAAATGTTTGCATTAGCAGCAGTGGCTCTATTTGGTCTTACTGGTGCAGCAAACGCAGCAACTGCTATGTTAGCTTCTGACGACTTCGTTGGGATTTCCTTTTGGGTGATCGCAATGGGTATGGCAGCAGCTACAGTATTCTTCTTCATGGAAAGAAATACTGTTGCAGCAGGCTGGAAAACTTCAGTAACAGTAGCTGGTCTTGTAACTGGTGTTGCATTCATTCACTACATGTACATGAGAGATGTATGGGTAATGACTGGAGATTCTCCAACAGTATATAGATATATTGATTGGTTAATCACTGTACCATTACAGATGATCGAGTTTTACTTAATTCTAGCAGCAGTTAAGAAAATCCCAGGAGCAATCTTCTGGAGATTATTAATTGGTTCGCTTGTGATGTTAATTGGTGGATACTTAGGAGAAGCAGGTTACATCAATGCTATGCTTGGTTTCATAGTCGGTATGGCTGGATGGATCTACATCTTATATGAAGTATTCTCTGGTGAAGCTGGAAAAATTGCAGCTAAAACTGGAAACAAGCCATTAGCAACTGCATGGGGTGCTATGAGAATGATCGTAACAATCGGTTGGGCTATTTACCCATTAGGTTACATTTTTGGTTACCTAGTAGGTGGAGTAGACGCTAACTCATTGAACGTGATTTACAACTTAGCAGACTTCATCAACAAAATTGCTTTTGGTCTAGTAATCTGGTCAGCAGCAGTTTCACAAGGTGGAGCACGAGCTAGATAATTAGCTTTTAATATTAAAAAGAGGCGGGTATGCTAAAACATACCTGCCTTTTTTTTTGGACTAAAAATAGAAAATGCTAAACTTCAAAAATTTGCCGCAGTCGCAAATTAGTTTATAAGAATTATTTATTAAATATGGCAAAAATCAAATATATAGAATTTAATGGTACAGAACACGAAGCAGATGTTGCAAACGGTCTTAGTGTAATGGAAGGAGCTATACAAAATGATATTCCAGGCATAGATGCAGATTGTGGAGGTGGAATGTCATGTGCAACTTGTCATGTATATATTAATGATGACGAATGGTTCAGAAAACTACCAGAAAAAGAAATGGGTGAAGATGATATGTTAGATCAAGCCTTTGAACCCAAATCTAATAGTAGATTAAGTTGCCAATTAATCGTCTCTGATGATTTAGATGGATTGACAGTCCATATGCCGGAGAAACAAGTTTAATGATTAAAACAGATGTAGTCATTATTGGAGCTGGACCCACAGGTTTATTCTGTGCACACCAATTAGGTATAATCGGATTAAAATGTGAAATTGTAGACAATTTAGATAAAATTGGAGGACAATGTATTGAGCTTTATCCAGACAAACCAATTTATGATATTCCTGCAGTTCCCAAATGTACAGGAGAAGAGCTTACAAATAATTTAATTGAACAAATAAAACCTTTTAATTTTAACTTTCATTTAAGTGACAGAGTTCAAGAATTAAAAAATGAAAACAATAAATGGTTAGTTAAAACATTAAATGGAAAAGAATTTGAAACACCTAATATTGTCATAGCAGGTGGCGTAGGTTCTTTTGAACCAAGAAAATTCCCAACTAAAAGTGCTGAAAAGTATGACGGAAAATCAGTTTTATATTCAATAAAAGACAAAACTATTTTTACAGATAAATCAGTGGTTATTTTTGGAGGTGGAGATAGTGCTCTTGATTGGGCTATAGAATTATCTAATTCATCAAAAGTAACACTTGTTCACAGAAGAGATGAGTTTAGAGGAGCTCCCGCAAGTGTTCAAAAAATAAAAGAATTAAGTGATAATAAAACTATCGATTTAATTACCAAATACTCAATTAAAGATGTCAAAGGAAATGGCTCATTAGAAAGCGTAGAAATAAAAAGTGAAACTGGTGAAAGCAAAGTTATAAAAGCTGATTATGTTTTAGGTTTTTTTGGCTTAATAATGCAATTAGGACCAATTGCTGAGTGGGGTTTAAATTTAGATAAAAAAACTATCCCAGTGAATACAGAAAATTTTGAAACAAATAAAAAAGGGATATTTGCAATTGGGGATATCTGTACTTATCCAGGAAAATTAAAATTAATACTTTCAGGTTTTCATGAAGGAGCTTTAGCTGCAAGAGGCTGCTTCAAATATGCAAGACCTGATGAAAAATATAGATTTGAATTTACAACCGCATCCAGCACTATCAAAGATAGATTGGGTGTTAAAGAATGATTGAACTCTTTACTGCTGATACTCCCAATGGGTGGAAAATTAGCATAATGCTCGAGGAAATTGATTTTAAATACAAACTAACAAAAGTTAATTTGAGTGGAGATCAATTTAAACCAGAATTTAAAAAAATAAGTCCCTTTAATAAAATTCCTGTAATTATAGATCATGAGAATAATAAGACCGTATTTGAGTCTGGAGTTATACTTATGTATTTAGGTGAGAAAAGCAAGAAACTCTATCCTGAAGCAGACAGGCTAGAGATAAATCAGTGGTTGATGGCTCAAATGGCTATCGTTGGTCCAATGATAGGTCAACATCACCAATTTCATTATTATCATCAAGGAAAAAGTGAGTGGGGAGAAGAAAGATATTTTAAAATCACCAGAAAAATTTATGAAGATCTTGAAGCTAGATTGGCTCAAAGTAAATTTTTAGCAAATGATAAATATTCTATTGCTGATATTGCTACATGGTCGTGGATTGCAAGACATAAAAGACACGATATTGGATTAAATAATTTTGAAAACCTATCTAGGTGGTTTGTTGAAATTGCTGAACGTCCAGCTGTAATCAAAGGGTTTAAAGCTTTAAATAAAGATGCTGAGATTGATTTTCCTTAATCGTCAGCGTAAACTTTTTCGTCTTTTTCGTGTTTTTCTTGAGCAGCAATGCAAAGAGTGGCAACTGGTCTTGCCATTAATCTTTTTAAGCCAATAGGCTCACCAGTTTCTTCACAAAAACCATAGGTTCCATCCTGAATTTTTTTTAATGCTCCTTCTATTTTAGAAATTAACTTGATTTGTCTGTTAATAGCTCTCATTTCTACATTCTTTTCAGTGTATGAACTCGCTTGATCAACTATGTCAGCTGATGCACTATTATCATCCATGGACGCTTGAAAAATCGCTTCGTTATTAGATCTCTTTAAATCTTTTTTCCACTCCATTAATTTCATCTTAAAATACGCTAAATGTTTAGCACACATGTATTTCTCTTTTTCTTTTGGAGTATAAGTTTTTGAAATTCTTACCATACCTAGCTATTTTGAGTTGGAGAATATATTCATGAATAAATGAGTGTCAAGAACGGTTTATTCATATAGATTGATGAAAATGGCCTTAAACAAAAGAAATATAAATAATATTTTTTATATTTTTGTAACGACTCACTTAATTCTATGGACAGTTGTTCCTACGATCACAAACTCGAATTTACCTTTAGACACAATTGAAGCTTTGGCTTGGGGTAGTAATTTAGATTGGGGATTTAACAAACATCCACCACTAAGCGCTTTTTTTCCAGAAGTTTTTTTTCAAATATTTGGACCGCAAGATTGGGCATATTATTTTTTAAGTCAAATTTTTGTAGTGATATCTTTTTTCATTATTTTTAAACTATCACAGGAAATTCTTAATGATATCACTTTGAGTTTGTTATCAGTGTTTCTTATTGAAGGGATATACTTCTATAATTTTACAACTCCAGAATTTAATGTAAATGTTTGCCAATTACCTTTTTGGTGTTTGACGGTTTATTATACTTGGAAAATATACAATAGTAAAAAAATTGAGCTTTATGATTGCATCTTGTTAGGAGCTGCAGCAGCGTTTGGAATTCTATCTAAGTATCTTTTTATTTATTTATTAGTAGCAATAGATTTATTGTTTGCATATTTAATATTTTTTAAAAAATCAAAAAAATTTGATTTTAAATATTTAGTTTCTTTAGAAGTATTTTTTGTAATTTTAATTCCGCATATAATTTGGTTATTCAATAACGATTTTATTACCATTAAATATGGTTTTGCTCGTGCAGGTTTAGATGAAGGACAAATAATAAATCATCTTAAATATCCATTGATATTCACATTAAAACAAATTGGTATTTTAATACCATTTTTAATTTTAGTATGGCTACTAATAAAAAAAATTCCCAAAAAATTAAATTTAAAAGATGAAAAACTTTTATTTTTAATATTTATTAATGTGGTCCCAATTGTTCTGGTTTTTATGACAGCGCTAATAACCGGGTCAAAAATTAGAACTATGTGGATGACCCCTTTTTACTTATTCTTTGGAACTTTGTTTATTTACCTTTTGAAAAATCAAATAAACATTAAGAAACTAAATTCCTTTTTAATAGGATTTATATTTTTATTTTTATTATCTCCAATTTTGTATGGTTATGTCTCAATATCTCAGACTGATAAAAGGACTGATTATCCTGGAAAAGATATAGCTATAAAAGTTCAAATAGTATGGCATGAGCAACATGATGAACCTATTAAATATGTCCTTGGTGATGAATGGGCAGCTGGAAATTTATCATATCACATTAATTCAAGGCCTATTTGGAAAGGCTTAGTTACAAAGGAAAAATTGAATTCATTTGAAAAATATATGTGTATTGATAAGATTTGTGTTGGATCATAGATATGAAATTCAATAAAAACATACTTTTCATCGTCTTTATTGTTGTAATAATAGAGTTGTCTGGGCATGGAATTGTAGCTTCTTTATTGAGGTTGCTTGCAAGTTAAATAAATGAAAATTACTATATTAACACCAGTTTACAATGACTGGAAATCAGCTTCAAAATTAATTGAAGAAATAAATACAATTGTAAAAGACTTAGATGCTGAATTTTCTCTTGTTATTGTCAATGATGCATCAACCGAGGAAAAACCAACTTCTATTTCCAACACAGAAAACCTATTATCTGTTGAAATCTTGAATATTAGAAACAATAAAGGACATGGAAGATGTATTGCAACAGGACTTAAACATATATTTCAAAATAAAGAATTTGATTATGTAATTCCAATGGACTCTGATGGTGAAGATAGACCTGAAGAAATCAAAAGTTTTCTTGAGTATATTAATTATGATGAAGGAAAACCAATCGTAGGAGAAAGAGTAAAAAGATCTGAAAATATTATTTTTAAAACTTTTTATCATTTGCATAAAATAATTACCTATGTATTTACTGGTCATTCGATAAAATTTGGAAATTATACATGTCTTCCAAAATCAACTGTTGAGAAATTAATCAACGATAAATCTACTTGGTGTAGCTTTTCAGGAGCATTAGCAAAATTAGAAAAAGATAGATCTTCCTCTCCTTCAGAAAGAGGAACAAGATATTTTGGTCCTTCTAAAATGAGTTTTAAAAATTTAATTAAGCATTCTTTAGCAATCATAGCTGTTTTTAAATCTACAGTTATTATTCGATCAATTTTATTTTATGCCATTTATTTAATCTTAATGGCTGATTACATAAGCGTTGTTACAGCTATCCCCTTAGCTCTAATTATCGTATTCGGATTATCAGTTATAATGATTGGAAGAAGAGAAAGTTTAGAGGAATTAAATAATTCTCTTAGCAATATTGAAAGTATTGATAAGATAAAATAATTTTTTTAAGCCCTAATTGTTGGTAAACAGTAGAAATCAGCAGTATCTATCTTTGAGTTGTAATCCCTTTTCATACTCCAAGACTTTCTAACGCCAGCACTTGCAAGACTTAGTGTGGATCTACCATATCTATAGTTTGTATTATCGATTGACCTCATTAATCGATTAATTCTCTCATCTTTTGCAGATGAAAATAAGTTTTCATTATTTTCAGCATCTGTTAATCCAGTTAGCATCACTCCTGCTTTTTGATAACGATGTCCCTTCCTAAAGATTACTTTTAAGACAGATAAAGCATTTTTTACGATCTCTATACTATTGTTAGTTGCTATAGGAAAATCAACAGTTCTGGAGTTTGAATAAAAGCCAAATTGTTTTTGAAATGGACTGGTTCTAACAAATACCATAACTGCTTTTGCAACAAGGTTTTCAGATCTTATCTTTTCTGATGCATTTAAACAATAACTAGCAACAGCTTCTTCAAGTTCTTGGAATTTTTCTATTCTTTTTCCAAATGATCTTGATACTACACAGCTTTTTCTTTTTGATGCTGTTTTTTCTAAATCAATACAAGGTACACCTCTAAGTTCCATTGCAGTTCTTGAACTTAGAACATTTGAGGATTTTTTAATCCAGGTGTTTGATTTATTTTTTAATTGTTTAGCATTATAAATTCCATTTTTTTGATAAAACTTTGTCATCTGTCTTCCAACACCCCAAACATCATTGATATCAATTTTTTCAAGAATAGGATCGAGATTTTCTATTCCAATTAAACTTGTAACACCTGATTGTTTTTTCTTAGCTATATGATTTGCAACTTTGCTTAAAGTTTTAGTTTTAGCTATTCCTATACTGGTTGGAATACCAGTCCACTTTAAAACTGTTTCTCTAATTTCTCTTCCAACTTGCTCTACTTCATTGTCAGAAAAATTTGATAAATCCATAAATGCTTCATCAATTGAATAAACTTCAATATCAGAGTTAAATCTTTTTAAAGTTCTCATTACTCTTCTAGATAAATCTCCATACAAAGAATAATTTGATGAGAATACTTGTACATCATTTTTTATAATAATATCTTTTGCTTTAAAGTAGGGCTCACCCATTTTAATTCCCAAAGCTTTTGCTTCAGTAGATCTTGAAACTATACAGCCATCATTATTAGATAAAACTACAACAGGTTTTTTCCTTATTTTTGGATTAAATAGTCTTTCACAAGAAACATAGAAAGAATTACAGTCAACTAGTGCTAATTTTTTAGTGTACTGAATGTATGACATAGGTGACTACTCCCCAAATAAAAATATCTTGTTCTTCGTTAATTAAAATTCGATCAGAAAATTCTTTAGATCCTGACGTTAAAAATTGTTTATCTTTTTCTTTAACCAAAGTTTTAACGACAAGTTCATCATGAACATTTGCTATGACAGTTGAAAAATTTTTTGGAGTTAAGCTTTTGTCTACAACTAATAAATCACCATCATTTATTCCAACATCCACCATTGATTTTCCTTGAACTCTTATGATGAAAGTTGCTGGAACATTTTTGATTAGATGTACGTTTAAATCTATATCTTCTTCTATGTAGTCAGTTGCAGGGGAAGGAAAACCAGCTCCTGCTTTATGTAAATAATAAGGTATTGTTAGCTTCATAAGTGTTCTTGTTTTGTTCTTATTAGTACATGAGTTATACAATAGTGTCAATTAGGTTGTATTTTGAGTCTGTAAGTGAATCAAAAGTGAATCAAAACGTGAACATCTAAAACCATATTTTGTGCTATTGTGGATAACTTAAACCATTAGTAGTCTATGATCTAAATTTAATTATAAAAGGAGAATGGTATGAGTTCAATTGAAGTTAAAAGTTTTGATAATCCAGATGAAAGCAATACCAGTTTCAACAATGCTAAAATGGATATCGTAAAAGTGGGAGATCAAAGAGTAATGAGATTAGTTTTGCAGCCAGGATGGAAATGGTCACAAGATATTAAACCAACTGTAGGCACTGATAGCTGTAAAGCAAAACATCTTGGAGTAATAGTTTCAGGAGCAGTTTGCGCCAAACATGATGATGGAACAGAATTAACATATAAAGCAGGTGATGCATATTCAATTGACCCAGGTCATGACGGCTGGGTAGTTGGTGATAAGCCAGCAGTTGTTTATGAGTTTCATGGAAAATGGGGAGAATAATTAATGCCGAAACTAACATGTCATTGTGGATGTGTAGAAGCAGAAATTAATGTTCCAATCAATGAATTACCAAAAATTGTGAGATGTAACTGTTCTATATGTAAAAGAAAAAATGCAACAATGGGAATGGTAAAAAATGAAGATTTTAAAGTCACTAAGGGAGAAGATAAATTAAAGCTTTATCAGTACCATACAAAAGTTGCTAATCATTACTTTTGTATTGAATGTGGAATTTACACACATCATAACCCAAGAAGTGCACCTGCCATGACTGGATTTAATTTAGGTTGTGTAGATGAAGTTAAAGTCGACGATTTAAAAAATGTTGTTTTCTTTGATGGTTTAAACCATCCACTTGACCAAAAATAAAATTAAATGAATTTAGTTGAGGATTGTTTAAATAAAGTAAAAAAAGATTGTTATAAGTTTATTAAAACACAAGAAACATCTTCTGATAAATTTAAAAACAAAGACAAGATGTTAAGACATTATCTTGTCCCGATGAGTTTCTGGATTGCAAAAAAAACAAATTTTAAGAAACCTTATATTGTTGGTTTAACGGGAGGACAAGGAACTGGAAAAACTACTATAAGCTCTATCTTAATGATAATTTTAAAGAAATATTTTAAGTTAAAAGTTTTCAAAATATCAATTGATGATATTTACAAAACAAAGAACGATAGAATAAAGTTATCAAAGAAAGTTCATCCATTATTATTGACAAGAGGTGTACCCGGGACCCATGACATAAGTTATATGTCTAGCTTTATTAAAAAAACAAACTCTAGAAAATTTAAATCAATTATATTACCCAAGTTCGATAAGGCAATTGATGACAGATTTACAAAAAAAAATTGGTACAAAGTAAATAGCAGACCAGATGTAATTATTTTCGAAGGTTGGTGTGTTGGAGCAAGACCTGAAAACTTAAAAACATTAAAAAAAAGTGTAAATATTATGGAAAAAAATGATGATAATAAATTAATCTGGAGAAAACACGTTAATGACCAGCTAAAAAAAGGATATAAAAAACTTTATAGTAAGCTCGATTGTTTATTATTTTTAAGGGCAGAAAATTTTAGTTTATTACAAAAGTGGAGAGTTATTCAGGAAAAAAAACTTAAATTAAAAAATAAGAATAAAAAAACAAAACAAAAAATTATGACAAAAAAAGAAGTTTTAAAATTTATGCAAACTTACCAGAGAATTACTCAGAATATGTTTAAATATGCGCCAAAATACGCATCTATAGTTATTAAATTAAATTCTAATCATCAAATTAATTCTGTAAAGTACAACTAATGAAAAAAATAATAATAATAATTTTTAGTTTTTTTTGGTTAACAGCTCAATCGCTTGCTGTCACATTATATGAAGCATTAAATGAAACTTATAACAATAATAAACAATTAAATGCTGAGAGAGAAAATATAAAAGCATCAGAAGAAGATCTAAATATTTCCAAAGCCGATTATATGCCTTCTTTGAGTTTAAGTGGGTCCAAGAGCCTTGAAGAAACAAATAAACTTACAAATCAGAGCGGTGGTGATGCAACAATCAGTGATGTAGACCCATTCACAACATCCATAAAATTAGAACAAACCTTATTGGATTTTGGAAGAGACCTTAATTATGAAAAAAATTTAATAGGTTTAGAACTTGCAAAAGCAAGATTATTTAAAAAAGAACAAGATGTTCTTTACAGTGCCATAGAAGCCTTTACATCCGTAATTTTATCAAGAGAAAAAGTTGCGATTAATAGACAAAATTTAAACTTACTTATTAAACAACTTGAAAATGATAAAGTTAGATTGGATAGAGGACAAATAAAAACTGCAGATTTATCACAAACTGAATCTTCTCTTGCTGGAGCAAGTGCCCAACTAACTCAGGCAAGAAGTGAATTAATGATTAACAAATTAAATTACGAAAATATTATTGGCAAACTCTTAAATACAAATGAATTAAAAAAGACAAACAGAGCAATTGTAGGAGTTCCAAGTGAACTTAGTACAGCAATCAATTTAGCAAGAGAGAACAACCCAGATATAATGATCGCTAAAATAGAATTAAATCAGTCCGAAATGGATATTGCAATTGCTGAAAGTGACTTAAAACCTAGCGCATCTTTATCTTTAGAAAGATCATATGCTGAGGATTTTAGTTCAACTTATGACCAAAGAGAAAAGGATACACTTAAAGCAACAATTAGCTGGCCATTTTATTCAGGTGGAAGTAAACGTGCAAAAATAAACAAGAATACAAATCTTAAAACTAGAAAAATTTTGTTATTTGAGGATGCAGTAAAAACAACTGAAAAAAATGTTGGAAGCGCTTGGTCGAATCTCGAAGCATCTAAAAGTTTTTTAAATTCGGTAAGATCTCAAGTTAGAGCAGCAAAAATTGCTAACGAAGGAATAGCTGCAGAGTATGAAAGAGGTTCAAGAACAACGCTAGATGTTATTCAATCAAACTCTTTGTTGTTGGCTGCAAAAATTTCCCTAGCAGAATCTGAGAGAAATAATCTTATCGCTCAATATAATGTTCTAAAAGCCATTGGCTTATTGAATAGCGAATACCTAAAACTTAAGTAATTTAACGATTTTAAGCTATTTTAAGAAATATATTGCCAATGAGAACAAAATGTGTACATTTAATTTCATGATTCGAGTGTTAAAAAAAGGAAAAAAAGAGGCAAAAAATGACTAAAAATAACCTAAAAGTGGTGAAAACCGCAAAAGATAAAGAATTGGAAAACAAAGAGAAAAATAAAGCATTAGACGCAGCAATCAGCCAAATTACAGATAGCTTCGGAAAAGGCTCAGTAATGAAGCTTGGTGAACAAAAAGCTATGGATGTTGAGTCTATCTCAACTGGATCTTTAAGCTTAGATCTTGCTTTAGGAATTGGTGGATTACCAAAAGGAAGAATTATTGAAATATATGGACCAGAGTCTTCAGGAAAAACTACATTAGCATTGCAAGTAGTTGCAGAAGCACAGAAGGCAGGTGGTATTTGTGGTTTCGTTGATGCAGAACATGCTTTAGATCCAGTGTATGCAAAGAAATTAGGTGTAAATACTGAAGAGTTACTAATTTCTCAACCAGACACAGGTGAACAAGCTTTAGAAATTACTGATACATTAATTAAATCTGGCTCAATGTCAGTTCTTGTTGTGGACTCTGTAGCTGCATTAACGCCAAGAGCTGAAATTGAAGGCGATATGGGTGATACTCATGTTGGTTTACAAGCTAGATTGATGTCTCAAGCATTGAGAAAATTAACGGGCTCAATTTCACGAACTAATACAATGGTTATTTTCATTAACCAAATTAGAATGAAAATTGGTGTTATGTTTGGAAGCCCAGAAACAACATCAGGTGGAAATTCTTTAAAATTCTACTCATCAGTTAGAATGGACATTAGAAGAATTGGAGCAATCAAAGATAAAGATAATATCGTTGGTAACACAACAAGAGTTAAAGTTGTGAAAAATAAAGTTGCTCCACCATTTAAGGTTGTTGAGTTTGACTTAATGTATGGAAAAGGAATTAGTAAAGTAGGGGAACTAATAGACCTAGGTGCCAAAGCAGATATCGTAGAGAAATCTGGAGCTTGGTACGCTTACAAAGGTGAAAAAATTGGTCAAGGTAGAGAGAATGCGAAACTTTACCTTGAACAAAATCCTAAAGCCGCTGCTGAAATTGAAATGGCAATCAGAGAAAAGGCTGGTGTGATCTCAAAGAAAATTGAGGGAAATCCACTAAGCGAGGAAAAAGTAGAGGCTCAAAAAAAAGAAGAAGAAGTTCCTACTAAAAAAAATTAGCAGATAACTTTTAGTTATTAAAAAGGCGCTCGAATGGGCGCCTTTTTTCCCTTCAGAGGTGTAGACATCAATAGAAAAAGCTGTATTTTAACAAAATATGGCAAAAACATTAAACGAGATTAGATCAACTTTTCTAGATTATTTTGAAAAAAATGATCACAAGATAGTCGAGTCTAGCAATTTGGTTCCAAATAATGATCCAACATTAATGTTTGCAAATTCAGGCATGGTCCAGTTTAAAAATGTTTTTACCGGACTAGAAAAAAGGGATTATCAAAGAGCTACTACTTCTCAAAAATGTGTGAGAGCAGGAGGTAAACATAACGATCTTGAAAACGTTGGCTACACTCCAAGACACCATACATTTTTTGAAATGCTTGGAAATTTTTCTTTCGGAGATTACTTCAAAGAAAGGGGAATTGAACTTGCTTGGAATTTAATTACTAAGGATTTTGGATTAAATAAAGATAGATTATATGTAACTGTATTTCATGAAGACGATGAAGCCTTCAATTTTTGGAAGAAAATAGCGGGTTTTAGCGACGATAGAATTATTAGGATAGCAACTTCAGATAACTTTTGGTCAATGGGCGAAACGGGCCCTTGCGGACCTTGTTCAGAGATATTTTATGATCATGGAGATCATTTAAAAGGTGGTTTACCCGGAACCAAAGATGAAGATGGCGATAGATATATTGAGATATGGAATTTAGTCTTCATGCAATTTGAGCAAGTTTCAAAAGATAAAAGAATTAATCTTCCAAAACCTTCTGTAGATACTGGAATGGGTTTAGAAAGAATTGCAGCATTACTTCAGGGCACACATGATAATTACGAAACAGATCATTTTAAAAAATTAATTAGTTCGATTTCTGAATTTACAAAAGTAAAACAAGATGAAAATAATTTATCAAGCTTTAGAGTAATTGCAGATCACTTAAGAGCTAGCTCATTTCTCCTTGCAGAAGGAGTATTACCTTCAAATGAAGGTAGAGGCTATGTTCTTAGAAGAATAATGAGAAGAGGAATGAGACATTCTCATTTGCTAGGTTCTAAAGAACCAGTCTTCAATAAAATCTTTGATACATTGAAAGATGAAATGAAAGGAAATTATCCTGAATTAGAAAGATCAGAGACTTTAATTAAAGAAACATTAAAAATGGAAGAAGAAAAATTTTTAGTATTACTTGATAGGGGAATTAATATTTTGAATGATGAAATTTCAAAAATAAAAAAAGTTTTACCAGGTGAAGTAGCATTTAAATTATATGATACTTATGGTTTTCCACTAGATTTAACAGAAGATATTTTAAAAAATAAATCTTTGACTGTTGATCAAAATAAATTTGATGAGCTAATGAAAAAGAGCAAAGAACTTGCAAAACAAAACTGGAAAGGTTCTGGAGATGCTTCAGAAGAAGAAATCTGGTTTGGTATAAAAGATAAAATAGGACCTACAGAGTTTCTTGGATATGAGTTTAACCAATCAGAAGGAGTGGTGCTATCAATAATTAAAAATAATAAAGAAGCACAAAATATTTCAAATGGTGAGGAAGGAATAATTATTACTAATCAAACCCCTTTTTATGGAGAGTCTGGTGGACAAGTGGGAGACCAAGGAACAATAGTATCTGGCAATTCAGTGTTTGAGGTTGCAGATACTCAAAAAAAACTTGGAGATCTGTTTATACATCATGGAATTCTAAAATCTGGTGAGATTAAGATTAAAGACGTTGTAGAAATGAAAATAGATATTGAAAGACGTAACAATCTTAAGGCATATCATTCTGCAACTCATTTATTACATGAGTCTTTGAGAAGAACATTGGGAAAACACGTTATGCAAAAAGGATCTTTAGTTGCGCCTGATAGATTAAGATTTGATTTTAGTCATATGAAACCAATTACAGAGGATGAATTAACAATTATTGATAAATTAGTTAATGAATACGTACAAAACAAAACTGATGTAACTACAAGAATTATGACACCAAAAGCTGCCATTGAAAAAGGTGCTTTAGCTTTTTTTGGTGAAAAATATGGAGAAGAAGTGAGAGTAGTTTCTATGGGAGCGGAAAATAACTCTTACTTTTCAACAGAATTATGTGGTGGAACACATGTTAAAAATACAGGTGATATTGGAAAATTTAAAACTGTTAGCCAATCCTCAATAGCTGCTGGAGTTAGAAGGGTTGAGGCTTTAAGGGATAAACAACTCGAAATATTCTTAAAAAATAAGGAAAAAATATCAAACCTTTCTGCACAAAAGGATGAAGACAGTATTAAAGAGGTGTCTGCTCAAATTATTAAATTAGGTGGAAAACCAAATCTAGAAAATAAAGATACCAAAGGATTAATTAAAGACCTTAATAAACAACTAGAACAATTAAATGTTCAATCAGTTTTAGCTGATAAAACAAAAAACATAATTAAAGATGAAAATATAAATGGCACTCAAGTTAGATTACAAAAAGTTCAAGATTTATCTCCAAAAGACCTAAGAAAACTTGTTGATGCAGGTAAAAAAGAATTAGGTGAGGGAATAGTAGTTGTATTTGCAAATAAAGATGAGAAAGTTGGTCTTGCTGTAGGTGTAACAGAAAATTTAACAAACAAATACGATGCAGTTAAATTTGCAAAACTAGGATCTGAAATTATAGGTGGAAAAGGCGGTGGAGGTCGTAAAGATTTTGCACAGGCTGGAGGCCAAGACTCAAATAAAATCGATGAAGCTTTAGAAAAACTAAAAACCTTAATTTAATTTTTGTTTTAAACTTCCATCAATTACATCTAAAAACTGATTAGTTGTTAAATATTTTGTTGAAGGACCAATAAGTATTGCCAAATCTTTAGTCATTGAACCTGTCTCAACTGAATTAACACATACTTCTTCAAGTGTTTTGGCAAATTTAATTAATTCATTATTGCTATCTAACTTTCCTCTGTGCGCCAAACCTCTCGTCCAAGCAAATATAGATGCAATTGGATTGGTTGATGTTTCTTTACCTTGCTGATGCATTCTAAAATGTCGAGTAACAGTACCATGAGCCGCTTCTGCTTCCATTGTTCTGCCATCAGGCGCTAATAAAACACTTGTCATTAAACCTAAAGAACCATAACCTTGAGCGACAGTATCTGACTGAACATCGCCATCGTAGTTTTTACAAGCCCATATATATTTACCGTGCCACTTCATAGCACAAGCAACCATATCATCGATTAACCTGTGTTCATAAGTTATACTATTTTTTTCGAATTCTAATTTAAAATCTTTTTCAAAAACATTTTGAAATATATCTTTAAATCTACCATCATATTTTTTTAGTATGGTATTCTTTGTTGATAAATATACAGGCCATTTTTTTATTAGCCCATAATTGAAACATGATCTTGCAAAGTCCTCTATTGATTTATCTAAATTATACATTGAAAGAGCAATACCTGGTCCTGGGAAATTGAATACTTCATATTTCTTTTCATCACCTCCATCTTCTGATGTCCATTTAACTTCTAATTTACCTTTTCCTGGAACTAAAAAATCTGTAGCTCTATATTGATCACCAAAAGCATGCCTTCCAATAATTAATGGATCTGTCCAAGATGGTACAAGTTTAGGAATATTTTTACAAATTATCGGTTCTCTAAATACTGTTCCTCCAATAATATTTCTTATTGTTCCATTCGGAGATCTCCACATTTTTTTTAATTTAAATTCTTCAACTCTGGCCTCGTCAGGAGTTATAGTAGCGCATTTGATACCTACTCCATTTTTCTTGATTGCATTAGCACAGTCGATTGTAATTTTGTCATCTGTATTATCCCTGCTTTTCATTCCTAGATCGTAATACTCAATGCCTAAATCTAAATAAGGTAGAATTAATTTGTTTTTGATGAATTCCCAAATTACTCTTGTCATTTCATCGCCGTCTAGCTCTACAATGGGATTTTTTACCTTAATTTTGCTCATTTTTTGATGTATCTTAATAATTGAATTTATACTTTTTATATACATATTAATCCAGAATTATCAATTGAACGATTATGATAGACAAAATTTTTCCAAAGATTCATAACGAAGGCTATAAATTTATAGTCATTTTCGTAGTAGCAACGATCGTTCTATATTTCATTCATGGGTTTTTAGGTTTCATAGGTTTGGTTTTAAGTATTTGGTGTTACTATTTTTTTAGAGATCCAGAGAGAATTCCAATAAATGATGAGAACTATTTAACAAGTCCTGCTGACGGATTGGTTTTACAAGTTTTAGATACAAACGGACCAAAAGAATTGGGACTTGAAAATAAAAAATTTAAGAAAGTAAGTATATTTATGAATGTATTTGATTGTCATGTGAATAGATCTCCATGTTCAGGAAAAATTGAAGAAATTTTATATAAACCTGGAAAATTTATTAATGCATCTCTTGATAAAGCTAGCGAGGATAATGAAAGAAATTATTATAAAATTAAAAATTCCCATGGCGAAGATATAATTGTAGTTCAAATAGCAGGACTGGTCGCTCGAAGAATAGTAACAGATACCTCAGTTGAAGAAAATGTTGAACAAGGATCTAGAATAGGAATGATTAGATTTGGAAGTAGAGCAGATTTATATTTTGAAAACTATGAACCATTAGTAAAAGTTAATCAAAGAGCAGTTGCTGGAGAAACATTGATAGCTAAAAGATAAATGGAAAATCCAAAAAAGAATATAAGATTAGTATCAAATAAAAATTCAAGAGTTATTTTGCCGAATATTATGACACTTGTTGGAGTGTGTATTGGCTTAACTTCAATTAAGTTTGCATTTGATGGGAGATTTGAATTATCTGTTATCGCAGTTTTAATTGCTGCAATCATCGATGGTTTAGATGGAAGAATTGCAAGATTAATTAAAGCCACATCAAAAGTTGGAAAAGAATTAGACTCATTAACGGATGTAATTAGTTTTGGAGTTGCACCAGCATTCATAATGTATTTTTGGGCGCTAGATAATATAGGCAGATTTGGTTGGTTAATATCATTAATATATGTGGTTTGTGTTGCTTTGAGACTTGCGAGATTTAATGTTTCAACAGGAGGTGAGCCTTCATGGAGAGATAACTTTTTTGAAGGTATTCCATCACCAGCAGGTGGAGTATTAGTATTAATGCCATTAATTTATAGTTTTAGTGAAGTTCAGTTTATAACTATTAATAAAAATATTATTGTTCCATCTTTATTCATTGTTATTTCTGTACTTTTGATAAGTAAAATTCCTACATATTCTTTGAAAAGAATCGTTGTTCCAAGAAGTACTTCTATATTTCTTCTATTTGGAATAATCTTATATTTTGGTTTGTTGTTAATATATACCTTTAACACAATTATAATTTCGGGAATTGTTTATCTATTAATGATTCCAGCAAGTTCAATTCATTACTTATTTTTAAAAAAACAAAATAAAGATAAAGATGATGGCGTTGATCATCACGAAGATATTTTGTAATGAAAGAGAATGTAATTATTTCTCTAGCAGATTCTAATTACTTTGAATTGCTAAATGAATTAATAGACTCTATTAAACAATTCGATCACAGTGAAAAGGTTGCCATTTGTATACTTGATGCGGGTTTAACAGAGGAGCAAACTGCTCTTCTAAAAAATAAAGTAGATGAGATCAAAAAAGCTGAATGGGATATTGAGGTTCCCCAATCTAAAATTAATGGTAAAGAATGGCTAAAAAGTCAGGTATCAAGAGCATTTCTTCCAAAATATTTTCCCAACTATAAAAAATATCTGTGGATTGATTGTGATGCTTGGGTTCAAGATTGGAGTTCAATAGACTTATATTTTAAGGCTTGTGATAATGGCAAACTAGGCATTACCCAGACAATGACACCTGGATATAGAATATTAAGTAAGGTTAATTGGTTGTTTGGAAAATTAGCCATTATAAAATCTCAAAATTTTAAACATGCTATTAAATCTAAAATTGATATTAATAAAGCGAGAAAGTTAGCATTTGCTCCGCATATTAATATTGGTGTTTTTTCATTAGAAAAAGACTCTAGCTGTTGGAATGTTTGGCAAAAAAATTTAAAAACTACTCTTAGTCATGGCCAAATATTTGGTTCAGAGCAACTAGCAATAAATATATGCGTATATATTGATAATGTAGATGTTGAATTTCTTCCTCATAATTGTAACTGGTTGGCTAGCAACTTGCTTCCAAAGTTTGATGAAAAGAATAAAATTTTCGTGGAACCTTTTTTACCAAATCATAAAATTGGAATTATACATTTGGCTAGTGGTATTAAAGTAAATGATAAAGATATGAGAAACGAGAAAAATCTAGAGATAGAATTAAATACTTTGGATAATAATAAAATCTCAAAATCTTTAAGGTTCAAAACTAATTGAAAAAAAATAAAATCTCAAAAAATTGGATTAATAAGCAGAGAAGAGATATTTATGTTAGACAATCAAAAGTTGAAGGATATAGATCAAGAGCCGTTTATAAATTAAAAGAAATTAACGAAAAATTTAAATTCTTAAAAAATAATATATCAGTAATAGATCTTGGAGCTGCTCCTGGAAGCTGGTCTCAATATATATCAAGTAATTTAAAATGTAATAAGCATTTAGCAATAGATTTAAAAGAAATAGAAGAAATAAAGAATGTAAAAATTTTAAAAGGAGATTTTACAGATACTGAGCAACAAAATAAAATTAATAATTATTTTGGTGGAAAAATTGACCTAATTATTTCAGATATGGCAGTCAATACTACGGGAAATAAAAATCTAGACTCTATGGTAACTGGAGAATTAGTTTTAGAAGCTTTGGATTTCGCTACAAAAATGATGAAGCCAAATGGCTATTTTGTCTCAAAATTATTTATGGGAACTTCATTTAATGAGATAATTGCATTTTCAAAAAAAAATTTTGTAAAATTTAATGTCTATAAGCCTCCAGCAAGTAGAAAAGACTCTAAAGAAAGTTTTTTAATCTGCAAAAATTTAAGATAGATACTTTCATTTTTTTAAGAATCGTTTATATAAGGACATGGATCCTATCAAAGAAGCACTTACTTTCGATGATGTAACTTTAGCACCAAATTATTCTGAAATTTTACCTTCGGAAGTAAAGACAGAAGTTAAATTATCAAAACACTTAAATATTTCTATACCCATTCTAACTTCAGCAATGGATACTGTAACAGAGTCTAATATGGCTATTTCAATCGGTAAAAAGGGTGGAATAGGTGTTATACATAGAAATTTATCAATAAATGATCAGATAAGAGAAATAAGAAAAGTAAAAGCAAAAAAAATGTTAGTTGGTGCAGCTGTTGGCGCAAGTTTAAACGAACACATAAGAGCTCAAAAGATTTTAAAAGAAAACATCGATTTAATTGTAGTTGATACAGCTCATGGCCACACAAAAAAAGTAGCTGCAATAATAAAAAAAATTAAACAAATTAAACCAACTAAAACAGCTTTATGTGCAGGTAATATTGCTACAGCAGAAGCAGCTAAATTTCTGATTAAGCAAGGAGTAGATATTATAAAAGTTGGAATTGGACCAGGATCTATATGCACTACAAGATTAGTTGCCGGGATTGGAGTCCCACAGTTAAGTGCAATTTTAGATGTAAAAAAAGGTATGGGGAAAAGCAAAACAACATTAATAGCTGATGGAGGTATCAAATTTTCAGGGGATATTGCAAAAGCACTTGCAGCAGGAGCAGATGCGGTGATGATTGGATCATTATTTGCAGGAACAGATCAGGCTCCAGGTAGAATTATAAAAAGAGGTGGTAAATTATTTAAAAGTTTTAGGGGCATGGGATCTATTGGAGCAATGAATAAAGGATCAGCAGATAGATATTTTCAATCAAAACAAAAAGATACATCAAAATACGTAGCAGAAGGTGTTGAAGGTTTTGTTAAATACAAAGGTACAGTTGAAAAAATAATCTACCAACTAGTAGGGGGTTTAAAATCATCAATGGGATACTTAGGCTCAAAAAGAATTAAAGATCTTAGAAAAAAACCAAAATTTCTCAAAATTACTAAAGCAGGTTTTTATGAAAGTATGGTACATAATATAGACGAAATAAAAAGATGATAAAAAAAATTACCTTAGCAATAACTTTACTTTTTACTTTAATTTTTAACGTTAACGCGGAGAAAGCTAATTTTTTTGATGAAGCAAAAAATCTTTATGAAAATGAAAAATATGAAGATTCAAAATTTTTATTTCAAAGAAATATTGTATACAATCCCAAAGACTCAAAGTCATATCTATATTTAGCAAAAATATTTAAAAATGAAGAAAACAAAACAGAACTGGAAAAAAATATAAATACAGTCTTACTACTCGAGCCAAACAACGAAGAGGCAATGTATCTATTAATAGATATTGAGTTAGAAAGATCTAATTTTTCTAAAGCAGAGGAACTTAGAGAAGATTTTAAGAAAATATGCTCCAACCTTTGTGATAAAATTGCATCTATTAACAAACGCCTAAAAGAGTTTGAAAAAAAAGATGCGTCTTGAAAACAATCTAGATAAAATTTTAATAATCGATTTTGGGTCTCAGTTTACACAATTAATTGCAAGAAAAGTAAGAGAATTAAATGTTTTTTGTG
Source organism: uncultured Pelagibacteraceae bacterium (assembly GCA_902614975.1). GTDB lineage: Bacteria > Pseudomonadota > Alphaproteobacteria > Pelagibacterales > Pelagibacteraceae > Pelagibacter. Next base: position 25,982 of record CACMND010000010.1, read on the forward strand.
AAATTATAAGTCACAACAAACTTAAAGTCTACAAAACTGAAAAAAATGTGAAAGGCATCATCTTGTCAGGTGGTCCCTTAAATGTTTACCAAAATAAAAAAGTTAAATTCAATAAAAGTATATTAAGTTCAAATATTCCAATTCTAGGCATTTGTTTTGGCCACCAGATAATCTCTAAAGAATTAGGAGGTAAAGTAAAACGAGCAAAATCAAGAGAATTTGGGTTAGCAAAAGTTACAAAATTAAAAAAAAGCGCTTTAACTGAAAATTTCTTTTCAAAAAAATCTACCAATGTATGGATGAGTCATGGAGATGAGGTAATTAAATTACCTAAAGGTTTTAAAGTTATAGCAAAATCCTCAAATTCGAAATTATGCATGATAGAAAATGTAAAAAAAAAAATATATGGCATACAGTTTCATCCAGAAGTTTCCCATACAGTTAAAGGCAAAATAATATTAAAAAACTTTGTAATTAAAATTTGTAAAATTAAAAAAAATTGGACATCAAAAAATCAAAAATCCAAACTTATGCAGCAAATTAAAGAACAAGTTGGAAATTCTAAAGTAATTTGTGCATTATCTGGTGGAGTAGATAGTAGTGTAGTAGCAAAATTAATTAGTAATGCAATTGGAAAAAACTTAACTTGTATATTCGTTAATACTGGTCTGCTCAGAAAAAATGAAGAAAAACAAGTAGTAAATACTTTTAGAAAAAAATTTAAATTGAATTTAATTTATGTAAATGCTGAACAATTATTCATTAGCAAATTAAAAAATGTAACGGATCCAGAAAAAAAAAGAAAAATTATTGGAAATTTATTTATCAAACTTTTTGAAAAATACGCAAAAAAAATAAAAAATGTAAAATTTTTGGCTCAAGGAACCCTATACCCTGATCTAATTGAGAGTAAGTCTGTTACAGGAAGTCAAACTTCAAAAATTAAGTCTCATCATAATGTTGGTGGTTTGCCAAAAAGAATGAAATTAAAATTAGTTGAACCATTGAAGTATTTATTTAAAGATGAAGTTAGAATGTTAGGTCTAGAATTAAATTTAAGTAAAGAAATTATTTCTAGACATCCTTTTCCTGGTCCTGGTTTAGCAATTAGAATGCCAGGCATAATTACAAAAGAAAAAATTAAAATTTTAAAAGAAGCAGATAATTATTTTGTAAATGCATTAAGAGAACACAATCTATATCATAAGATATGGCAGGCTTATGCTGCATTACTGCCTGTTAAAACTGTTGGTGTCATGGGAGACAATAGAACCTATGAATATTTATGCTTGCTAAGAGCAATAACATCTGAAGATGGAATGACAGCGGATTATTTTCAATTTAATAAATCATTTATGCAAATGGTATCGAATAAAATAGTTAATAATATTCGAGGTATAAATAGAGTAGTTTATGATGTGACTTCTAAACCACCAAGTACTATTGAACTAGAATAGAAATAAATTATAATTTTACTATGAAATATTTACACACAATGATCAGAATTTCTAATATTGAAGAGTCGTTAAAATTTTTTTGTGATGGACTGGGTTTAAAAGAGACAAAAAGAATGGAAAATGAAAAAGGCAGATATACATTAATTTTTTTAGCTGCACCAAACGACAGTAATGCAGAAATTGAACTAACTTATAATTGGGACGGTGACAATTTAGGAGAGGGATCTAGAAATTTTGGTCACTTAGCTTATAGAGTTAAAAATATATACGAAATATGTCAAAGACTAATGGATATGGGTTATACAATAAATAGACCACCTAGAGACGGTCATATGGCATTTGTGAAATCACCAGATAAAATATCAATTGAAATACTTCAGGAGGGAAATCTTCCTCCTAAAGAGCCCTGGTCATCAATGGAAAATACTGGAACTTGGTAATATTAGAAATATTTTATATATTTTTCATTAATATTTAAAATTTCTAAATCGACTAGTCCACCTATTACTAATTGAATAGCAACCAATAATATAAAGCCTAAACCTATATAAGCTATCCATAGATGTTTTTGTATATAATTTGCCAAATAAGTAGCTAAGGCTCCAGTAAGAACTACTGATAATACTAAGCCAAAAATCATAAAACCAAAATTACCTTTGGCTGCACCCACAACGCCAATAACGTTATCAAAACTAATCGTAATATCTGCAAATAACACTTTGTAAATACTTTTGATAAATGAAGGTTCCATAGATTTCTTTTTAGGAGACTTAATTTTTTGAATTTCAAATAAATCTTTTCTTAAGTCATTAACAATCCAAATTAAAAGTAATCCACCAAGAATTTTAATGAAGTAAAACTTAAATAAATATGTTGCAAATATTGCAAATATAACTTTGAAAACTAACGCTCCAACCACTCCCCAGAATATTATTTTTTTTCTATTTTTTGGGACAAAATTAGCTGCTATTAATCCTATTATTATTGCATTATCTGCCGCAAGAATAATATCTATAAATATAATTTGCAGTAAAATGAGTGATTGTTCGATCAAGATGTTATTATAATAGTAATTATTTATTATTTTTCAATAAAACATCAAAAATTTTTATTGATTTAAGTTTTAATACATAATGAGATATGTTTTTTAGAAATATGGAGGATTTATGAAACTTTTCAAAATTTTGCTCTCTGTTTTATTTTCTGTTCTTTTAACTGCTAATGCTTTTGCTGCAGAAAAATGGGATATGGCACTAGCATATGGTGCAAGCAACTTCCATTCTGCTAATGCAGCTGAATTTGCTAAAAATGTTTCAGAAAAAAGTGGGGGAAAATTAACAATAGTAACACACCCAGGTGGATCTCTATTTAAAGGTGGAGAGATATTTAGGGCTGTTAGAACTGGACAAGCTCAAATTGGTGAGAGATTTATGTCGGCTCTAGGTAAAGAGGATCCATTATTAGAGATTGATTCACAACCATTTCTTGCGACATCTTATGATGATGCTATGAAACTGTATCAAGCATCTAAGCCTGCAATAATTAAAGGTCTAGATCAAAAAGGTCTTGTATTTTTATACGCTGTACCATGGCCTGCGCAAGGTCTTTATAGTAAAAAGGAAATTAATAGTGTTGCTGATTTAAAAGGTTTAAAATTTAGAGCATATAATTCTGCAACTATTAGAATGGCCGAGTTGACAGGTATGGCTCCTACAAAAATAGAAGCAGCTGAAATAAGCCAAGCATTCTCAACTGGTGCGGTTGAAAGTATGATTACTTCACCAACTACTGGTAAGAACAGTAAAATTTGGGAAAATGGAGTAAAGTATTTTTATGATATTGCAGCTTGGTTTCCAAAAAATATGATTGTAGCTCACAGAGGTTCTTGGAACAAATTAGATAAAGCTACACAAAAAATGATTATGGAAGAGGCAGCAGTTGCTGAGAAAAAAGGTTGGGCACTTTCAAAAAAAGGAAATGTTGCTGATAAAAAAGCTTTAGCTGATGCTGGAATGAAAGTAGGCAAAGTAAATGCAGTCCTTGAAAGTCATTTCAAAAAAGTTGGTGCTACAATGGCAGAAGAATGGAAGAAAAAAGCTGGCGATAGAGGTGCTAGTGTTCTTGCTGCTTATAATTAAATCATTATAATTAAAAAGGCCGTTTTAAACGGCCTTTTTATATGTTTACTAAAGTCAATAAATTTTTAAATAATCTTTATAGTTACTCAGGCTATATCGCTGCATTTTTTCTTATTTTGGTTGCAGTTTTTATTTTAATTGGAATTTCATCAAGAATATTTGGTTTTTATATAAGAGGATTAGCAGAATACTCTGGATATTGTATGGCTGCCTCATCTTTTTTTGCTTTATCTTATACTTTTGTAGAAGGTGGTCACATTAGAATTACTTTATTTTTAGAAAAAGCTACTGGGATTAAAAAGAGATTTTTGGAATTATGGAGTTTGATTATTGCAACTATATTTTCTGGTTATCTAGCTTTTTATTTTTTAAAAATGCTAAAAATATCTTATGAATTTCAAGAGAGAAGTGAAGGAGCTGACGAAATTTTAATTTGGATACCACAAACTAGTGTTGCTTTAGGATCACTAATATTTTTCATATGTGTATCTCATCAATTAGTTTTGAAAATACAAACAAAAAAAAATGACTGAAATTTTACTTACTATATTTTTCATAAGTGTTCTCTTGATATTCTTAGGCTCGGGAATTTGGGTTGCTATAAGCATGGTTGGAGTTTCATCAATAGGAATGATGCTGTTCACCACAAGGCCAGTTGGTGATGCGATGGCAACAACAATTTGGGGAGCTTCATCTTCATGGACTTTAACTGCACTTCCTTTATTTGTTTGGATGGGTGAAATTTTATTTCGGACGAAGTTATCTGAAAATTTATTTGAAGGATTATCCCCATGGATGCAGAAACTACCCGGTGGCTTAGTGCATGTTAATGTAGTTGGATGTGCTTTATTTGCAGCTATTTCAGGATCTTCTGCAGCAACTGTAGCCACAGTAGGAAAAATGTCTATTCCAGAACTAAGAAAAAGAAAATATCCAGAAAGTATTCTACTTGGAAGTTTAGCTGGTTCAGGAACGCTGGGTCTTCTAATTCCACCTTCAATAATTTTAATTATTTATGGTGTGACTGTTCAAGAATCTATTGCAAAACTATTTATTGCAGGAATTGTACCAGGAATAATGATTGCGTTGATCTTTATGACATATGTAATGATTTGGTCGTTAATAAATAAAAAATCCATGCCTACTTTTAAACAAGACTTCTCACTTATGGAAAAGGTAAGGAAATCAGGAAAACTGATACCTGTAATATTATTAATAGTTTCAGTTATTGGCTCAATTTATACTGGTATAGCAACCGCAACTGAAGCAGCTTCTTTGGGTGTAGTAGGTGCATTAATTTTATCATACTTTCAAAAGAGTTTGTCTTTAAGAACATTTAAAGAGTCTCTCTTGGGTGCCACTAAAACTTCTTGCATGATAGCTTTTATATTAGCTGGAGCCACTTTTTTATCTTTGGCAATGGGTTTTACAGGATTGCCAAGAAATCTTGCTCTATGGATTGAGGGAATGGAACTTTCTCCATATGTTTTAATTTTTGTTTTAATGATCTTTTATATAATTCTTGGAATGTTTCTTGATGGTATCTCTGCTGTAGTTTTAACAATGGCTATAATTGAACCAATGATTAGACAAGCAGGTTTTGATATGATTTGGTTTGGTGTTTTTCTAGTTATTGTTGTCGAAATGGCTCAGATCACACCGCCGGTTGGTTTTAATCTTTTTGTTCTTCAGGGTATGGCTAATAAAGATATGGGTTATATAGCAAGAAGCGCGTTTCCACTCTTCTTGCTAATGATTTTTGCTGTTATCTTGGTTGTGATATTTCCAGAAATTGCTCTTTGGATGCCTGAGCAAATGATAAAAAATATAAACTAGTATTTTGATTTTTTAGATCCGTCTATAACACCTTTTAGCT
>CACMND010000011.1 GCA_902614975.1 uncultured Pelagibacteraceae bacterium
CCCAGTTAAAACTCCAATTTTAACTCCATCCATGTATTGCATATTTTCAACAAAGGCTAAATTTCCAACAAATAAGCTCATTGTAAACCCAATGCCTGTTAAAACACCAACGCCGTAAAAATTAAACCAATTAGAGTTATTGGGCATCTGGGCTATTTTCATTTTAATTGAAACATAAGAAAACACAAATACACCTAATTGTTTTCCAACAAATAATCCTAACAATATTCCCAACGGAACTTTATTAAGTAATGATGCAAAAGATAAACCTTCTAATGAAACTCCAGCATTTGCAAAAGCAAATAATGGCATGATACCAAATGCAACATAAGGACTGATTGCATGTTCAATTTTTATTAGGAGTGAAAAATCCTTATCTTTTTTTCTATGAGGTATAGTCATTGCTAGTAAAACTCCAGCAATCGTTGCATGGATTCCTGAGTTATGAGTAAAATCCCAAAGAAATATTCCAACAATTAAATAAGGTAAAAATTTCTTTACATTAAATTTGTTGATAACCAAAAGAACTATAAATGCTAACAACATTAAGCTTAAATATTTAATACTCAGGTCACCTGAATAGAACAAAGCAATAATTACTATAGCTCCAAGGTCATCTATAATAGCTAAAGCAGTTAAAAAAACTTTTAATGATAAAGGAACTCGTTTACCCAATAATGAAAGTACTCCTAATGAAAATGCAATATCAGTTGCAGATGGAATAGCCCAACCATTCATTGTTTCACTATCTCCAAAATTAATAAATACATAAAATAAAGCAGGCACTAACATACCACCAACTGCAGCAATAATTGGAAGGAGTGCTTGTTTTATATTTGAAAGTTCGCCTTGTAAAAATTCTCTTTTAATCTCCAATGTAACAAAGAAAAAAAAATTGCCATCAAGGCATCATTTATCCAATGTAACACTGATAATTTTAAACCAAAATTATTTATTCCTAAAAATAAATATTTATTTAATGTAGAAAAATATAATTCAGATAAATTAGAATTGCTTACAATTAAAGCTATTATTGCTGCAAAAAGTAAAACAAGACCACTAGCAGCCTCTAATTTGAAAAACCACCTAAATGGCTTTGTAATTATCTGAATCATTTTATCTGAGTAAATCTTTAATAAATAATTTCAAGTCATTTATTACCAGATGCAAACTTTCTGACATTTTTAATATGCCAGGAAATATAACAGATATCTGATTTTTAAATGTGTCCATAAGCAAAATAAATGCAATAAATGAAATAATTATTAAAAATATCTTTTTAATAATATTGTTTTCTCTTGAAACAGAACTTTTATCAATAGAAACTAATTCTTTTGATGTGCTCTCTTTTGTTAAAGATTTTTTTGAAATTTTTTTCCTTATTTTTTTCGTTTGTTTTATAGGTTCTTCAAATGGTTCAATATTGATCTCTGTTTTATTTTCTTGAATTTCATTTATTTTTATTTTTTCAGACTCTAATTTTAAATTTTCTTCCTTCTTATAAAACCATGTATGATCGCAATTGCCGCACTTTAAAAGTCTACCTTCATCTGGAATTAATTTTTCATCAATATTGAACTTCTTAGAACAAGCTGGGCATTCAATGATCATAGATACTTATATATAGCAAATTTTATAAAATTTCCTTTTAAATAGTGATTAATATACTTTGAAATTTTTTTTATCTACTGTATTAGTACTGCATTCGGGGTGTAGCGCAGCCTGGTAGCGCACTTGGTTTGGGACCAAGGGGCCGTAGGTTCGAATCCTACCACCCCGACCATTTTATGAAAAAAGCTAAAATTTATAAACCATCTAAAACTGCAATGCAGTCAGGATTGAAGAAATTTGATAAATGGATTATTGAATACATTACAGATGATCCTGGTACTAACCCTTTGATGGGGTGGGAGAGTTCCACAGATACTTATGGTGAATTAAAATTAGAATTTTCTACAAAGGAATTAGCAATTGAATATGCAAAAAAAAATAATATTGATTTTGAAGTAATTGAACCGAATAAAAGAAAAATTACTTTAAAATCTTATGCCGATAATTTTACAAAATAATGTTTAAATTTTTTACAGAAAGAAGATGGTATGGTTGGAGTATATTTGGATCAATCTTCATATTAGTTTCAACCTGGTATCAGGTACAATTAGATGTAAAAATTAATGAATGGTTCGGTGAATTTTATGATACTCTTCAAAAAGCTCTTACAGAACCTGGTTCAGTCACAGAAACTGAATTTATTGGATATTTGTTTACATTTGCAAAAGTTGCGGGTCTTTGGATTATAATTGCTATTGTAACAGGTTTTTTTGTATCTCATTGGGTATTTAGATGGAGAACTTCAATGGCTGAATATTATCACTCTCAATGGTTAAAAGCTCGTTTAACGGAAGGGGCTTCGCAAAGAGTTCAAGAAGACACTTTAAAATTTGCAAGAATAATGGAGGGCCTTGGTGTTGGACTTTTAGATAGTATAATGACCTTAGTAGCCTTCTTGCCAATTTTATGGGGATTATCTAAACAAGTCGATGTACTACCATGGATTGGTGAAGTTGATCATGCATTAGTTTGGGTTGCAATAATATCTGCACTTGGTGGAACAGTTTTATTAGCAGCAGTAGGTATTAAATTACCTGGGATTGAGTATGATATTCAAAAAGAAGAAGCTGGTTATAGAAAAGAATTAGTTCACGGAGAAGATGATCCTATAAGAGCTGCTCCACCCACTATAGGTCAATTATATGATAGAGTAAGAGGTATTCATTATAAATCATATTTTCATTATTTATATTTTAATGCGGTTAAGTGGAGTTATTTTCAAGGAATGGTAATTGTTCCATATTTAGCTTTAGCACCAACTATAGTATCAGGAGCAATTACATTAGGTTTTGTTCAACAAATAACTAGAGCTTTTGGAAGAGTTGAAAATTCTTTACAATATTTAGTTAGAAGCTGGTCTACAATTGTAGAGTTGATTTCAGTTTGGAAAAGATTAAGTGAATTTGAAGCTAGATTGAAATATAATTCAGATGAATCCACTGTTGAAAATATTTAATGTCTTTAGATAAAGATCTTATTAATAAACTTGTAAAAGTTACCTCCAGAGCTGCAATTAATTGCTATCGATTTCTTGGCAAAGGAAATAAAAAAATAGCTGATAAAGCAGCAACAGACTCAATGAGAAATGATTTAAATAATCTAGAAATTAATGGAGAGGTAGTGATAGGTGAGGGTGAACTTGATGAAGCACCAATGTTATATATAGGAGAAAAATTGGGAAACGGTACTGGTCCGAGTATTGATATAGCTGTTGATCCTCTTGAAGGAACAAATTTTGCTGCAAAAAATATTCCAGGAGCCATATCGGTTTTAGCAATTTCAGAAAAAGGAAATTTATTTAATGCTCCAGAAACGTATATGAATAAAATTGCAGTTGGTAAAGATGTTCCATTTGATGCTACTGATTTAGATTATCCTCTAAAAAAAAATATTTTTAATATAGCAGAAGCCAAAAATAAAAATATCAAAGAACTAACAGTATGTATTCTTGATAGGCCAAGACATAAAGGGATTATTGATGAGTTAAAATCTTTAAAAGTAAATTTAAAATTAATTTCAGATGGTGATATTTGTGGAGCTCTCTTAGTTACTGATAATAAGTATAATATTGACTTATTTTTGGGTATTGGTGGAGGTCCTGAGGGCGTTATTTCTGCAGCAGCTTTGGATGCTTATGGATGTAAATTTCAGGGTAGATTTATTTTTGCAACCGATCAAGAGAAAGCTAGGGCTAAAAAAATGGGAATATCTGATCTGAATAAAAAATATGAATTAAATGAAATAGTTAAAGGAGATAGTATTTTTTGTGCGACAGGTATTACTAGTACTGAAATGGTTGCAGCTATAAAAAAAGAAAATACAAAATTTATTACAGAAACTCTTGTCACACACAAAGAATCTACAATAGAAATTATAAAAAGTGAGGAACCTATAGCTTGATTATTTTTAATAATTGCAATAGAAACTCCATCTCTGGTCCCTTCGTCTATCGGTTAGGACACATGGTTTTCATCCATGAAAGAGGGGTTCGATTCCCCTAGGGACCGCCATAATGAAATATTTTGTTTATTTAATCATATCTAAAAATAAGCAAAAAAACCTCAGCTACGTTGGATATACTATTAATTTAAGGAAAAGATTGGCTAAACATAATGCTTCGAAAGGAGCAAAATTTACTAGAGGTAGAAAATGGATATTAGCCTATAGTATGAGTTATGATTCAAAATCCAAAGCTATGAGAGAGGAATATAAGCTTAAAAAAAACTATAAACTTAGAAATAAAATAAAATCTAATTTTTTATAAATGAAAATCTCAATTCTACTTCCTTACAAAGAAAATTTTACCCCTAATTATGCAGGTGCAGTTTCGCTTTTTTTAAATGATACTATCAAACTAAGTAAATATAAAAAAAATATTCATGTGTATGGAAATACTTCTTTTAAAAAAAAGTTATTACCTAATTATACTAATCTAAATTTTTCAAAATTACTCTTCAGAAGCAACAGTAAAGCTTATGTAAAAAAATTTCTTGAGAATGAAAAAGTAAAAAAATCAACATTAATAGAAGTTCATAATAGGCCTGATTATATAAAACCTATTCACGAGATAAATGATAATATTGTTCTATATTTTCATAATAATCCGCTCGATATGAAATCTTCGAAAACAGTGAAAGAGAGAATTGATTTATATAACAAAACAAAAAAAATAATTTTTAATAGTAATTGGACCCTAAAAAAATTTACAAAAGGATTAAATAAAAAATTTAATACTGATAAACTAGAAGTCATTAATCAATCAACAAGTAAAAAAAAAATTAATTTTAAGAATAAAAAAAAAATAATTTTATTTGTTGGTAGATTAAATGCCTCTAAAGGTTATGATTTATTTGGAAAGGCCATTATAAGTGTATTAGATAATAATCCAGATTGGAAAGCTATAGTTATTGGTGATGAACCTAGAGAAAACCATATTTTTGAACATAAAAATTTGAAAATCTTGGGTTTTCAAAAATATAATGTCGTTACAAAATGCTTTGTAAATTCTGATATTTCAGTTGTTTGCTCTCGATGGGACGAACCCTTTGGTAGAACTGCTTTAGAAGCTTCAAGTGCAGGATGTGCTGTAATTATTACAGATAAAGGTGGGCTTAGTGAGGCATCTCCAAAAGCTATGAAAATAAAGTCTTTAACTGTTAAAAATATTGAAAATTCAATCGAAAAACTTATTAAAAATGAGTCTTTAAAGAAATTATTACAAAAAAGAATTTATAAACATTTTTACTTAACGAATAATTATATTTCAAAAAAAATTGATAGATACAGAGATAAGCTAATTTAAGATTATTATATTTTAATTTTATTTAGTGCATTATTTTTAAATATATTTGCCTCTTTAATATATCTTCTAACCATTTGTGTTGTTTTATGGCCTGTCATAGCCATTATACTTCGCTCATCAGCTCCAGAATCTGCAGCTACTGTTGCAAATCCCGACCTTAAACTATGACCTGCAAAATTTTTGTTTTCGATACCTGCTAAATTTAAATAATCTTTCATTAATAAAACTACAGATTGGTCAGTTAATCTTTTTTCTGTTAATGATAAACCTTTAGAAAACCTTCTAAAAATAGGTCCAGACTTAATTTTAGAAATTTCTAACCATTTTTTTAGATTTGTAACAGGACAGTAAATTTCATTATCGAAGTAGGGTAGTCCTTTAGTCATTCCTTCTCCGAATTGATCAGTTTTTGATCTTTTAATAGTGATTTTTAGACCCTCAGAAACAAATTCTAAATCCTCATGATCAATTGAAATGAGCTCAGTTCTTCTAAAGCCTCCTCCAAAGCCAATTAGGATTATTGATTTATCTCTAAGTTTTTTTATTTCCTTAGTTTTTTGTTCATTTATTACATTAATAATTGATTTTAAATGATTGATTAATAAAGGTTTTTTGCCTTTTTGAATACTTCCTTTGACCCTTCTTATTCCCATTAAATTTTCAACGATGATTGGATGTTTTGTGTCTAGATAATGCCCTTTCAATTTGTGAACCATGCTTATTGATACTAATCTTCGTCTTAAAGTGCTTATTTTTGAGTTTTTAGAGAGATGGGTTAAGTATAAGGAAACTATTTTTGGCTCTGTTGGCAAAGAATCTAATCCATGCTTAGAACAGAAAGCACCGAAATCTTTAAAGTCAGATTTATAGGCTCTTAAAGTATTATTTGCCTTTGAGCTTTTAAGGTTATTTAAAGTTGCCTCATGAAGCGATTTTAGGTCTGTTGTCAGTTCATTCATATAATTATTATTGATAACAATTAATTATCATTAGTAATATATTAAGTGATTTTAAATGTCAAATCAATTAAAACAAAAATCTCATGACTATAGATGGTGAAATTCCTACAAGCTATTTTTTAATTATATCTTTGGGTTTAACTATATTGAGTTATTTAGTTTACAAAAAAAATGGAAAATCATTAGAAGTATATTTCTTGTCTGTTTTAACAATAATTTTCTATTTATCTTATTTTATTCTAATTTTCGTTGGACCTAGATAGTTTGTTAACGCTATTCACAGCTGTTAAAAACCCTTAATAATCAACTATAAAGTGATACAAATCATATTTGCACTATGATAATCTCCTAAATGAATTAAGAGGCAACTCTTAACTGACCATCTGGGGAAAAATCGAGAGATTCAAGCCCAGAGGGCAGAAAACCACGCAGAGTAGCGCTAAAATTGCGGGGTGGAAGGCATGGCGGTAGCGCATACAACGACGTGCCAAAAAACTACTGATCTTTGTACCTGAAAAGGTGCAGAGATACAGGGTTTTTTTTCATATGATCCTTAAAGGTACAAATTTTCAAATTAAAGTATGGAAATACTTAAAAACAATTAAAAAAGGTAGTGTTTTAACCTATTCTGACGTCGCAAAGGGAATTAATAAGCCTAAAGCTGTTAGAGCTGTAGCTAATGCCATTGGAAAAAACCCATATGCTCCTAAAATACCTTGCCATAGAGTAATCAGGTCTGATGGATCGCTTGGAGGATATTCTGGAAAAGGTGGTATAAAAACCAAGAAAAAACTACTGGAATCTGAAGGAATTTTGCTCTAAAAGCTAGTAATACCAACGTTTTTTTTAATTTTAACAATATTTAGTACTACAATTTTAATTTCCCCTATTGGTTGCAGCTTATAAATTGAAATCTCTAAATAAGCCCTATATTTGGGACATTAAACGCTATATTCTTAAATTGCATTACTTAACTAATTATCTTGAAAATTATTATTTTTTTGTATTTTTTTTTAAATCAATGATAAAGAATTTCTATATCAAATTTAAACTGGGCTTATATTATCACTAGTTCTGTTCTAAAATTTCTTAATAATCGTTGATTTTATTGAATTATTATCTCCTATCACATAAACCAATTTTAATATCTATTTTTTAAAATTCAAATAACTGGATATTTATTGATTATTTTAATTTACCAGCGCTTATTTAATTGAAAATTTTCAATTTATTTCATTATTTTGTATTTTATATAAATAAAACTAAAGTTAAGATATTATATAAAATTCAATAAATACAATAGCTTACATAAATTAATTAAAGTATTATATCAATATATAGTACATATATATTTACTTATATTTATGATAATATTCTCTTTTAAAAACATATAACCCTGAAGAAACGATTATAAAAAGTCCAATAAAAGTATATTTATCAGGAAAATCTGAAAACACATAATAACCTAAAATAAGGTTAGTAATTATCTCGAAATAACCAAATGGTGCTAATTTTGAAGCATCAGCGTAACGGAGAGACAATATGATTAATATATGGCCTAAACAGGCAAATATACCCATTAGAGCCATCCAAGACCATTGAATTGGAGTAGGATTAATCCAAACAATAGGAACAAAGAAAGATGCGATAATGGCCCCTACTACTCCAGTAATCAGCAATGTGAGTAAGGGACTATCTGTTGAATGTAATCTTCGAGTTATTATTAGATAAAAGCCGTAAAAACAGCCTGTTCCAACAGCTGCTATACTAGCAAGATTAATCTCTATAATTCCAGGTCTTATGACAACTAAAATACCGAAAAAACCGACTAATACAGCAGTCCACCTTCTATATCCGACTTTTTCGTTAAGTAAAAATGGAGAAAGAGCAGTTGTGACCAATGGAGCAACAAATGCCAATGTTAACGCTTTTGCCATTGAGATTACAGAAATGGAGTAAAAAAAACATATATTTGCAAAAAATAAAGACAAACCTCTAATTATTTGTAATTTGATATTTTGAGAAAACTTCAATTGTTCTCTATAAAATAAAAACATAAAAAAAGTTGTGAATACAACTGTAAAAAAATATCTAGCCCATGTTATTTGAAAAAAAGATAAATCCGAAGATAAGTATTTTGCAATGGCATCCATGAAGGGCAAAACCATCCATGCGGATAAATTTAAAAATATTGCTTTCATTTAAGCAAAATATTTAAGAGCGATAAATACTGTTATTGGCACAGTAACCAATGACATTAAAGTAGAAACAACAATAGTGCTAGAAATATTATCTACATTTTTTTTAGGAGAATACATTGAAGCAACTAAATAACATAATATCGCACTAGGCATAGAGGATTGAATTAGCAAAACTCCAGCTGCAAAACCAGATAAATTAAAAAATTTTATTATAAAAAAACCTACAATTGGACCCAGGATTACCCTACCAATTGATGTTATAATTGAGTCTCTCAAAGAAAATACTTTCATTTGGGTTAAAGCAATACCTAAAGACATTAAAATCATTACAATCATTGCATAAGATAAAAGCATTGTTGTATTAATCACAAAAACTGGCATTTCTTTACCGTAGTATAAAAAGATAACAGTCAAAATAATTGTATAGAATGAAGGACTTTTTGCGATTATTGAAAAATCAAATTTTCGCTTTGCAAGAAATATATTGGCAGTAAAATGTAAGAGTATTACCAAAGATGATATAGCTGCAGCTACACCCATTCCCAATTTACCGTAGGCAAAAAGACATATTGGTATACCCATATTACCAGTATTAGGTAAAAAAAAAGTAGGTAATTCTCTAATATAATCTTTTTTCATAAGAATTAAAAAAACAAGACCAATTAAAGCAAATGATGAGAGTAATATTAATGCATAAATAAAATATTCTGCAAATATATCAAAAGTAACACCTGTAGATGTAAGAGAGAAAATTACTAAAGCTGGAGTTCCAAAATTTCCAGCATAAGATGTTATAAACGAAGTATCAAAATTTGGATTTTTTTTCCCTAATAAAAAACCAATTCCAACAATAAAAAATACAGGGAATAGAACTTCAAAGAGCTTTAAATAAAGTTCCATTAAAAAAGTCTTAATAATACAGGGTTTTTAATAATATTTAAATTTGATTTAAAAGATTTAATGCATTTCTGATAATCCTTTTCTAAGGATTTGTGAGTTATAATCACAATAGAAGCAGTTTTATTTTTATTATTTGGTATTTGTATTAATCTTTGAACAGAAATTTTCTGTTCTGCAAATTTTTTTGTGATTTCAGATAGAACACCCGGTTTATCTTTAACTTCAAGCCTAATATATAAAGCATTTGAATAATTATCAGTATTATACATTGAAGGAGATTTTCTTTTATTATCAGAAATCCCAAAAGGGTATTTGATATTTCCACGTAAAATTGACAATAGATCAGACATTAAAGCAGATGATGTTGGACCAGGCCCAGCACCTTCTCCTTGCAAAACACTCTCCCCTACTGGATTACCTTCAATTATAACAGCATTCATAACACCATTAACATTTGCGATGTAAGTATTTTTTTTAATTAAACACGGATGAACTCTTTCAAATAATTTATTATTAACAATTTCTGTTATTCCCAATAATTTAATTTTATAATTTAATTGATTTGCAATTTCTAAATCCTTGTATTCTATATTTTCAATACCCTCCATTAAACATTTTGAATTTGATACTTTATTATTAAATGCTAAAGCAGAAAGAATTTTAACTTTAGCTAAAGCATCGTAACCATTTAAATCTAATTTTGGATTACCTGGTTCAGCATAACCCAATAGTTGAGCTTTTTTTAATACAGTTGAAAAGTCAGACTTAGTTTCTTCCATTTCGGATAATATATAATTACAAGTGCCATTTAATATTCCGTATACTTTACTTATCTTATTAGTTGCTAGCCCTTCTTTAATAGTTCTTAATACAGGGATTCCACCTCCTACTGATGCTTCAAATTCTAGATTAACTTTATTTTTTTCAGCAAGTTTAGAAAGATTATTACCGTGTTTAGAAATTAATGCCTTATTGGGAGTTACAACATGAATTTTATTCTTAAGTGCAAATTCTACAATTTTTTTTGATATACCATCAGATTGACCAATTACTTCAATTAAAATATCAATTTTATTATTTTTAAAAATTTTAAAGGGATCTTTATAAAATATTTTCTTATTAATTCTAAATTTTCTTTTTTTATTAATATTTTTAGCTGAAATTGCAGAGACAGAGATAATTTTTCCAGTTTTTTTTAGAATATCTTTTTTTTTTGTATTTAATTCATTATAGAGATAGTTACCAATCTGCCCTAATCCAACAATTGCTATATTAAGCTTTCTAGTCATATTAATCATCTAAACTTGGAAAACTACTATTTTTTCCATAATTAATAATTTTATTTTTAAAATCCTCAAAAGAAATATTTTTATCAATATCTAAATTTGATTTGTCAATCATATCATCATTTTTTTTCTTTAAAAAAGAACCAAAGCTTTGGTTAGAACAATTATTTATAAATAAAAAAATTAATAAAATTATCAGTATTCTCATAAATTTAATCCTTCGTCAGACTTATATCCAAATAAGATATTCATATTTTGAACAGCCTGTCCACTACCACCCTTAATCAAATTATCTATTGCTGACAATATAATAATTTTATTCTTATATTTGCTCTCACACACAGAAATATGACAGTTATTTGTGTTTATTACTTCATTAGTTCCTAAAAAAGTATTTGGTTTCAAAATTTTAATAAATTTATTATTTTTATAATATTTTTTTAAAAAAGAATAAGTTTTTTCAAGAGAATCATTTCTTTTTAGATCTAAATACATAGTAGTTAATATTCCTCTAAACATTGGTGAAAGATGAGGTGTAAATTGAAATTTTACCTTTTTACCAGTTTTTATTTTTAGTTCCTGATCAATTTCTGAATTGTGTCTATGAAAAGCTAAACCATAAGCACTCAATGTCTCATTTAAAAATTTGTTGTTATATTTTTTATGAATATTTCTACCTGCACCTGAATAACCAGATTTAGAATCAATTATGATATTGTTTGATTTAACAATATTTTTATTAATTAAAGGTACAAGGGGTAATAAAATTGATGTTGGATAACATCCTGGACAAGAAATTATCTTATATTTCTTGATATTTTTATTATTAAACTCAGGTAAAGAATAAATACTTTTTTTGATTAATTTAGGAGCATTGTGTTTGATTTTATACCATTTCAAATAATCACTCGCTGATTTAAGTCTAAAATCTGCCGCTAAATCAATTAAAATATTTTTATTTTGTAAATTTTTTGAAATTTTTTGAGCCTCTCCATTAGGTAATGCAGTAAATATAACATCAACATTTTTTAACAACTCTTTATTAAATTTAACAATATTTGGTAGTTTATATTTATTAAAGTATTTATCATAAGAGCTAATTTTCTTACCTACAGAGGTATCACCACAAAGATATTTAATTTTAACTCTTTTATGTTTAGTCAATAATTTGACCAATTGAATACCTATGTATCCAGTAGCTCCAGCAACTAATGCATTAATCTTAGACATATTGTAATATAACAGTTGTTTAATAAAATGATATTATCTTTTAGAGAATTGATAACTTCTTCTAGCTTTTGCACGACCAGGTTTTTTTCTCTCAACTGATCTAGAATCTCTCGTGGTAAGTTTTTCTTTTCTAAGTGTTGGTTTTAGGTTTTCATCAAATTGTAATAGTGCTCTTGATATACCATGTACTAATGCTCCTGCTTGACCTGTGTGTCCACCACCAACAACTTGGGATCTAACATCGTATTCTGTAGATTGATTGATAATTTCAAAAGGTCTTAGTATTTGCATTTTATGAGTAGCTCTTGTGAAATAATCATCTAAATTTTTACCATTAACGTAAATTTTACCAGTCCCCTTTTTTAACCAAACTTTTGCAATTGAAGTCTTTCTTCTACCTGTTGCATATTTTGCATCTTTAAAATCTAATTTTAGTTTTGAAGATGTAGATTGATTTGTTTCCATTTTAATTTCTTACAATATTTTTTGAATTAAGTTTTCCAATTTCTATTATTTCAGGGTTTTGTGCTGAATGAGGATGATCTGATCCTGAATAAACCTTAAGTTTAGTTAGTTGTTTTTTAGCTAAAGGACCACCAGGTAACATTCTTTTTACTGCCATTTTTAAAACTTCACCTGGTTTTGAAGATTGTAATATTTCAGGTGTTGTTTCTTTAATTCCACCAGGATGCCCAGTATGTCTATAATATTTTTTGTTTGAAAACTTATTCCCTGTAAATTTTAATTGATCTACGTTTTTAACAACAACAAAATCTCCACTATCCATATGAGGAGTAAATGTTGCTTTGTTTTTTCCTCTAAGTATTTTTGATACAACAGTTGCTAGTCTTCCAACTACAGCTCCAGTTGCGTCAATTTCAAACCATTTACTATTGAGGTCATCTTTTTTAAGAAATTTAGTCATAATTGCGGGATTAATACTTATAAATCGATATATTGTCAAACGATATACAGTTAGAACTTAAGTCATTTTTGATAGTTTTAACTAATAAATAGGCTATAAATAAGCGATAATATTTGTTTATAATAAACCTTAAAATTTAAACAGGAGCAACTAAATGTCAGACAAAAAAGGAATGGATCCCAAAACATATAAATTTGATACCCTTAGTTTACACGCGGGTTATCAACCTCATAAAAATGCTGGTTCAAGACAGGTACCAATATACCAAACAACTTCATATCTATTTGATGATGTAGATCATGCTGCAGCATTATTTAATTTAGAAAGAGGCGGACATATTTATAGTAGAATATCAAATCCGACAGTTGCCGTTTTAGAAGAGAGAGTTGCTTCGTTGGAAGGTGGAACAGCTGCACTTGCTACATCGTCTGGTATGAGTGCAATATTTCTTGCAGTAATGACTCTTTGTGAAGCAGGAGATCATTTAGTTGTATCATCCCAACTGTATGGAGGAACTGTAAATTTATTTAGATTAACACTTCCAAAATTTGGAATTAAAACAACTTTTGTAAAACCAAGAGACACAGAAGGATTTAAAAAAGCAATTCAAAAAAATACAAAAGGTATTTTTGGAGAACTTGTAGGTAATCCAGGAAATGAAATAATGAATATGCCTGAGATTGCTAAAATAGCTCATGACGCAGGTATTCCTTTAATGGTAGATGCAACTTATCAAACACCTTATTTATGCAAACCTATAGAGCACGGTGCTGATATTGTAGTTCATTCACTTACTAAATGGATGGCAGGTCATGGATCTTCAATGGCTGGTATAATTGTTGAAGGTGGTAATTTTGACTGGATGCAAAATGATAAATTTCCAACAATGACTCAACCTTATGAAGGTTATCATGGATTATCTTTTGCTGAAGAATTTGGACCAACAGCATTTACAATGAAAGCAAGAGCAGAGGGTATGAGAGATTTTGGTCCTTGTCTAAGCCCTCAAAATGCATGGAATGTGTTACAAGGTATAGAGACGCTTTCAGTAAGAATGAAAAAACATTGTGAGAATGCAGAAAAGATGGTCGAGTATTTATTAGGTCATGAAAGTGTTGCTTGGGTTTCACATCCAAGTGTACCAGATCATCCCGATCATGATTTAGCAAGCAAATTGTTGCCAAATGGCAAAGGATCAATGATTGCGTTTGGTATTAAAGGAGGAAAAGCTGCAGGTGAAGCATTTATTAATAACGTTAAACTTGCTTCTCATTTAGCAAATGTTGGGGATACACGTACATTGGTAATTCATCCAGCATCAGCAACACATTCTCAAATGGATGAGGCTACATTAAAATTTGCGGGTTTATCTCATGATATGATCAGATTATCAGTCGGTATTGAAGATATAGATGATATTAAAAATGACTTTGAAAATGGATTTAGAGCTGCTAGGAAACCTAGACTCGTTTCCAATCAATGAAGTTTCAGGTAAATAATAACGAGGTTTATGCCTCTACGGGAGGTAGACCTTTCGATAAGAATAAGCCATTAATAATATTTGTGCATGGTAGTGGACTAACTCATATGACGTGGGTTTTGCAAACAAGATATTTTGCATTCCATGGATATAGCGTTTTAGCTTTAGATATGCCAGGTCATGGTTTATCTGGAGGTGAAAGTTTAAAATCAATTGAGGATATGGCCGATTGGGTTAGTGATGTAATTGATGCAGTTGGATACAAGGAAGCTTCTTTAGTTGGTCATTCTCAAGGTTGTTTAGTTACTGTAGAGTGTACTGCGAGAAATCCTGATAAAATAAAAACTTTAAGTTTAATGGGTGGAGCTGGTGCAATTCCGATGAATCCTGAATTACTATCTTTAGCGGAAAATAACGATCCTAAGGCCGTTGAACTAATGATGGACTGGGCACATGGGCCAGCTGGCCATTTTGGTGGTCATCCTGTACCAGGATTATATCATATTAATACTGGTTCAATGTTAGCTAAAACTAGAACAATAAAAAATACCCTCGGTGTAGATTTTAGAGCATGTGATAATTACAAAAATGGTTTTGAGGCTGCAAAACAAATTAAGATACCTACCCTTTCTATACTTGCCACAGACGATAAAATGTGTCCAGTAAAAGAAGGTAAAAAACTAGCTAATTTAATTGAAGGAAGTCAAATAGATATAATAGATAATTGCGGACATATGATGTTATTAGAGGAAGCAGATCGAGTATTAAATGTTTTGAAAAAATTCATAACAACAAATTATCCAGCAAATTAGTAATTGCAAATTTGCCTTTATGAAAAAAAATTTTAGATTTTTTGATAATAGACAAAAATATTTACTTTTTGTTACAACAACTAACGAAAAGAACAAAATAGCTGATGCGTTAAAACCTATTGTTCAAAAATTAAAACCAAAATTTCCAGCATTAAAAATATTTGATGCAGGTATGGGTGATGGATCATTATTGATGAGTGTAATGAGACAATGTCATCAGAAACTGCCTCAAATTCCTTTACTAGTAAGTACAAAAGAAATAAGCATGGAAGATGTTAGATTAGGACTTGAAAAGCTTCCAGATCGATTTATCGAACATAAAAACACAGTATTTGTCATCTCAAATCTAAATTATGTTGAATCCACTGCACTCAAATCAAATGATAAAAAAAAACAAAAAAAAATGAATTGGAAAATAGTAAAGTTAAAAGGTAATTCTTCATTAGATTTTTCAAATCAATTAAGAAAACTAAATCAAGAATTTTTAAATAAAAAATGGCAAATAGAGAGAAACCCTAAAAATGGTAATCCTACATATAAAGAACCTTCTGTTATTGTGATTTATAGAAAAGATCAGGAATTTTCATTAAAAAATGTTATTCCAAAAAAAAATAATGGGAAAAATAGTTACGATTTAATCATTGCATCACAACCTTATAGATCAAGAATATCTGCAGAGAAAAAAGTAAAGTATGTAATTGATCCGATGATAAAATCGTTAGATAAGAAAGGTAAATTGGTGGTAGTTCATGCATGTGGAAATGATCCAGGAAACAAAATTATTAAGAAAATCTGGCCAAAAGAAAAGCCATTTCCTTCTCTATACAATTCAATAATAAGATATATTAAAAATAATACAGACAATGAAATTTTGAAAACTTTAAAATTTAATAAAAAACAAACTATTAAATATGTCCTGCGTGCATTACCAAATGAAATTAGTGGTGGTATTGCTACTTCATTAATATTTTCAGCATGGAATGCTGCGGTGTATGTTAACCAAATATCTGATGAGCAAATAATGAATGCAGAAAGAAAAAAATATTACCAAAAAGTTGTAAAAGATATTGTCAATAAAAATAAAGGTTTATATTTTAACAATGAATTATTTGTTATTGAAAAAAAATGATTAACTAAATCTATTCTTGTATAAAAAATATAATGATGATGTTATTAATAATATTGAACTAAATTGGTGCAAAGACGCTACTAAAATACTGGCACCAGACAAAACGGTAAGAATACCCAATAAAATTTGTAATAAAATAATTAAACCTAAAATAGATACAGCTTTAAATAAATGAGAAATTTTATTCCGATAAGTTATATATGAAATCAATATAAAGATAATCAATATTAAATAAGCTAAATTTCGATGTAAATATTGAACTAGTGATGGATCACTAAAAGCAGATAATTTAAATAAATTCATAAATTTATTATCATCTGGAAAATATGAATTACCCATTAGTGGCCAAGTGTTATATATTTTTCCCGCATCCATTCCTGAAACGAATGCACCAATAATAATTTGTAAGAAAATTAATGATAAAAAAAATTCAGGTATATTATTGTTAATTTTTTTATCCTTTATATTTAAATTTAATAAACTTAAATAATTCCAATAAATTAAAGATAAAATTATAAATGCAAATAAAAGGTGAACTGATAACCTAAAATGACTCACATCTATATTATTCACTAGACCACTCTGGACCATGTACCAACCTAAAAGCCCCTGAAAACAAATCAAAAAAAAGATAAAATAAAAATTATAAAGTTTTTTAACACCTAATTTGATAGAAAAGAAAATTAGAGGCATCAGAAAAGCCAAGCCAATAACGCGTCCAAAAAATCTGTGTGCCCACTCCCACCAAAATATTACCTTGAATTCACTCAAAGTCATTGAATAATTTTGAAGTTTAAATTCTGGTATTTGTTTATAAGCTTCAAAATAAGCTATCCATGCATCATTGTTGATAGGTGGAAAAAATCCTTTAAAAAATTCCCATTCTGTAATTGATAGACCAGAATCTGTAAGTCTTGTTAAACCTCCAACGACTATCATCGCTGAGATCAAAATAAACATAATTAGCAACCAATTAGATATGTATATTCTGTATTTTGTATTTATTTCAGTATACATAATTGTTTAAATATAATATTTATTTATAAATCCAATTGATCAAATGTCGCCTGATAACAAAAAAAAATTAAATATCCTAAGGAAGAAATTAGATCTACTTGATAATAAGCTGATTAAATTGATAAAAATTAGGACTAATATAGTTAAAGATGTTCTTAAACTCAAAACCTACAAACATGAAATTGTTGATAAAAAAAGAATTTCATTAATTCTTAAAAATATAAAAAAAAAATCAATTAAAAATAAAATTGATCCAAAGATTACAAATCGAATATGGAAAAATATGATAATGTCTTATATTGATTTTGAGAGAAGAAATTTTAAAAAAAAATAAACTACTTACTATGAGGTGGTAGTTTTTTTTCTACAAAAATTTCATGTTTTCTAGTAGCTGGATTATATTTTTTTGCTTTTAATTTTACTTTAGCCTTTTCACCACCAGCTGGTTTTTTAACATAATAAAAGAACGGGCTATCCGGTTTGGCTTCTGGTACTAATCTAACTTTAATATGTGTTTTTTTAGCCATTTGATTTTAAGTGTTTAAGTATATTTGATATTTTATCTAATTTAGTTTTAATAATTTTTTTGTTTATAGTTTTATTATCATCTTCGTCAAGTTTATATTCTTTAGTTTGAAAATATTTTTTTGCACCTTTTATTGTCATACCTTTATTTTTTAAAAGAAATTGTATTTTTTTTAATATCTCTATTGTATTCCTATCATAATATCTTCTTTTTCCAGCAAAAATTTGGGGCTTTACTTGCTTGAATTCTTTTTCCCAAAATCGAATAGTATGAGTTGAAAGTTTGCCTGTCTTACTGTCGACTAAATTTAATATTTCTGCAACTTCTCCTATAGACTTATATAATTTTGATTTTTCATTCATTATTATTTATATATTTTTTTAATTCTTTCGAGGGTTTAAATAATATAACGTTTCTTTCAGATATTATTTTTTTTTCTAAAGTTTTTGGATTACGCCCAATTCTCTTTTTTTTGTACCTTAAAATAAATGTTCCAAATTTAGGTATTTTTACCTTATTGTTAATGATCAGTTGCCTTAGTATAATTTCTAAAAAATCTTCAATTAGATTTTCACAAATTTTCTTTGAAAAACCTAATTGCATATAAATAGAATTAATAATTTCTTTCTTTGTTAAATTAACTCTCATCTAAATTATATTCTTTTTAATCTTATCGATAAGATTACTTTTAATTATTTTTTCACAAACGCGTAAAGAATTTGCAAAACCTATTTCATCGGTTGAGCCATGACTTTTCACAACTGGTTTATCCATGCCTAAAAGTATTGCCCCATTGTATAGTCTTGGATCTAATTTATTTTTAAATTTTTTTAGATTTTTTAAATTTAATAAACTTGATACTTTGCCTATTAACGACGAACTCATCGCTTGTTTTAATTCAGAGGTTATAAAATTTGCTGTGCCCTCAGCAGTTTTAAGAGCAATATTTCCTGTAAATCCATCTGTAACAATTACATTAGAATTTCCATTCATAATATGATTGCCTTCTATATACCCTCTAAACTCGAACAATGAGTTTTTTTTTTCATTCAAGATTTGATAGGTATTTTTTATTACATTATTTCCCTTTAGCTCTTCTGATCCAATGTTTAGCAATGATACTTTGGGTTCTTCATTTTCAAACAACGACTTATGTAGAGCGGAGCCCATAAAACTAAAATCAATTAAATTTTTTTCGTTACATTCAATATTGGCTCCAAGATCTAATACAACATTCATACCATTTTTATTAGGCCATAAAGCTGAGAGCGCTGGCTTATCAATTTTGTCTATCATTTCTAAATTTAGTTTTGCTAATACAAATAATGCACCCGTATTTCCTGCAGATACAATCACATCTGACTCATTTTTCTTAAGACTTTCTATAGAAAGCCACATGCTTGTATCTTTACCTTTTTTTGCTGCAGATAAAGGGCTATCTGCATCTTCAATTTTATTTTCTGTATGAAAAATTTTATAATTATTATTTAAATTTTTTATATGTGGTTTTATTAAATTTTCATTTCCAAAAATATTATAAAAAACATTAGAAGCTTTCGAATTATGAATTTCAATTCCTTTAATAACTTTACCAGGAGAATTTTCACCACCCATTGCATCGATTGCAATTTTAATTGGGTTGTCCATATTCAATATTACTCTTTAGGGTCTATTACTTGTCTGCCTTTATAAAATCCCGATTTAAGATCCATATGGTGAGAAAGTCTATATTCACCTGATTTTTTGTCTTCAATTATGTTCTTTGAACTAATTTTAATATGCGATCTTCTTTTTCCAGATCTAGACTTGGTTGTTTTACGTTTTGGAACTGCCATAATAATTTATTGGGTTAATATATCTTTTGTAAGATTTTTGAAAGAGTTTTTTATTAAAAAATTCCTATATTTTTCAAAATAATCAATTAAATCTTCATAATTTGGAACATCATCAATATAAATTTTGAAAATATTTGTTTTATCCCTAGAATCTTTGTCTTCCCAACTATCTATTTTATCAATTATTGAAAACAATAGATTTACATATTCTTTCATTTTTTTATTAATTGAGGCATCACCATAACCAATTTCTCTTATAGAAAGTTCAATCTGCCTTACACAATAATCAAAAAACTCTTGCAATTCATCTTTGCTTTCTTTTTTTTTATATATTTTTAACAAAAAACTTAAATGAAAGAAAAAAATTATCAATCTATCATAGAAAGTATCTTGTTTATTATTATTATATAATAATTTATTTCTGGTTAGTTTTATTAAATTATTGTAAATACTTAAGTGATAATCATTCATGAAATTTATTATAATATTCTTTATATTTATAATTAACTGCTCAGGAAATAAAGTATCAAATTATCATGGAATAAAAAAACTTGAAAATAAGTATAATAAAATCCAAGTAAATGTGTCTAATAAAAATGATTTAATTAGACTTATAGGACCTCCCTCAACTATTAGTGATTTTAATAACAATAAGTGGTTCTACATTGAAAGATTAAAATCAAATCAATCTTTATTTAAATTGGGAAAACAAAAATTAAAGAAAAATAATATTCTTATTGTTGAATTAAGTGGAAACGGAGTCGTTAAAAACAAGAAGTTAATTGATTTAAACAATATGAATGACGTTAAGTACCTTAAAAATACAACAGAAAAAGATTTTAGAAACAATAATTTTTTCTATGGAGTTCTGACATCCCTACGAGAAAAAATTAATGCTCCTGCAAAAAATAGAAGAAAATAATTTTATCCTGCAATAACAGCTAAAAGCAATAATGCTACAATATTTGTTATTTTTATCATAGGATTAACTGCTGGTCCTGCTGTATCTTTGTATGGATCTCCTACTGTATCACCTGTAACAGCTGCTTTATGTGCCTCTGATCCTTTACCACCAAATTTACCATCCTCAATATATTTTTTTGCATTATCCCATGCGCCACCACCTGCTGTCATTGAAACTGCAACAAATAATCCAGTAATTATTACTCCTAGCAGCATTGCTCCAACGGATGATAATGCTGCAACTTGACCTCCAATTGGCAAAATAATTAAATATAAAACAATTGGCGATAAAACTGGCAATAATGATGGGATTACCATTTCTTTAATTGCTGCTTTTGTAAGTAAATCTACAAGCTTGCCATAATCAGGCTTTGCTTTACGTTTCATAATACCAGGAATTTTTTTAAATTGCCTTCTTACTTCAATTACAACTGCACCACCTGCTCTACCTACAGCTTGCATTCCCATAGATCCAAAAAGATATGGTAACATTCCTCCAATTAATAAACCAACTACTACAAATGGATTTGATAAATCAAAAGTAACAACAATACCTTCCAATTTAGATCCTGCTTCTTTTGAGAAATGTTTAATATCCTCAGTATATGCAGCAAACAAAACTAATGCTCCTAATCCAGCTGAACCTATTGCATAACCTTTTGTAACTGCTTTTGTTGTGTTTCCAACAGCATCTAAGGCATCAGTAGTTTTTCTTACATTTTTTGGAAGATTTGACATTTCGGCAATTCCACCAGCATTATCTGTTACAGGACCATATGCATCAAGTGCTACAACCATACCAGCCAATGCAAGCATAGTAGTCACTGCAATAGCAATACCAAATAATCCAGCAATAGAATTAGTCAGTAATATACCTGCTACAATTATTATCGCAGGTATTGCTGTTGCTTCCATTGATATAGCTAAACCTTGAATTACATTAGTACCATGTCCAGTAGTAGACGACTCTGCAACACTTTTAACAGGTCTATAATCTGTACCAGTGTAATATTCAGTAATCCAAATTAACAAACCAGTGATAATTAAACCTATAACACCACAATAATATAAACTCATACCATTAAAAGAAACTCCATTTACAGAATAGTTAGTATCTAATCCAATGACGTAATCTGTTATAGGATATAAAATAATTAAAGACAAAATAGCTGTAGCAACAAAACCTTTATATAATGCATTCATTATATTTTTTGATTGTCCAAGTTTTACAAAAAAAGTACCTACTATAGATGTTAAAATACAAGCTGCGCCAATACTTAATGGGTAAACCATCATATTTAAATCTGATACAAAGAAAATTGATGAAAGAACCATAGTTGCAACAATCGTAACAGCATATGTTTCGAATAAATCTGCCGCCATACCTGCGCAATCTCCCACATTATCACCTACGTTATCAGCAATAACAGCTGGATTTCTAGGATCATCTTCTGGAATACCAGCCTCTACTTTTCCTACTAAATCAGCACCAACATCAGCACCTTTTGTAAAAATTCCACCACCTAATCTTGCAAAAATAGATATTAAAGAAGCACCAAAACCTAAAGCCACTAATGCATTTACAATTTCCCTTTCATCAACACCAGCTGATAATAAAATGTAATAATAAACTGCTATAGCTAATAAAGCTAAACCAGCAACAAGCATTCCTGTAATTGCTCCAGATTTAAACGCTATTGAAAGACCTTGAGATAAACCTTTTCTTGAAGCTTCTGCTGTACGTACATTTGCTTGAACAGATACTAACATTCCAACGTATCCAGCTATGCCGGATAGTGCTGCACCAATTAAATATCCAATTCCAACTAATAATGAAAATGCAAAACTAATAATAACTAAAACTACAACACCAACTATAGCGATAGTTTTGTATTGTCTATTTAAATAAGCTTTTGCACCTATTTGAATAGCAGAGGCAATTTCTTGCATCTTTGCATTTCCCGCGCTTGCATTCAAGATTGAAGATCCTGTTACAAATCCATATACAATGGATAAGATCCCAGCAAAAATTGTGTATAATAAAATGGTATCAACAGACATATAATTCCTTAAATAAGTGTTTTAGTTATTTTTTAAAATGCGGACATTACAAAAAAGATTATAAAAGGCAATATTTAACTTCTTAGAATATGTGAGAATATCCTTGGTATTTTAGGTATTTTATTGGAATTCTTCTATTATCTAATAGATAACTTTTTGATTTAGTATTAATTTGACCAATAATAGAAATTTTTTGATTCATTTTAGAGGATAAAGTTTTTATATATTTTCTCTTTGACTTAGAAGCTGTAAATAAAATTTGATAATCATCACCATTGAATAAATAGTCTAATTTCTTCAGTTTTTTGCGTTTAATTAATTGTTTTAAATGATTTGATATCGGAATTTTATCTATATCGATTAAATAGCCAAGTTTTTGTTTATTTATTAATTTATTCAGATCAATTACCAATCCATCAGATACATCCATAGAGCAGTTTGCAATTTTAAAAAGATGTAAACTAAACTTTATAGGTAAATTAGGAGAATAATATTTATCAATAAAATATTTTTTTTGAATTGAGTTTAAATTAATTTTCTTTTTAAGAACTTTTAAACCAATATGACTATCACCCACATTACCAGTTAAATAAATGTCATCTCCTATTTTTGCTTTATTTCTGTAAACAATTTTATTTGAATATCCTAATGATATAACAGTAAAACTTAAATTTTTTGAAAAAGTAGTATCACCACCTGATAATTTTATATTAAATCTATTTTGTTCATTGGATAAAGATTTGTGAATTAATGACATATTTTTTTTTGTAAAATGCTTTTTGTTTCCTGACCCAGCTAAAAAGAAATAATTTGGTTTTACCCCTTTAGCGTAAATGTCTGATATAGATGATCTTATTATTTTTCTAATAACAAGATCTGGTTTTTTAAAATTTAAAAAGTGTATACCTTCATTGTAAGTATCAACAGAAATAACTAATTTTTTAGTTTTATCAAAAAAAACATCATCATTTAAATTGAGCGAAGATGGATTATTTTTAGATAATTTTTTTAAATAACTATTTATTAAGAATTCTTCGTTCATCAGTTTCTTAATTTCTTTGAAATTTTATCAAGCAAAGCATTCAAATATTTTGTTTGCGATAAATCAATAAAGAAATTAGAGGCATTAAGGTATTCTTTAATAATTATTTTTGAAGATATTTTTGGTTTATACATTAATTCAAAAATTGCACTTTTAATTATTACTTGAAAAACTTTATCTAGGTTTGATATTTTTAAATCTTCATTTAAATGATTTGTAATTTCTTCGTGAATTACATCATCTCTTTCGATTGTGCCATTTACTACATCTTTTATAAATTTTTTGAAACGGTGTTTTGGAAAATTTAATTCTACTTCATTGTTATAATATTTGCTGTAAAGCTTTTGTATTATAATAACTCTTGGGTTATTTTTTTTACTAAAATGAAGTGGCATTCTATAAAGATAATATTATTTTTACTGCGTTGGCTGCCTCTCTACCCTTTTTACCACGTGCTATGGCTTGATTTTTATTTAAACAAGTAATTATTCCATTACCAACAGGTTTTTTTGACACCACAGATATATTCATAATTGCATCAGTGGTTGATTTGGATATAAAATCAAAATGAGGTGTTTGACCTTTAATTACACATCCAAGTGCTACAAAACCATCATATTTTTTTAAATTTTTTGAAATAACTACAGGTATCTCAAATACACCCGGAACAGAGATTATGTTAATTTTTGCAAAATTCTTTAATTCATTCTTAGCACTTTTAAGAAGAGCAGTTGATATATCTTTATAATAGTTTGCTTGTATGATTAATACTTTATTTTTCATTTTATTATTTCTTGTTTAATAATCTTGATACCATAACCATCTAACCCAACAACCTTTTTTAGAGTTCTAGTAACTAATATCATTTTTTTTATTTTTAAAGATTTAATTATTTGAGCTCCAATACCATAACTTTTAATTAATTGATCTTTTCCCTTAGTTTTAGACTTTTTATCTTTAAATTCTTTAAGAGTTTGAGTAACAGATTTTAAATTTGGATCTCTTATAAAAATCATAACGCAATTGCTGTATTTTTTAAAATATTTTAAAGTTTTTTCAAATGAGTTAGGAAGTTTTTGATTAATTAGATAATTTTGAACTACATTAGATGAAATAACTCTAACTCGTGGTGATTTACCTTTATTAACTTTACCCTTAACTAATGCAAAATGTTCAGAACCATCAATTGAGTTTTCAAAAACATAAATTTTGAATTTTTGATTATTTAAAATAATTGTAGATGTTTTTTTTAATTTAATAAGATTTTCTTTTCTTAGTCTATATGAAATTAAGTCTTCAATTTTTGCAATATGAAGTTTATGTTTATTTGCAAATTTTAATAAGTCATCGCCTTTTGCCATCGAACCATCTTCATTCATAATCTCACATATTACAGCAGCTGGAATTTTGTTGCCAAGTCTAGCTATGTCGACAGATGCTTCGGTGTGACCGGCTCTAACTAGCACTCCTCCTTCTCGAGAAATAATTGGAAACACATGACCAGGAGAAACTATTTCTTTTTTTAATACATTTTTTTTTGTAGCAACTTTTATTGTTCGTGATCGATCTTTAGCTGAAATACCTGTAGTTATGCCCTTCTTGGCCTCTATTGAAATGGTAAAGGCTGTTTGGTTTCTCGATTGATTAACAGGAGCCATAAATGTTAGTCCAAGTTTATTTGCTTGATTTTTATTTAGTGTTAGACAAATTAAACCTCTGCCATTTTTTGCCATAAAGTTAATTTTTTTAGAATTAACATCACTGGCATTAAATACTAAATCACCCTCATTTTCGCGATTTTCATCGTCAACTAGAATATACATTCCTCCTCTTTTTGAGATAGAAATAATCTTTTCTATTGGGCTAAATTTATTTTTTATCATTAATAAAT
Source organism: uncultured Pelagibacteraceae bacterium (assembly GCA_902614975.1). GTDB lineage: Bacteria > Pseudomonadota > Alphaproteobacteria > Pelagibacterales > Pelagibacteraceae > Pelagibacter. The sequence goes on from CACMND010000011.1 coordinate 25,671, forward strand.
TTTTTTACATATTTAGATAAAATATCTATTTCAATATTAACTAAATCATTTTTTTTAATGTTTGCTAAATTTGTGAGTTTTAATGTATGTGGAATAACCCAAATTTCAAATTTATTCTTCTTAATCTTGGCTATAGTTAAAGATACACCATTTATCAAGATTGATGCTTTCTCAACTAAATATTTATAGAATTTTTTATTAATACTAAATTCGTAAATTGTAGATTTATCTACATTTGTTAAATTTGTAACTTTGCTTACTGTATCAACGTGACCTTGACAAATATGACCTGAAATATTTTGTCCATACTTTAAAGGTAGTTCTAAATTAACATAATCACCAACATTAGATTTCTTAAATTTTGATTTTCTAATAGTTTCATTTGATAAATAAAATTCAGATATACCTTTTTTATATGATATTAATGTTAGACAGACACCATCACAGGAAATAGATATTCCTAATTGCTTATTTGTTAATTTTAATTTTGACTTGATAAAGACATTTATTCCTTTAGCTCTTTTGGTAATATTTGTAATTTTACCTTTATTAAAAATTATTCCATTAAACATTTACTGATACCTAAAAAGTTTTTCTTTATCTAAAAAAGTATTAATTTGAGATCTTTTTTTAAATTTTTTAGACAATAAATCAATAAAAGAATTCACAGAAACTGAATTTTTTAAATTAATTTTATTATCAGCTTTGAATAAATAAAAATCATTTATTAAATTATTGTTTAAAAAAGATTTTAAAAGATTTGGACCCGTCTCAAGTAATAAATTTGCATAACCTAATGCGTATATTTTTTTTAAAATTGTATTTAAATCAAAACAATTATTTTCTATTTTCATAAAAATAAGTTTTGCATTTTTATTCTTAAATTTATTAATAATATTTTTATCTTTTTTATTATGAAAAATATAAGTTTTATTTGAGCTAGGTTTTAATACTTTAGAATTTATTTTAGTCTTTAAATCTTTATCGATGATAAATTTTACTGGTGAAAACTTTTCTAAACCTTGAATTCTACAATTTAAATTAGGATTGTCAGAGTTAATAGTTTTATAAGATGTTAAAATTGCTTGATTTCTATATCTTAATAAATGAGACACTTTATGAGAATGTTCATTTGTAATTTTTTTTTTAAATAAATAAATTTTATTATTCTTGGAAACAGCTAATTTTCCAGTAACGTATGGAATATCATTAAATTTTGAAAATTTATAATCTTTATAAAATTGATTTGCCTCATTTTTAATTAAACCAATTTTAGCCATAATATTATTTTTTTTTAAAACACCTTTTGTTTTTTTTGCTGTTCGTTTATCAAAATCTTCAATGGAATAATTAACTAATTTAATCTTTTTTTTTATAATAATGTTTGTACAAGGTGGTGTTTTTCCATAATGAATACAGGGTTCTAATGTTACATACATATTTGAATTTTTGAAATTTATTTTATTATTTTTTAAGGCAGCTACTTCAGCATGAGGTCTGCCATTAATATCTGTCTTTCCGTAAGAAATGATTTCATCTTTATGGGTTACTACACATCCAACCGATGGATTTAATCCTGTTAACCCTTTATTTTGATTGGCAAGTTCTAGTGCCAATCTCATGAATGCTTTATTTTCTTCTGATGATTTATCTTTTCTTAAAGACATCGATTTTATCAACAAATTGAACGAAGTCTTTTTCTTCTCTAAAATTTCTATATACTGATGCAAATCTTACATAAGCAACTGGGTCCAATTCTTTTAATCCGTCCATAACCATTGTGCCTATTGTGTTCGAAGAAATTTCACTTTGACCAAATTCTTCTAATGATCGAGAAATTTTAGAAATAAATTTTTCTACTGTTTCAGTATCAAGAGGTCTTTTTTTTAGAGCTACATAAATGGATTTAGACAATTTATCTCTATCAAATGGAGATTTTCTTCCATTTTTTTTTACAATTGTTAGCTCACGAAATTGAACTCTTTCGAAAGTAGTAAATCTTTGTCCACAGCTACAAAGCCTCCTTCTTCTTATAGCTGTTCCATCTTCGGTGGGTCTTGAGTCTACAACTGAAGTTTCACCTTTTTTATCACAGGGACAAATCATAATTCATTATCCCAAATTTTTATAAATTGGAAAATTTGAACATAAATCAACAACTTCTTTTCTTACTTCGTCTTCTATTTTAGTATTATCATCAGGGTTGGATGACAAACCTTTAATTACTTTAGTAATTAACTCACCAACTATTTTAAATTCATTTAAACCAAATCCTCGAGTAGTTGCTGCCTGAGAACCTAGTCTTATACCTGACGTTACCATTGGACTTTCTGTATCGAAAGGAATTCCATTTTTATTACATGTTATATTGGCTCTTGATAAACTTTCAGCTGCAGCATTCCCTTTAACACCAAAAGGTCTTAAATCTACCAACATTAAATGAGTATCTGTTCCTCCAGAATAAATCTTAAAACCATTTGTTTTTAAAGTTTCTGCGAGAATTTTTGCATTAGCTAAAACATTAGATATATACTCTTTGAAGGTAGGTTCTAATGCTTCTTTAAATCCAACTGCTTTTGCTGCTATTATATGCATAAGAGGGCCACCCTGATAACCAGGAAATACAGCTGTATTAATTTTTTTATAAATATCCTCATGATTTGTTAGAATAATTCCGCCTCTGGCACTTCTAAAAACTTTATGAGTTGTAGATGTAACAACATGAGCATGATCAACAGGATTTGGATAACCTTTACCTGCAACAAGACCTGAAAAGTGAGCCATATCTACCATAAAGAATGCTCCAACCTTATCAGCAATTTCTCTAAATCTTTTAAAATCAATTATCCTAGAGTATGCACTACCTCCAGCAATTATAAGTTTAGGTTTATTTTCAATTGCTAATCTTTCAACTTCATCATAGTCGATTAATTCAGAGGTTTTATCTACATCGTAGCTTATTGCATTAAACCATTTGCCTGACATTGCAATTTTAAGACCATGAGTAATATGGCCACCAGAATTTAAACTCATTCCCATAAAAGTATCACCTGGCTTTAATAATGCTAAAAACACTGCTCCATTAGCTTGTGCACCAGAATGAGGTTGTGAATTCGCAAATTTACAATTAAAGAGTTTTTTTAATCTATCGTTAGCAAGCGACTCAGCAACATCAACATGTTCACAACCGTTATAATATCTTTTACCTGGGTAACCTTCGGCATACTTGTTTGTTAGTACTGAACCTTGTGCCTCTAAAACAGCTTGTGAAACAATGTTTTCTGATGCTATTAATTCGATATGATTTTGTTGTCTGATTAATTCTTTATTTACTGCATCAAATATTTCTGGATCAGCTTCAGACAATTTTTTTTCAAAAAAGTTTTCATATTGCGTATTTAAATATTTTTTTTCACTAGACATTTATTTACCTATATTTTTTTAATTCTTTTTATATGTCTACCGCCTTCAAACTCAGTTTTTAGAAAGCTCTCAACACATTTTAAGGCAACTGTTTTTTTAATAAGCCTTTCTCCTAATGTTATAACATTTGCATCATTATGCAATCGCGATAATTTGGCATTTTTTACTGAATAGCATAAAGCTGCGCGTATTCCCTTATTTTTGTTTGCAGCAATAGACATTCCTACTCCTGAACCACAAACAAGTATTCCTATATGATTCTTATTTTTCGCCACTTGTTTACAAAGTTTATGAGCAAAATCAGGGTAATCAACTGACTTCTTATTTTGTTTTGGTCCCAGATCTTTTATTGGATAATTTTTATTAAAGTATTTTAAAATATTCTTTTTTAAATTAAATCCACCATGATCTGAAGCAATAAAAATTTTTTTCAATTTAATTAAATTTGTAATTTAAAACACAAGCAACAAGGTGAACTCTATTTTCTTCACCCCCATTAAATGCATTGTGATATTTAGTATTATTAGTAATCCAAACAGAGCCATCTGCTGGCATATGTTTTGCAACATTATCAACAACCATTATTGCTCCAGGATTTGTGTATATAGGTATATGAAGCCTCGGCTCCGGATCTCTATGCCAACTCAATGTTGATCTTGGCTCTTTAAGAAGAAGTCTCATCCTACCTAATTTATACTTTTTTGTTAATTGGTCATAAACTTCTTTGAAATAAGTATTTTTAAAGTCATCAACAAATTCTGTATATTTATGTTCATCAATTTTACTTTCCCTCTGTACCTCAACACCTGTACTATCTGGTTTAGTCCAATAAATGCCTCTTACATTATTTCCTTTAACAGAATCTGGATCACCTGGAATTTGATTTAGGGGTATACCGGCGAAGTGAGGTATTCCAAGACTTGTATCAAATCCTTTTATTTTTAATACTTCATCACAAGCTTGTTTTAATTTTATGATATCAAATTTTACATCTTGTTTTTGGAAATCATTGAATAATTGTGACATCGGTGCTCTACTATCTTATAGACTATTATATTAAATATTACTATTGTCGCATCAAAAAAATTAATTGATAATGATTATCACAGGTAGCTATCCTAATTTAAGATTGAGAAGATCAAGAAAATTCAGTTGGTCTAGAAGATTAGTTCAAGATAATGATCTATCTTACAATGATTTTATTTTACCTATCTTTCTTACTGAAGGAAAAGCAAAAAAAGTTCCAATTAATTCGATGCCAAATGTTTTTAGGTACTCTATTGATAAATTAAAAAGTGTAGTTGATAAAGCACTAAAATTGGGAATACCTATGGTAGCTTTATTCCCTTATACAAATCCAAAAAAAAGAGATGAATTTGGAAATGAAGCATTAAATGAAAATAATTTAGTTTGCCAAGCAATAAAATTCATCAAAAAAAATTATAATAACGAAATTGGAATAATGTGTGATGTTGCATTAGATCCATACACATCACATGGTCATGATGGAATAATTAAAAAAAATGAAATTTTAAATGATGAAACATTAGAAATATTGATTAAACAATCAATATTGCAGGCAAAAATGGGTTGCGATGTGATTGCTCCATCAGATATGATGGATGGTAGAGTTTTAAAAATTCGTAAAGCTTTAGATAAAAATAATCTTAAAGATGTTCAAATTTTATCATATGCTGTTAAGTATGCATCAAGTTTTTATGGCCCATTCAGAAATGCTGTTGGATCAAGAAGTCTCTTAAAAGGAGACAAAAAAACTTATCAAATGGATTTTAAAAACAATTATGAATCATTAAGAGAAGTTGCATTAGATATAAAAGAAGGAGCAGATATGATTATAGTAAAACCAGGGATGCCTTATCTTGATATAATTAGGGAAGTTAAGAATAATTTTAAAATTCCAGTTATTGCATACCAAGTATCAGGGGAATATAGTCTCATACAAAATGCCATTTCAAAGAATATATTAGATAAAAAATCGATATATGAAAGTCTAGTTTCCTTTAAAAGAGCTGGAGCAAGTGCAATTATAACCTATTTTGCTGATCAAATAAAACTAGATTAATTTTAAAGAATTTTGAAAATTAAATCTTGTTTTAGGAAAATTAAGATTATTCGGTTTAACTATTGTTTTATCTAAAAAATCTCCTACAATTTTTAAAGCATCAAAAGTATCTTCTAAGCTTATATTTTCTTCATCTTTATTTACTAAAAAATTTGGAATGATTTTGTTTGAATTTTTTAATTTATAATTAATTTTATTACCTT
>CACMND010000012.1 GCA_902614975.1 uncultured Pelagibacteraceae bacterium
TCATTTAATAACAAATCGAAACAAATTAGTTATTATGCCGGTTTTGTACAAAAATTTAAAAATTTAAAAAAGTGTTTAGAGTATAGAGATAAACAAGTAACAGAAAATAAATACAAATTTCTATTACACGATCGACGAAATGAAACAAATACTCATAGAGATGGGCTGATACAAAAGACAGTCCGATTTATTTCATTAAATTCTGCAGCAGCTTTTCATTGTGAATACTTTGAGGATGAAATAAATTCTAGAGTAGACTATAGAACCGATGTATTGACTAATGAATTTAATAATTGGGTTGCTAATTTAGAAAAAACAGAAACAACAAATTAGATTAAAAATGATTTTATGAAAAAAATACTATTTATAATTTTTACTAGTTTAATTTGGTGTAATGTCTCAAATTCCGAGTCAATTAGGGATTATGAAAAAGGAGGTCTTAAATTGGGGGGCAGTTTATTAGATTTAATGTATGAAGATGAAATAAAAGAAAATTTTCACTCTATTACTCATGGAGATAAGTTTACTTCTGTAATGTATATTCCAAACGTTTTAACATACCCAGAAGAAATTGGACTTTATTTAGTAGTAGTAAAGCCTAATGATAAAAATTATACGATACATGGATTTTATTTATTTGAGGATTTCCCTAATGATTTTGAAGGATGTATGAAAAAACAAGACGAATACATGAAAACAAATGCAAAATTATTTAATCTTAAACCTGCGGATTATGGTGTAGCAACTTTTCCAAATCCAGATACAAAGGGTAAATGGAGAGCAGTTATTTTTGATTATAATCCACCAAAAGAAACATCTTCTATTCTTTGTTATCATTTTGAAGATGAACCAGAAAGAAATAATTTAAAGATGGGAGTACTTACAAGAGAGTTTGCAAATTATATTTCTGTAGTACAATAACATAATTAATGAAAAAACAAAATTTTGATGACAAATATCTCTCTCTAGTTGCAACAGATTTTGCTTGTTACTTATCATGGTTAGAACAAATTGAGGAAAAGACTTTAGATCCAAAGAAAATGAAATCACTTATAAAAAAATTTTTTCAGGTAGAAAAAAAAGCAGGTCATATAGATTTATTTAATGAAACTGACATAAATATTGTTGCAATGCTAGTTTTTAGTTTTGATCCTATAAAAATTCAAAAAATAAGAAAAAAAACTGGATGGGATAACCGTGCTTACGGATTTAAAAAATTTTTAGGAATTAAATAATATTATTTATGAGGGCAAAATGTTACAACTGTGGAAAAGTCAAAACTTATCAACCTCATGAACCAGCAATGCCATCAGAGTTCATTAAAGATGAGAGAGATGTTGATGGATTAGATATTTTTTTGTGCGGCAGTATAAGAGGATGTAGATTTAAGATTGATATGAAGCATTATATGAAAAATAGAGATAAAAAAAATTTTATAATAAAAACAGTCAGTGCAGACAATGATTATTCAGCAGGTTTTGATAAAAGACCCAAAAAAATAAAGAGATCTTTATTTACAAAAGTAAAGCGTATCTTAGGTTAAGGGGGCGTTCTGTTCCCAGGTGCCCCGAAAATATTAATCTTCTTTATCCTCACCCAATATACCAACGCAAGCACCCAAAGTTAACAAACCAGCCAAAACTCCAATTACAATAAAAAAGCCGTTCCATCCTATTACATCTGGTATCCAATATAGTATAATTGGTATAGGATAACTTTCTTGTGGATTAGATATTAACCAATAGTATGCGAATGCTCCTACGGCTATAGAAATTGGATACTTTAAGATACTAAAAAATTTTTTCATAGATTATTCAAATTCCAATTTTTTTTAGTGCCTCCTGTCCAGTTTTTTTATCACATGTCCATATAGTATATGCTTTTTGAGTAAAAATACCTTTTACTCTAAAAAAAGTAAGATAATCATTTACGCATCTCATAACAAAATAAACAGGAAATTGTATTCCTATTACTGTGTTAGTTGGATCATTTACTCTATGACCACCACTTTCGCATCCACACTCAAAAACTAAACCATCTGGATAATTTGTCGAAGTTAATTTATTTGGCGGTTGGATTTTTAGTTTAGAAAATTCTTCAACTGCTTCATCGACACCTCTGAGAACTTTCATATCAAAATCATATCTTTATAAACTTCATTGTAAAGATAAATTACACGTTAAATATAATTAAGTTGATGAGAATATTATTGATTTAATGGTTTATAAAAATTACAAAATGAATTAGCCCACTCAATATTAGGGACTATACCTAAATCACTATCTCTCCAGGGACTTGGGTCATGTAATGAGAAAATTCTTATTTGAGGATTATCAATTTTTGTGCCTCCTCCTAAATAATATTCCAAATTTGTAGCAAAATAAATATTTTCATTTTCGATCCCCTCACAATTTTCAGCAAGAGATATAAAACTCCATACAAAAGAAATATTGTTTATTTTATTACTTAATATATCTTCTTCCCAAATTCGATCTCCTCTTTCGTATTGTTCGATATAAATCTTATTTCCATTATTTAATTCATAAATACTTTGTACATTATCTAAATTAAACGGAGGTTTTTTGTCATGAGCAAAATTAATAGTTGGATAAATTAGAAATAATAAAAGAATCAAAAATTTCATACAAATTTTCTATTATAAATTTAAGACAAAACTATGTTAAGGATTTAGGATTTTATAAGAAACCATAATAAAGCCGTCATGCTATAGATTAAAGCACCACCAGATCCAACTTATGTTGACCTAATCTTTCATTCCCTTTTTCAGTAACAAGATAAGTTTCACCCAAGTTCATGGCTAATTGATTTTCAGAGTCCATCAATATCATGTGCATAAAAAATATATTTCCTGGCTCAATCTTATATAGATTTCCTGTGTATAACATAGGCCAATCCATCCAGTTTGGAGAAAAAGTTGCTCCTAAAGAGTAACCACATGCATTCATTCTTGAATTTTTAAATCCATTATTATCAAAGGTTTTTGCATGAACATCAAAAACTTCTCCAATTTTATTTCCAGGCTTTAATTTATTTTCACAATTTTTAAGAGCCTCAACGCATGCTTCATGCATTTTATGATGTTTTGGATCTGCTTTTCCTATTGGTATTGTTCTAAACATCGCTGAATGATAGTGCCTATAGGTTCCAGCCCATTCAATGGTTAACTGATCTTGATTATTAAGTATTTGTTTTTCTGCTTGATATCGACAGAGTAGGGCATTCTTTCCAGACCCTATTATAAATTCATTAGCAGGATAATCTCCACCTCCTTCAAATATAACTCTGTTCATTTCAGCTAAAATTTTAGACTCACTTACACCTGCTTTTGCATGCTTCCAAACTTCATCTAAAGCTTTATCAGCTAAATTTGCTGCTTTTTTTACATAATTAATTTCTTCGTCAGTTTTTATTACTCTTAGTTTTGTAATTAGTTCTGATTTGTCTTCAATTGAGTAATGGTTTTGTAAAACTGCATTAAGTCTTAAAGCATTTCTTCCTGTAAGACCGTATGCCTCATATTCAACGCCAATTTTTTTTCCTTTTAAATTTAACTCATCTAAAATTATTTTAAGTTCATCAGCAGGATTAGCACCATCTTTATCAACCCAAATTCTAATATCACTGATATTGGATGTATTTTGAGCTTGTCTTAAATCGGGAGCTCTAGTCAATAATATTACATTACCTTTTTGATCTAAAACTAATGCTTGAAAAAAAACATATCCAAATGTGTCGTAACCAGTGAGCCAATACATCGACTCTTGTCTAAACATAATAAGAGCATCTACACCCTCATTTTTCATAGAGTTAAGTGTTTTTTCTTTTCTATTTGAGAATTCTTCTTTACTAAAATGAAGACCCATTAACGAATGTTAACACTAACAGAACCAATTTTATCAACTGTTCCTTTGTATAATCCTTTTCCTTTAAAAGGAACTACTCCCACAGTTGAGCCTGTGAAAACATAAAAATCTTTATTTAAATTTATCTTTTCTTTCTTAACTTTATTTAAAACAAATCTTAAAGAATTTAATGGGTTAATATAAACAATGTTTGTATTACCATTTACCTTCACTCCATTCTTTTTGCTTACTAATGAAGTTTTCAAATTATTTAGGTTTAATTTTTTAAATTTTGTTTTTCTTCCAACAACAAATTTGATGTTAAATCCAAAATCCCCACAAATATCTCCTAAATATGTAAACTTTTTATTTCTTTGTCTAAATCCAACTATTTCAAAACATGGTCCCATAAATTTAATAAATTTGGAGACATTTGATTTTGTAACTTTACCTTTAAAATCAAAGAAAGATTTCTTAATAAAATAATAAACTTCAACTTCTATACCCTTAGTGTGTTGGTTTATTTTTACTTTTTGACCAGATTTAACTAATCTTTTTTTAAATACTTTTGCCGTAAAAGGTTCTTTTTCCTTTAATTTTTTTAAAGCTTGAATTCCAGTTCCACCAGCCTTTATTCCAATTGTTTCATCTTTAATTTGAGCTTCACACAATTTTCTAAGCTTATTAGCTAAATTAATATTTTTACAATATTTTACCGGGATAGGATTGATGACTGTATTTGTGTTGAAAGCCTTTACTAGTCTATCAGCAATACGATTAATTTCATTTTTCATAGCCAGAACTTATTGAAGAATACTCATAGGATCAAGTCTAGTTTGAAACCAATTTATCCTAAAATCTAAATGAGGCCCAGTTGATCTTCCAGTGGATCCAACAGTTCCAATTATTTCTCCTTGTTTTACTGCATCGCCAACTTTAACCATTACATTTTCTAGATGCGAATATATTGTTGAAATACCATGGCCATGGTCCATTATTACAGTACCACCCGTATAATAAAGATCATCTTCTGCCATAGTAACAACTCCAGTTCCAGATGATTTTATTTCAGTTCCCTGTTTAGCTGCAATATCAATTCCGTAGTGAGGCCACTTTGGTTTACCATTTAGAATTCTTTGACTACCATAAACTCCACTAATTATTCCTTTAACTGGCATAATAAATTGTTCAGTAAAGAAAGTTAAATCTGAATTTATTGCTCTTGCTTTTCCAATTCTCCCATTTTCTTCTTTAATTCTTTTATATACAGATTCTGGTGGTGTAACTTTATTTTCAGGCAGACCATCTATTCTTTGAATATTATATTTTCTCTTAAAAACTTTTTTTATAACTTTATTTTTTTTACCATTACTTATTTCAGTAATAGCTACATCAAATTTTCGATCTCTATCAATACCAAATACAAAATATCCATCCTCAGATACTTTAACTTGTGTTTTATCTACAAATACCTTTGATCCAGCTTCTGCTTTACCTAAAATAAAATGCCCTTGTAAAAATTTACCTTGAAACTCTAAAGCATGAGAGTGTGTAGAAAATATAATTGCTAAAAAAAGCAACAATTTTTTCATTATTTTGCTGTCCAACCTCCATCAATCACAATTGATGTCCCGGTTATCATATTTGCAGCATCTGAAGCTAAAAAACATACTGCTGTAGCCACATCGGCTTCTGTTGCAAATTTTCCCATTGGAATATTACTTAAAGCAAGCTTTTTAAATCTTTTATTTTTAAAGAATTTTTTAACCATTGGGGTTTCTACAAATGTAGGTGCAACTGTGTTTACTCTAATATTTTTTGTTGCAAGTTCTACACCCATTCCTTTTGTTAATCCCTCAATTCCAAATTTTGTCATATTGTAAACATTTCTTCCTGACATACCAACATGCCCTAATTGTGAGGACATATTAATTATAGACCCACCTTTTTTTTTATTTTTTAGCATTTTCAGGACTACTAATTGAGCAACATTGAATGCTGCTTTAATGTTTAAATCTACAAGATAGTTCATACTTTTTTGTTTAATTTTTTCGAAAGGCTCAGGAATATTCGTACCTGCATTATTTACAAGAATATCAACTTTCTTAATTTTTTTTAATTTAGAAGAAAGATCTTCATAATCCATAATATCACAAGTTATTTTAATTAATTTTCCTTTAACTTTTTTTATATCTTTTTGAAGTTTATTTAGATCTGAAGGAGTTCTACTTAAACCAATTACTGTTGCACCTGCTTCCGCAAGAGCTATTGAACATGCTCTACCAATACCTTTTCCTGCACCAGTAACTAAAGCAACTTTATTTTTTAAATTTATCTTTTTTAAATACATTTATAAAAATAATTTTACGTCTGTATATATTAGCTCTATTGCAACAAATAATATTGCCAATAATCCAACCCATCCTATCCATTTATACTTTTTAATCCAGCCAGATATCAATGTTGCTGCGGTAGCCATCAAAACAATTGATAAAACTAGACCAAATATTAATAACATGTAATGATCTCTAGCAGCACCTGCTACTCCCAACACATTATCTAAGCTCATTGTTACATCTGCAAGAATTACCGTTGTTACAGCTTTCATGAATGAACTGTTATCTACTTTTTTTACATTTTCTTCAGCATTACCATTCATTTTTATTACATCTTCATAAAGTCTGTAACATATATAAAGAAGCAATATTCCACCTATAAGTCTAAGACCTGTGATTTGTAATAGATAAGCGGTGATCAGAGTAAATATAATTCTTAAAACTACTGCTGCTCCAATTCCCCAAAAAATAATTTTTTTTCTTTGCTCGGTTGGAAATTGAGAAGCAACCATTCCAATTATAATTGCATTATCTCCTGCTAAAACTAAATCGATAAAAACTATTTGAAAAAAAATTAAAATTTGTTCGGTCATCTTCTACTATCCTCAATTATCATATCAGCTGCTTTTTCCGCAATCATTATTGTCGGTGCATTTGTATTTCCTGATGTGATATGAGGCATAACAGAGGCATCTACAACCCTTAAATTTTCTAGTCCATGAGCGACTAATCGATCGTTAACAACAGCGTTTTCATCTTTACCCATTCTACATGTACTCACAGGATGGAATATAGTATTTGCAAATTTTCCTGCTTCTGTTGCTAATTCTTCATTATCTGTAATATTGATTCCCGGTCTAAGCTCTTCAGGTTGATAATCTTTATAAGCTTTAGACTCCATAACAATTTTTCTTACAATCTTTAAAGCTTTTCCAGCAATTTCACGATCTTCATCGGTTGATAAATAATTCATTTTAATTTTTGGTGAAACTCTGGTGTCTGGAGATTTTAATTCTATAGACCCTCTACTTGTTGGTCTTACATTTGTAATTGTTGGAGTGAACGCTGGAAATTTATGTAAAGCTGATTTTCCTAAAAGATCGGTACTTGCTGGTGAAATATGAAATTGAAGATTAGGAGTTTCTAAATGTTCATCACTTTTTACAAAACCACAAACATAACTTGCACCAACTGTTAAAGGTCCTTTTCTTAAGAGAAGAAACTTTAAACCAGATAACATTTTTTTAGTAAAGCTGTAGTAAATATCATTTAAAGTTTCTAAATTTTTAATTTTATAAACAGGTCTTAGCATTAAATGATCAGTTAGGTTTCTTCCAACTCCTTGATGATCTTTTAACACACTAATATTATTTTTTCTTAGAAGTTCTCCTGGTCCAATCCCTGAAGCTTGTAATATATGAGGCGAGCCTATTGTACCTGCGCTTAATATAATTTCTTTATTAGTCTCAACAGAAAATTCTTTTCCATCTATCCAATAATTTACTTTTTTTGCTTTTTTATTTTCAAATTCTATATTTTTAATGTGAGCCTTAGTAATAATTTTTAAATTTTTTCTACTCTTAACTGGATTTAAATAACCTACAGCTGTACTACATCTAAATCCATTTTTAATTGTAAAGGGAAAATATCCCATTCCTTCATTATCACCGTTATTAAAATCATCAGTTCTTTTATAACCATGCTCTTCAGCAGCCTCTAAAAATAGATCGAGAACTTTAAATGTTGCTCTAATTTTCTCTACTGCAATAGGCCCTCCAGAACCATGAAATTCATTTTCTCCAAATTGGAAATCTTCAGACTTTTTAAAATAAGGAAGAACATCATCCCATGACCAACCAACATTACCAAGTTGTCTCCAATAATTATAATCATTTGATTGACCTCTAATATAAAGCATTCCATTAATAGATGAGCTTCCACCTAATGTTTTTCCTCTTGGATAAACCATTTGCCTGTTATCGCAGTTTGGCTCTTTTTCTGTATTAAAACACCAGTCAGTATCTGGATTGTGCATGGTTTTAAAATAGCCACCAGGAATATGGATCCAAGGATTAGTATCTTTACCGCCAGCCTCAAGTAAAAGAACTTTAGTATCTGGATTTGCTGTTAATCTATTAGCTAAGACACAGCCCGCGGATCCTGCGCCAATAATTATGTAATCAAATTTATCCATATTTTTTATAAATAATCTTTAATGAATATTTAATGATTTTAAACATTTTTCTCATAAAAACGTCGAAATGACACTTGTATGTGGCTTTGATTTTTGAGAGGATCTTCACATTATAAATAAAAAGAGAGGGATATAATGAAAAAAATCGTTTCAGCGTTGTTTGCTGCATTCTTAGTATTTGGATTTATTTCAAACGCGAATGCTGCAAAAACGTTAAAGTGTCAGACAGTTATTAGCGCTAAAGGTGATGAAGCGGTAATGTTAAAAGACTTTACTGACAACGTAACAAAACTAACAGGTGGATCTCTAAAATTTGAAATTATGCCAGCAGGAACAGTAGTTGGAGTTAAAGAAACTCTTGATGCTGTTGATAAAGGTTTGATTGATTGTGGATTTGCTTGGACTCACTATTGGTCTGGAGAACATCCAGCTGCTATGTTATTTGGTTCGCCAGTAGCAGGTGGTGGTGTAGGAATTGATAACATCGCATTCTTATCATGGTTTTTATATGGTGGTGGAGAACAACTATATGACAGACTTTGGGGAGAAATGAAAAGAGACATTAAAGGTTTCATGCTTCAACCAGTTGGTCCAGAAGCTTTAGGATGGTTCCCAAGAAAAATCAAAGATATGGATGATTTCAGAACATTTAAGTTCAGAACTCCTCCAGGAATTCCAGGTCAAACTTATAAAGACATTGGAATAGCTTCAGTTGCAATGGGTGGTGGAGATATTCTTCCAGCATTGGAAGCAGGAACTATTGATGCTGCTGAGTGGTGTTGTCCTCAACCAGATAAAGTGTTTGGTATACATAAAGTATTAAAACACTACTATCTGCAAGGTTTACACCAAGTAGTCGTAAATGCTGACTTTTACTTAAACAAAAGCACTTATGACAAATTCACTGACCATGAGAAATTTTCAATGAAGATGGCTGCTGATGCATCGTTGATGAGAGCTTTAGCTTACAGAATCAACACTAATGGATTAGCGCTTAAAGATCTTACTGAAAATCATGGTGTGATACTTGAAGATACACCAGCTGATTATTTCCCAGCTTACATGGCTGCAGCGAAAGCAACTTTAGAGAAAAATGCAAAAGAAAACGCATTCTTTAAGGAAGTTTATGATTCAATGATAAGCTTTGCTAATACTGCTGTACCATTCTGGTCTGGTGCACAAACATCGAATGCTAAGCTAGGAATGGCTTATGCTAATTCGTTGAAGAAATAAATAAAGTTATTAAGCGGGCTTTTACAAGCCCGCTTTTTTTTTCTAAAATTTATATGTCGGATAATCCAAAGTTAGATATTTCAGATGAAATGATAGCCGAAAGGCGATTAGGATCTGGAAAGATGCCAGATGATATGCCAACTTGGATGGCTAAAACCATAGTTAACATAGACAAATTTAGTAAATTAATAGGAAACATTGTTTGCTGGATTACGATCCCGCTAATGCTTGGGATGGTTTACGAAGTTTTAGCAAGAAAATTATTTTTAGCTCCTACAATCTGGGCTTATGATATGAGTAGATTTTTTTATGGAGCATTGTTTATGTTGGGAGCAGGATATGCTCTTTCAAAAGGTGTTCATATTAGAGCAGATTTTTTATATAGAAATTTTAAAGTTAAAACTCAAGGCAGAATAGATTTTTGGCTTTACTTATTATTTTATTTTCCGGGATTAATTGTCTTTTTGTATATGACGACAGGGTTTGTCCAAGAAAGTATAATGAGAAACGAAAGAGGGATGGATACAACATGGATGCCATATATGTGGCCAATAAAATCATGTCTATGGATTGGAATTGTTTTTCTTCTTATCCAAGGTGTTTCTGAACTTTTTAAAAGTTATTACGCAGCTGTCAAAGGTAAATGGCCAGGTAGTTAATGCTTTCACATTTAATAGATCCAGCAATTTTAGGTTTCATACTTATTGGTGTGATGTTGTTTGCAATATTTATTGGATTTCCAATTTCATTTACTCTTATTTTTTTAGGATTTGTTTTTGGATACTTAGGTTTTGGAAAATTAGTTTTCTATTTAATGACACTACAATTTTCGATGGTAATGACCGAACAAACTCTCGCCGCTGTCCCCTTATTTGTATTTATGGGAATAATGATGGAACAAGCAGGTTTAATGGAGAGATTATTCTCAGCTTTCCAAATGATGTTGGCAAGAGTTAGAGGTTCTTTATATTATGCAGTTTTATTTGTTTCTGTAATATTTGCTGCTGCAACTGGAATAGTTGGTGCATCAGTTACAATTCTTGGAATTATGGCTGCAAAATCAATGAATAGATCAAACTATGATGTAAAATTAGCTGCTGGTACGATTACTGCTGGAGGAACTTTAGGTATTCTAATTCCACCGAGCATTATGCTTGTAGTTATGGGTCCAATTATGGAAATTCCTGTAACTGATTTATTCGCAGCTGCAATAGTTCCAGGAATATTGTTGGCATGCTTATATGCTGCATATACTACATTCAGATGTATGATGAACCCAAAATTAGGTCCACCTATACCAGAAGAATTAAGAACAACAGATTTAAAAAAATTATGGCTAGAATTTTTCTTAGGATTAGTGCCACCCGCTGCATTAGTATTTGCTGCATTAGGAAGTATTTTATTTGGTTTTGCTACCCCAACAGAAGCTGCAGGATGTGGAGCAGGTGGTGCATTATTGCTTTCTTTAGCTTACAGAAAATTAACATTAAAAAAATTACAAGATGCTTTAGTTAAAACTCTAGAGATTTCTGCATTAATTATGGTTTTAGTTGCTGCTTCTAATTTCTTTGGAGCAGTGTTTGCAAGATTAGGAACCCCAATGGTTTTAACAGATTTCCTTTTGTCACTTGAGATGAATAAATATTTAATTTTAGGAATAATCATGATTATGATTTTTCTTTTAGGATGGCCTTTAGAGTGGGTACCAATTGTTATGATAGTCGTTCCTATTATTTTACCATTAGTTGAAGCATTAGGATTTAATTTAACTTGGTTTGCAATTCTTGTTGCTGTTAATTTGCAAACCGCCTGGCTTTCACCCCCCGTAGCATTATCTGCGTATTTTTTAAAAGGAGTAGTTCCAAGTTGGGATTTAAAAGATATTTATCTTGGAATGATGCAGTTCATGGTATTGCAGATAATTGGATTAATTATAATCATAGCGTATCCAAAAATAGTACTGTGGTTGCCAACTCTCTTATATGGACAGCAGTAAATAATTGATTAATATCATTTAAGTGAATCAAAGCGAAAAATTTCAATTAAGGAATTGGGAATTAGTTTCAATAAATCCTAATAATCGAGACTGGAGTTGGAAAAATTACTTTAACTTTTGGGCTATAAATATTCAAACAATAGTTGGCTTCTCTTTGATATCAGCTTTATATTTATTCTATGATCTGAATTTTTTTGTTGTCTTAATAGGATCATTACTAGCTGGATTATTAGTATTCTTTTTTGCTAATATCATTGGAAAAATTTCTCAAAGTAGTGGATTAAGTTTTCCAACAATTCTTAGACTTTCAATGGGTTTTACTGGTGCAAGATATGTAGGGATGATCAGAGGATTAGTTGGTTTATTCATGTTTGGTGTACAAACATTTTTTATATCAAAGTCATTAGGTTATATTGCAAGGATCATTCTATTTAAAATCGATAATCAAATCTTACAGAATGAAATATTTTTATTATTCTTTTTTGGTTTGAATTTAATTGATTGGGTTTGTTTATTTTTAACTTTAATATTTCAATACATCCTTTTTACAAAAGGACAGAATTTTTTAAAATCATTTATTAATTTTTCAGGTCTTTCAATATATTTAGGGCTTTCTGTTTTATTAATTGTTATTTTATCTGAGTATTACTATGAACTACTAAATGGAATAAAACTAAGCTTAGTCTTTAGCAATTTTGCAATTCAATCGAATATAGCTCCTATAATATCAATCACAGGAACTCTATTTGCTTATTTTGCTATAGTTATTCTAACTTTTGGAGACTTTTCTAGATACTCAATGAATTACAAGGAAATGACCAAAGGAAATTTAAGTATAATATTAAATTTAATATTCTTTTCTTTTTTCTCGGTATTAATCACATTAGGTTCAGATATTATTCTAACTAGCAAAGGTTTAAATACTTCAAGTCTACTTACTAATCCAAATGATATAGTTGGAAAATTTAATAATAATTTTCTAACTTTATTTTGTTTGATATTTATTATTATCTCTTCGTTATCAACTAATTTGATAGCAAATTATATTCCTTCGCAAAATACATTGATAAATTTTTTCCCGAACTCTTTAACGTTAAAAAAAACAGGAATTGTAATATCAATTATTGGATTAATTATTTCAACATTTTGGCTTTCAATTTTCAGCAAAGCTAATGTTTTGATATTTGTTGAAGCTGTAGCTACGACTTTTGGCCCAATTTTTGGAGTATTGGTTGCAGATTATTATTTGTTTAAAAAACAACAAATTAATCACAAAGAGCTTTTTTATCCTAAAGAACATACAGAATATATTTACAGTAACGGTTGGAACCTCAAAGCATTGTATGCTCTTTTAATTGGATCAATCTTTTCTTTATCGTCTTTACTAAATGAAAACTTAATACAATATCAATCTTTTGGATGGATTATTGGAGCATTCACATCTTATTTAGTATATTATTTATTGAATAATAAATAATAATGAAAGCGCTTGTCTACACTGGTGTTGAGGAGATGGAATTTAGGGAGGAAAAAGAACCTTCTGAAAAACCTGGAGAAAGTATTCTTAAAGTTCATGCATCAGGTATCTGTGGCTCAGATATGCATGCTTACCACGGAAAAGACGAGAGAAGAATCCCACCGTTAATTTTAGGTCATGAAGTTAGTGGTCAAATAATTAACGGAAAGCTTAAAGATCAAATTTCAGTTCTTAATCCATTAATAACTTGTAGAAATTGTGAATACTGCAAGAGCGGAAGAGAACATTTATGTCCAGATAGAGTTCTTTTAGGAATGAATAGACCTTATGAAAGACAAGGTGCGTTTGCTGAACTCATTACAGTTCCAGATCACAATATTTTCAAAGTTCCTGAAAAGCTTGATGTTAAAGAGGCTGCGGTTGCAGAACCAACAGCAGTTTCATATCATGCAGTATTATTAGCTGTAGAAGCATCAAAAAAACCATTAAATGAATGTAGAACGCTTGTTCAGGGCGGCGGAGCAATTGGCCTTTTGTGTGCATTAATTTTATCCAAGATCCAAGGTAATACAAATTTGACAATTTCTGATCCTAATCAAAAAAGACTTAATGAATGCTCCAAATATGTAGATGCAAAAACAGTGTCGCCAGATCATAAAGATATAAAAGAGAGCAGCTTTGATTTAGTTTTTGACACTGTTGGACTTGAAGTTTCACGACAACAGGCAATCAGTGTAGTAAAACCAGGAGGAATAATAGTTCATATCGGATTAACCCAGCCTGCTGGATCTTTTAATTTTAGGAAAGCAACCCTTCAAGAAGTTACTTTTATTGGAACTTACTGTTACACAAACAAAGAATTTGGTGAAACTATTGATATTTTAACTAATAACAAGCTAGGCAAGATAGAATGGATTGAGTACAGAAATCTTAAAGATGGTTGGGGAGCTTTTAAAGAAATTCATGATGGAACCTGTTCGGCACCTAAGATAGTGCTTCTGCCTTAAATTCTTGGTTTTTTAAGAGGTATTAATACCTTTTTTTCTCCGATTTTTTCTGAATTTTTTGAAATTACAGGTGCAGTTATAATTATAGACCAATAAATCATCAAACCAAAAAGAACTGTTAATTTCATATCATCTAAATAGAGAACAATAATGAATTATGCATGTTTAAATAATGTCAAAATTTTGAATTTGAAAATTATTTTATCTTTTATATAGAGAGGACATGTTTAGATTTTTATTTAAATTAATTTTAGTTACAGCGTTGTTTCAAACTACTTTGTATTCTGAGGAAGTAAAAGTATTTGAGTTTACAGAGAAAGAACTATCAGAATTGACAGTTAGAAAAGTAAGAGGGGCAGATAATAAAACTGAATATTCTGTTGGCTCTGATGAAAATGGTAATTACCTTAAAGCTATTGCTGATAATGCTGCTTCTGGCCTAGGTAAGGAGATTAAAATTGATCTAAATAAAACACCTTTCATAAATATTACTTGGAAAATTGAGAAAGACATACCAGGGATAGATGAGACAGCTAAAAAGGGTCATGACTTTGCAGGAAGAGTATTCGTCATTAAAAAAACTGGAGCAACACCTTTATCCAATAGAGCAATAAATTATGTTTTTTCAAGCAATCAAGAAGTTGGAAGCAACTTTCCAAGCCCATATACTAAAAAGTCCATAGATAATGTACTTGCTACTACCAAAACAAATTTAAATGAATGGGTAACTGTCAAAGCAAACGTTAAAGAAGATTTCAAGAAATTCCATAATTTAGATGTTAATGAGCTAGATGGTATAGCGATCATGTCAGATACAGATAATTCAAAGAAAAAATCAATTACTTACTATCAAAATATCTATTTTTCTTCTCAATAAATTTTATTAATATCAATTGATGAAAGTATTTAAGTATAATTTAAAAGTATACTATGAGGATACTGATTTTGGTGGAATAGTTTACCACGCAAATTATTTAAAGTACTTTGAAAGAGCAAGATCTGAGCTTATTTATTCCTTGGGATATTCGAATAAAAAGTTATTAGATAAACATAATGTTTTAATAGCAGTAAAAACTTGCAACGTAGATTTTAAAAAACCAGCTAAATTTGAGGATAAAATTACCGTTTTCACAAAAATAAAATCTAATACTTTGACTACAATTACAATGTCACAAGTAATTAAAAGAAAATCAGATACTTTATGTGATGCAGAGATTAAATTAGTATCTCTAAATAAGTTGGGAAAACCAGTAAAACTTCCAGTAGCACTTATTAACAAATTAAACTAGTTCTTTTACTTTTTTAAATAGTTTAGTCATTTGTTTTTCATTTATTCGTCCAGTATTTACATTTCTTGGACTTGGATGATAACACCCCATTAACAACACATTGTTAGGTAATTTAAAATATGTTCCATGACTAAATTTTACTCTCTCAGTGTAATCAAAATTTTCTCTATAAAATTTTACACAAGTATCAAACGCAATTTTCCCTAAAGCCACAATAATTTTTAGATTTTTAAGTATTTCAAATTCAGATTTAAAATAACCAAAGCAATTTTTTAACTCTTCATTTAATGGTTTATCTCCTGGAGGAACGCACTTTAGAGCTGGTGTTATAAAGGTATTTTTTATTTTTAATCCATCATTTATATGATCTGAATTACTTTGATTGGCAATTTTTACATTGTGTAAACATTTATATAAAAAATCTGAGGATTTATCGCCTGTAAATACTCTGCCTGTTCTTGTTCCACCATGAGCAGCTGGTGCTAGACCAACAATCATTATTTTTCCATTTATATCTCCAAAACCTGTAACTGGTTTTCCCCAATAAGTTTGGTCCATATATTGTTTTCTTTTTTCCGTAGATATTTTTTTTCTAAACCTCACAAGTCTAGGGCATTTATTACATTTAATTATTGTTTTTTTTAATTTTTCAAATTTAACGGTCATTAAGTTTAGAGAAGCTTCTTTTTGTGTGTCCATGGACCTTTTTTTGTTTTAGGTAAAAACTTTCTAAGGTCAAAAAGGACTTTTTCAGACAATTTTCTGTAGGTGGTTAGTTTTCCTCCATATATATTCAATAAAGGTAATTTTTTTATAATTTTTAAATCAAAAACATAATCTCTTGTGACTTTTGAAGCTGTATTAAAATCTTCAATTAGAGGTCTTATCCCTGAATAAGTATCTACAATGTCCTTTGTTCTGATTTGTTTTTTTAAGTAATTATTTACTGAACGAATTAAATATGTAATTTCTTTTTTTGATATTCCTTTATTTTCTGGTGATTTAACCTCAACTTCTGTAGTTCCAATTAAAGAAAACTTCCCTTTATAAGGTATCACAAATATTATTCTTTTATCAGTATTTTGAAATGTGAATGCAACATTTTCTTTGTACAATTTTTTTGTAATAATATGACTTCCTTTAACTAATCTTATTTTTTTCTTAGATTTAATTTTTATATTTTTATTTAAGGTTTCGTTTATCCATGGTCCAGATGCATTAATTAAAATTTTTGATTTTACTTTTTCACCTTTTTCAAGACTAATAATCCATTCATTGCCAATAATTTCAGCTTTTTTAACTTTGTTATATTCTAGTATTTTAGCTTTATTTCTTTTTGCATCTTTAGCATTTAGTTTCGTTAATTTTTTATCGTCAATTTGTATGTCAAAATATTGAAAACCAGTTTTGTATTTTTGCTTAAGAATATTTGAAAATTTTTTTGTAAGATCAAACGTTTTTGATTTTGGTATATTGCTTTTGCCACCTAAATTATCATACAAAAATAAACCAATTTTAATTAACCAGGCTGGTCGAATTTTATCTGCATAAGGAATTATAAAAGGAATCGGTTTGGAAATATGTCTGGCAATTTTATAAACTATTTCTCTTTCTTTCAGAGATTCTCTAACTAGTTTGAATTCATAATTTTCTAAATAACGAAGACCACCATGTACTAATTTTGTCGACCAAGATGAGGTTGCTCCTCCAATCTCACCTTTGTCAGCTAAACAAACTGATAAACCTCTACCTGCAGCATCTCTTGCAATACCTGCACCGTTTATACCGCCACCTATTATGAATAAATCAAATTTTTTAGACATTTAAATTATGATTTGTTTTAAAATATACAACCTCTCTTAGAAATTTAAAATTTTTAAATGCAATTATTTACAATTTCATAATATCTTAACATTAATAAAGTATTAATAAAAAATAAAATAAACTTAACAGAAGGATAGATATGAAAAAAATACTTAGTGTTTTAACAATTCTATTTACTTTCTCTTTTACATCACACAGTTATTCAAAAACAGAAATTCATTGGTGGTACGGAAACAGTGGTTTTCTTGGTGATGTAATTATTGAAATTGCAAATAGATTTAACGCTTCACAAGATCAATATACGGTCATTCCTACAGGAAAAGGAAGTTATGAAGATAACATGGCGGCAACTATTGCTGCATTTAGAGCAGGCGACCAACCACACTATTCACAGGTTTATGATGCTGGTGCTGCAATCATGGTAGCTCAAGTAAAAAATGGTGTTGTTATCGGTTTTGAAGAAATGGCTAAGAAATATGGCATTGATGTAGATGCTGACAACTATATTCCAGGCATTAAAAATTTCTATGCCGACTCTGATGGAAAAATGATTGGTGTACCTTTCAATAGTTCAACTTGTTTGATGTATGCAAACATGGACATTTTGAAAGAGGTTGGAATTGAATCTGTGCCAAAAACTTATGAAGAATTTGAGGCCATGGCTCCAAAAATCAAAGCTGCTGGATACATTCCTTTAGTTCAAAGTCATAGTCCATGGATTTGGACTGAAAATTTCTTTTCTAGACATAATTTATTAATGTTAGATGGAAATAATGGTTACGATGCTGTTCCTACAAAAACTTTATTCGCTGAAACTGATGCATTTGTCTATCATTGGAAGAAAGTTAAAGAATGGTATGATAAAGGTTTATATGGCTATAAAGGAAGAGCTTGGGGAGACAATCAAGCACCATTTATAGCAGGTGAAGCTGCATTTTGGTTTGGTTCTGCTGCATCATTTGGTGGAATGAAAGGTGTTGTTCCAAACTTTACAGTTAATCATATTCCTTACTGGGATTCAGTAACCAAAGGAAAAGAGTATCCAACTTTTATAGGTGGTGCTGCTAACTGGATCTTAAATGGTCATACTGAGGAAGAGTACAAAGGACTTGCTAAATTTATAGAATTTATGGGTTCTCCAGAAATGGATCTGTATTATCACAATATGACTGGTTACTCTGCAGTGACTAAAGGTGGTATAGAGTTAGCTGAAACTATAAATTTCTATAGAGCTTCTCCATATCATAAAGCAGTTGGTGAACAATTAAGCTTAGAAGGTTCAACTATTCCTGGTGGATATAGAGCTGGTAACTGGCCCCAAATTCGTGAAGTAATTTACGAAAATATTGAGCCAATGTTAAACGGCAAAATATCAATCGAAAAAGGATTGCAGAATATGGACAAAGGTGCAGCTAAATTGTTAAAGCAATTTGCTAAAACTTTGTAAGAATAATTAAAACAATAAGGAGGGTATTAATTTACCCTCCTTATTTATTTTTACAAAAGTATGAAAAAAGTCCAATTCAAATCTAGCTATTCACAATATCTTTTCTTAGCTCCGCAGCTAGGTATATTGTTAATTTTTTTATATTGGCCAATCATACAAACCTTTAGAGATGCATTTACAATGCAAGATGCTTTTGGATTTGGATCGAAGTTTGTATGGTTTGACAATTTTTTATTTATTTTTGATGATCCAGCTTATTTCATAGCTTTCAAATTTACTATTATTTATAGTTTTGTTATTACGTTAATTACAGGCTCAATTGGATTATTACTTGCCGTTCAGGCTAATAATGTAATGCATGGTAAAAGCACTTACAAAACACTTTTAATTTGGCCTTATGCAATTGCGCCTGCGGTAGTCGGTGTAATGGCAAATTATTTTTTTAGTGAAAGATTTGGTCTTCTTTATCATTTATTTCACGAACTGTGGGGATTTAATTGGTACGAAAGTGTGTTCGACTCTTATATTTACGTAATCATAGCTGGTTCTTGGAAGCAAATCAGTGCTAATTTTATTTTCTTCTTGGCTGGACTTCAAGCTATACAAAAATCTGTAATTGAAGCATCAATGATTGACTGTAAAAATAGTTTTAGAAGATTTTGGACAATTACATTCCCATTATTAATGCCAACTACATTCTTTTTAATAATTATTAATATAACGTATGCTTTCTTTGATACATTTGGAATTATTGATACCACAACAATAGGTGCTCCTTCCGGTGAAACAAGAACTCTAGTTTATAAAGCTTACATGGATGGATTTAGAGGACTGGATTTAGGAAGTGCAGGAGCTCAATCAATAATGATGATGTTGATTGTATTAGTAATTACGATTTTTCAATTTAGATATATCGAAGGGAAAATACATTATAATTAATGACTAGATTTATCACATCAAGTTTTTCACATTTAATTTTACTCATTGGAATACTAATCATGGTAGTTCCTGTATGGATGATTTTTGCTAGCTCGACGCACACGAGTTCAATGATTAATATGAATGGTCTCCAAATGTTTTTAGGAGATAGCTTTTATGAAAATTACTTACGAGTTTTATTATATCAGGGTGGTTTTTTTAAAGAGATAACAGCATTAAAAATGTTTTTTAATAGTTTTATCATGGCTACAGGAGTTGCAATATTATCCGTTGTTACATCTTTAATGGCTGCTTACGCGTTGGTTTATTACAGAATAAAATATGCAACATTATTGTTTTGGATTATATTTATTACAATTTTAGTACCATTAGAGTTAAGAATTTTCCCTACTTATTCAGTAATGGCTGAGCTTAATCTAGTGAATTCTTACTTTGGATTAATAGTTCCTATTTCAGCATCAGCTATAGCAACATTATTCTTTCGACAATTTTATAAAACCGTTCCAGATGAATTACTTGAATCCGCAAAACTTGATGGAGCAAATACCTGGAGATTTTTTGTTGATTTTTTAATTCCTTTGTCAAAAACAATGATTGTAGCGATGTTAATATTTATGTTTGTTTTTGGCTACAATCAGTATCTATGGCCATTATTGGTAACAACTTCAGAACAATATTGGACAGTGGTTATGGGATTAAAAATGATGTCGGGTTCAATTGTTCATCGTTTTGCTTTCGTGATGATGTCTATGGTGCCACCAATTTTAATTATAATTGTGTTGCAGAAATATTTTATTAAGGGGGTTTTTCAAGATAAATGAAAATTAAACCACTTCAAATAATTGCTCATATTATTTTAATACTAGGAGTCTTGTTAATGGTAGTTCCTATTTGGATATCTTTTGCAAGTTCTTCGCATGACTCTGTAACTATATTAACCGAAGGTATGAAGTTTCATATAGGTGATCAGCTAGCAAGAAACTATAACGAAGTTTTAAATGAAAAAGGTGGTTGGTCAGAAGAAGTGACTGCTGCAAAAATGTTTATTAATAGTTTTATAATGGCATTAGGAATTGCAACACTTAAGGTAGTTATTTCAGCAATGTCAGCATATGCTTTGGTTTATTATAGATTTAAATTAGCTGTACCAATTTTTTGGTTAATCTTTATTACTCTACTTGTTCCTTTGGAGGTAAGGATTTTTCCAAGCTATAAAATTGTATCTGATTTAGGTTTAACAAATTCATATACAGGCCTTATCCTTCCATTAGTTGCTTCAGCTACAGCAACATTTTTCTTCAGACAATTTTATAAAACAATTCCAGATGAACTCTTGGAGTCAGCAAAATTAGACGGAGCAAATGCTTGGAGTTTTTTCATAGATTTCTTGGTTCCATTATCTAAAACCATGATAGCAGCAATGTTTATCTTTATGTTTGTATATGGATACAGCCAATATTTATGGCCACTAATAATGACAACTGCAGAAGAATACTGGACTGTTGTAATGGGAATGAAGATTATTTACACAGAAAGCTATGAAGGAGTTGCTCTGCCAAGAACTGCAGAAAGATTTGCGTATATCATTTTGTCAATGATCCCACCAGTTTTAGTGGTAGTATTTTTACAAAAATGGTTCATAAAAGGATTAATTCAAACGGAGAAATAAATGAGCTTTTTAGATTTAAAAAATGTGACTAAGATTTACCCAAATGGAACTAAGGCTGTTCATGAAACTTCATTAAGTGTTGATGAAGGTGAGTTTATGGTTTTTGTAGGACCTAGTGGATGTGGAAAATCAACTTTATTAAGAATGGTTGCAGGCTTAGAGGATATTACAGAGGGTGATATTAATCTTGATGGAAAATTAATTAATGAGGTAGATCCGTCTGAAAGAGATGTAGCAATGGTGTTTCAGAACTATGCATTATACCCACATATGAATGTTTATAATAACTTGGCTTATGGTCTAAAAAACAGAGGAATTGACAAAGAAACAATTGAGCAAAAAGTAAATGATGCAGCTAAGCTGCTACAAATTTCAGATTATTTACAGAGAAAACCTTCAATGTTATCCGGAGGTCAAAGACAAAGAGTTGCAATGGGTAGAGCAATTGTTAGAAATCCTAAAATATTCTTATTTGATGAACCTCTTTCAAACTTAGATGCAAAATTAAGAATTCAGATGAGACTTGAAATCAAAAAACTTCAGCAGAAAGTTGGAGTAACAAGCATATTTGTTACGCATGATCAAGTAGAGGCCATGACACTTGCTGATAGATTAGCAGTTATTAACAATGGAATTATTGAACAGCTTGGAACTCCTATTGAGATATATGATAATCCAAAATCATTATTTGTTGCTGGTTTTATTGGCTCACCTCAAATGAATTTTTTAGATGGTAATATAAAAAATAAAACATTATCTGCAGAAGGTTTTGAAATTAAAGATATTGATAGTGACTTTGAGGGAGAAGTAAAATTAGGAATAAGACCTGAACATTTAAGTCAAAGTGAAAATAGTTTAATTAATTTAAAAGTAGACTTAGTGGAACAACTTGGTTCGGATAATCTTGTTTATGGTCAATTAAAAGACAAAAAAGACTTTTGTTATAGGTGTCCGGGAAATCTAACTATTGAAAAAGGTGCTGATCTAAGTCTTAATATTGAGAACAATAAATATTATATTTTTGATAAAAGCACTGGCAAAAGAGTTAATTAATTTTGATTTTAAGCAAACCAAATCATATAAAAATTTATGGTCACCGAGGAGCAAGAGGAGATCTTCCCGAAAACACTCTAGAAAGTTTTAAATACTTATTTGAAAACAATATTAATGCATACGAAACTGATATTTTGATTTCAAAAGATTTTATTCCTGTAATTACTCACGACTTTAGATTAGATCCAAGTCTTACAAAAGATAACGAGGGAAATTGGATAGAGGATGAAAATATAAAAATATATGATTTAACTTATGAAGAACTTTTAAAATTTGATGTTGGATCTTTAAATAAGTTATCTAGATATGGAAGAAGATTTGTTAATCAAAAAACTTTAGAAAATCAAAAGATACCGAAACTTTCTGAATTATTAAATTTATCCTCAAAAAACATATCTGAAAATCTATTAATAAATTTAGAAATTAAATCTACACCTGATGAGGAAAATCTAACGCCGACTCCAGAAGAAATGGTTAAACTAGTTATGCAAGAGGTAAATAAGTCAACCTTACAAAATAAAATAATTGTTTCATCATTTGATTGGCGAACACTGACAGAAATGAAAAAACTTTACCCTGAAATTTCAAGAGCTTATTTAACTTTTCAACAACAGGCTGGAATTAAAATTAAAAATACAATTTATAATAGATCTCCATGGATGAGTTACATGCCCTTTTTTGAAAATCATGAATTACCGAAAATTATAAAATCACAAGGCGGAGAAGCTTGGCATCCATACCATAAAGATATTACAAAAAAACTAGTAGATATTTCTCATCAAGAAAATTTGCCAGTGAATGTTTGGACAGTAAACAAAGATTACGACATGTTAAAAATGGTTGAGTATGGTGTAGATGGTATCATGACAGATTATCCATTGAAGCTTAAAGAACTTTGTGAGAAAGAAAATATAAACTGGTTTTAGTTTATTTTAATGGATTTAAATATAGTTAGTAATGAGGAAAAGTTTTTAGCTGGAAAACTTGAAGGATATACTTTAAAAGGTGCTGAAAATAAATTTGATGACAAAGGAAATCCTTTACCCTTTCCAGGTTGTACAATAATTTGTAATATTCCTCTTAATACCAATTTATCCGATGAAATTAGTAGTTTTCAAAAAAAAATAAAAAATTTTAATCCAGAAAAAACTTATTTCTATTTACCTCAATCTAGTTTTCATATGACGTTATTTGATTGTTGTAATTTAAATACAAAAAATACAAATAATTGGCCATCAGATATAGATCTTGATATGGATCACAAAGATATAGCTTTTGAATTAAATAAAAGAATTAAAAACTATAATTTTCCAAAAGAATTTAATCTTAAACTAAAAACATTTTTTGGTGGTTATAGTATTATTTTAGAACCTTTTTCTAAAAAGGATGAAAAAATTCTTAGAAATTGTAGAGATGAACTAAGTAGCTTATTAAAAATTAAATTTGAAAACCATCAAAGATATACTTTTCATATTACTTTGGCATATATCTTAAGAGAGCTTAGTGAGATTGAAATAAGTAATTTAATTGAATTTAATAAAAAACTATTTTTAGACTTTAGTAAAAAATTTCCAAAAATTACTTTTTCAAAACCTGAAATGTGTACTTTTGAGAACATGTTAGAATTTAAAAGTGTTAATCCTTCCAGCTTGTATTAGTTTTTACTTTTAGAAAAAAAAATTTAGGTATAGACTTAAATTGTGAAAAAATTTCTTGTTGCTATTGACCAAGGCACAACATCAACTAGAGCAATTCTCTTTGATTTAGATGGTAATATAAAATTTACATCCCAGTTTGAATTTAATCAATATTTTCCAAAAAATGGATGGGTGGAGCATAATCCAAACGAAATTTGGCTTACAACTCTAAAAGCGTTGAAAAAAGTAATAAAAAAAGCATCACTATTAAGAGGAAAAATATTAAGTATAGGAATAACTAACCAGAGAGAGACAACTATTCTTTGGAATAAGAAAACAGGAAAACCAGTCTACAACGCAATTGTTTGGCAAGATAGAAGAACCCAAGACTATTGTGAAGAGTTAAAGAAAAAAAATTATGAAAAAATTTTTAGAAAAAAAACTGGATTATTTATTGACCCATATTTTTCTGCAACTAAAATTAAATGGATACTAGAAAACGTAAAAAATGTTAAGAAACTTTTAAAATCAAATAATTTATTATTTGGTACTGTTGATACTTTCCTTATTTGGAAACTTACTAATGGGCAACATCATTTAACAGAAGCAACTAATGCTTGTAGGACCATGTTATTTAACATTAATAATAACAAATGGGATAAAGAAATCTTAAAAAAACTTAAAATTTCTGAAAATATTTTGCCAAAAGTTAAAAATTCAGCTGATAATTTTGGTTTAACAAGTAAGAGAATTGTCGGCAGTGAAATACCAATATCAGCAGTTCTAGGAGACCAACAAGCAGCTGCAGTAGGACAGTCATGCTTTGAAAGAGGTTCAGTAAAAAGCACATATGGAACTGGTGCCTTTGTCATAATGAATACTGGTTCAAAAAAAATTTATTCTAAAAATAAATTATTAACAACAATATGTTACAGATTGAATGGAAAAAATACTTATGCTCTTGAAGGATCTATTTTTATTGCAGGTGCAGGTGTACAATGGTTAAGAGATAAATTAAAATTTATTAACAATGCTTTTGATACGGAAACAATTGCTCAATCAAAAAAAAATAATGAGGGTGTATACGTTGTGCCAGCCTTCAGTGGAATGGGAGCACCTTATTGGAGGCCTGATGCAAGAGGGGTAATAACAGGTTTAACAAGAAATAGTGATTGGAAAACCTTAGTTAGAGCAGTATTAGAGTCAGTTGCCTATCAAAGTAATGATTTATTTAATGCAATGAAAAAAGATGGTTTAAAACCAACTAAACTTAAGATTGATGGAGGCATGGTAAAAAACAACTGGTTTTCGCAATTTTTATCTGACATCATAAATATAAATACAGAAAGACCAAAGGTATTAGAAACAACTGGTTTAGGAGTAGCTTTACTAGCTGGATATCAAATTGGATTATTTAAATCATTATATCAAATCAAGAGGAAATGGAAAAAAGATAAAATTTTTAAGCCTAAAATAAACCGAAAAGTTAGGAACGATTTAATAAATGGTTGGAAATTATCAGTT
The DNA here is from genome assembly GCA_902614975.1 of uncultured Pelagibacteraceae bacterium. Classification (GTDB taxonomy): domain Bacteria; phylum Pseudomonadota; class Alphaproteobacteria; order Pelagibacterales; family Pelagibacteraceae; genus Pelagibacter. Next base: position 25,489 of record CACMND010000012.1, read on the forward strand.
CAGAAAGCTCTATTATAAAAAATACAGATAAAAATTTAATTGTCGTTTATGAAATATATAAATTTTATTCTTTTATTTTTGCTAAGTATTTTTAATTCAAATTATTCACAGGCTAATGATTTAGTAATAAGCGAACTGCAGAAGGGTGGGAAAATTGTATTTATAAGACACTCACTTGCACCAGGAAATGGAGATCCTGATAATATTGATTTAAAAAAATGTGATACTCAAAGAAATTTAAATCAAGAAGGTATAGAGCAATCAAAAAATATTGGAATATTATTTAGCGATAATAATATTCAAATTGATAAAGTATTATCTAGTGAATGGTGTAGATGCAAAGATACTGCTAGATTTGCCTTTAATAATTATGAAACCTTCAAAGGTTTAAACTCTTTTTATCAAGAAAAGTTTTATAAATATAAAGATGAACAAATTAAGAGTTTAAAAAAATATATATCTAACTGGAATAGTGAGAAAAATCTTATTTTAGTAACACATTTTGTAGTTATTTCTGAAATGTTAAATTTTGGTACTTCTTCTGGTGAAATTGTAGTTATAGATAAAAACTATAAATTTATTGGTAGCATTGAAACAATGTAGTGATATTTAGTGAAGACTTTAAAGTTTGACTTATTGATTACAAATCAATTTCTAAAGTTTAAATAAACAAAGATTGGTAACAATATTTATAAATCAAATTATACCTGGCAGTAATCTAACCAAAATGATAGAGTTTAATTATGAAGCGTAGTATAAAACTTTTAATAATTGTTGTAATTCTTCAAATTTTAACTTTTCAAAAAATATTTGCGTATGAAAAATCGAGTCCATATTGGACTACTTTAAAAAATGGCCCGTATACAACTGATCAAGCTATTGAAATGTTTTTTAAAGATAGACCACTTGATCCTATTGAAGGAATTTGGACAAATACAGACTGGGGTTTAGTCGCAATTACTAAAGTTGGAGATGTTTATAAGGAATATACAATAAGCGTGCAATTTCCTGGACTTGATGGAACAATTGAAGCAACTCTTTTTAAAACAGCTGATCCAAATATGTTTACGTTTTTTACTAGGATTGTTTATGGTTCAAGTCAAGATCCTTCGAGTTATAAATTTAGAACTGCGCCTGGTACATTTTACTTAGGTACTAATTTCAATAGAGCGAGAGCAATTATTAATAGGTATGCAGCTAACCCAAACGAAACCTATATAAGAAATTGGCCGCTAGATCTTTTTGCGCACAATAATCAATTTAAAAAAAAAAAGAGTCCAAAAAAGAAAGAAAAGCCAAATTTAGATCTACCGCCTGATAATGAAATTATTGCAGCAGCATCTGGCTCTGGATTTTTTGTATCAAAAAAGGGTCATATTATAAGTAACCACCATGTTATTGAAGGATGTGACGTAACAAAACTTAATTATAATGGTAGAGAGATCATTGCAGATGTTTTAGCGTCAGATAAAAAAAATGATCTTGCAATACTAAAGGCAAATGTCAGTCCTACTAGAGTTTATCCTGTTTCAAAAGAAGATGCTCCATTATTAGAGGAGGTTATTATTGCAGGATATCCATTGGGTAAAAAAGTTAGTGCTTCAATAAAAACATCTAAAGGAAGTATAACATCTTTATCTGGTTATGGAGATAACTTCTCTGAATTTCAAACTGATGCAGCATTAAACCAGGGTAATAGCGGAGGACCTATTATTAATCAATCAGGAAATGTTATTGGAGTTGCTGTAGCCAACTATGGAAAAAAAGCTGGAGTAGAAAGTTTTAACTTTGGTATTAAATCTTCAACTTTAAATACATTTGCAAAGTCTAATAACTTAAATTTTTTACCTCCTAATTCAAAAGAATTATCAAATAAAGAACTTGGAAATTTAATTATTGGAGCAACAGTTTATCTTGAATGTCATATGACTGTCGCAAAAATTAAAAGACTTTTAGCTGAAGAGGAGAGCAGAAAAGCTTTTTTAGTAAATAATTAATATGAAAGTTGGATTTATAGGTGTTGGATGGATGGGTTTTGGTATTGCAAATAACATCCTTAAAAATAATCATGAATTATTTGTTATTGCCAATAAAAATAGAAAGCCAATTGATAGAATAGTTAAAGAGGGTGCAAAAGAAGTGAAATCCTACGATGAACTTTGCAAAAGCGGATTAGATGCTCTGTTTTTGTGTGTAACGAATTCTCCTATCGCTCATGAAATTGGTAAAAAAATAGTTTCATTACTGACTGATAAAACAATCATAATTGATATTACCACTCATAATCAAAATGGATCTATCGAAATGGAGCAAATATTAAATGCAAATAATATTCCTTATTTAGAGTGCCCTGTAATGGGAGGTCCTGTTCAAGCGGAAGAAGGAGTATTGGGTGGAATTGTTGGTGGATCGGAAGAAAATTTAAAAAGATCAGAAGAACTTTTAAAATGTTTTTGTAAAAATTATTATCATTTTGGTGGGATTGGAAATGGCGCAAAGACAAAATTATTAAATAATTTTCTATCTTTAGGAACAGCTACTTATGTAATTGAATTAATAAAAGCTGCAAAAAAATTAGATATTGATTTAGATAAACTTTATAAAGTAGCACAATTAGGATCAGGCAATTCTAATGCTTTAAAGAGAATTTTTGACAAGGTTCTAGAGGATGATTACACAGGTTTTAAGTTTACGGCGACTAATACACTAAAAGATTTAACATATATAACTGATCTATTAAAAGGCATGGATAATGCAGAGAAATTATCAGATTTATCAAAATCATTTTATAAAAAGGCAGTTGATGATGGTGATGGTGAACTTTTTATAAGTGAATTAATAAAGAAGAATTAATCTTTTTTTTCTTCTTTTTCTTTTTCTGCAAAGAATAAAGCAATCGCAAATAAAGTTGTCCATGCAATTCCTAATAAAGCTTTGGGACTAGTTTCAGCACTCCATATATCTAAAAAGATTGCACCTAATGCAAGACCGACGAGATAAATAACAATTGCAATATTTGTTTTGCTCATATCAATTAAGCTAATGTTTTACACTATTATTCTAATTGGACAATTATAAACAATCATATATAAAGCACCAATAATTTGGGCGAGTGGCGGAATTGGTAGACGCGTTGGTCTTAGGAACCAATAGTGCAAACTGTGAAGGTTCGAGTCCTTTCTCGCCTACCATATTTTATGAAAGTAACAGTAGAAAATAAAAAAGGTTTAGAAAAAGATATAAAAGTTTTTATCGATAAAAAAACTATATCTGGATATCTCGAAGAAAAATACGAAGAGATTAAAAAAGATGTCGTTTTAAAAGGTTTTAGACCAGGAAAAGTTCCCACAGAAATATTAAAAAGACAGTTTGGAAAAGCGGTCTATGGAGAAGTAATCGATAAAGTATTGAAAGATACTACTACTAAAGCTCTTGAAGACAATAAAATTAAACCAGCAGGTCAGCCTAAGATTGATTTAAAATCTTTTGGTGAAGGAAAAGATCTTGAATACACAATTTCTGTAACAGAATTACCAAATGTAGAGGTTGGATCATTAAAAGATTTAAAAGTAGACGAGTACGTTGTTAAAATCGATCCTAAAGAAACAGATAAAAGAATTGATCAAATAGCAAAAACTCAAAAAAACTTTAAAGATGCTGAAGAAAGTTACGCAGCTAAAGTGGGTGATTTAGTTGTTTTTGATTATAAAGCAACAGTTGATGGTAAAGATTTTAAAGGAAATGAAGGAAAAAATACTCAATTAGAACTTGGAAAAGATTTATTTATTAAAGGATTTGATAAGCAATTAGAAGGTGTCAAAAATAAACAAGATAAAAAAGTAGAAGTTAAGTTACCAGAAAACTTTCCAGAAAAAGAAGTAGCTAATAA
>CACMND010000013.1 GCA_902614975.1 uncultured Pelagibacteraceae bacterium
TCATCCTTTTATCTAATTTTTGGTCTTTAATTTTTAATAGAGCATCTTTTCCAATAAAGTTTACATTTTTCTTATAACTAATTGCAAATTTTAAACCTGCTTGATACTGATTTTCCTCTGGTGAAATATCATGTCCCCAGTGAACAAATCCACTTTCCATTCTCATAATATCCATTGCATGCATTCCACAATGAGATAGTTCGAAGTTTTTCCCCTCTTCAATTAGAATTTCATATAAATCCTTAGCTAAACTTGATTCAACATAAAGCTCAAATCCTAATTCACCAACGTAAGAAAGTCGTTGAGCCCAAACTTTAAGACCATTTATCATTATGAACTTTCCAGTTCCAAACTTAAATTTATCGTTACTAAAATCATCATTGCTTATTTTCGAGATCATCTCTCTACTCTTTGGACCAAATAATCCTAAACAACAAATATCCTCTGTTACATCTTTAAAAGATACGTCTTCATCTAAATATTTTAAGATATGGTATTTATCGTGTTCTCTTGTAGCTGCAGAGCTTACAACTCTAAAAAAGTTTTTATCTATACACACAACAGTTAAATCTGTTTCTATTCCACCATCTTCATTTAACATTTGAGTGTAAGTTGTTTTACCAATTTCGTTTTTAATGTTAGCGGTACATAACTTTTGAAGTTCTTGATGAGTTTTTTCCCCTTTTAAATCAAACTTTGAAAAAGTTGAAAAATCAAATAGACCAACATTCTTCCTGGCATTTAAAGTCTCGTGTTTTGCTGATGGATACCAATTTTGATAATTAAAACTATATTCGTATTTAGGCTCCTTACCATTCAACGAATACCACATTGGTCTTTCAAATCCTCCTGTGACTCCAAAACAAGCTCCAGCATTTTTTAATTCCTCGTGATAAGGTAAAAGCTTTTGATTTCTCGATGTATTTGGTTGTTTATAAGGCCAATGCATTCCATACAGATCACCAAGCGTTTCTGTTACTCTTTCCATAATAAAGTTTTTTGATGAGTGGAATTTTTGAAACCTTTTAATATCCACTGAAAATAAATCTTCATTAATATATCCATTCATCATCCATTCGGCAGTAACCCTACCCGCTCCTCCAGAACTAGCAATTCCAATGCTATTAAAGCCACAACATGTATATAGATTTTTAACTTCAGGGGTTTCGCCTAATAAATATTGAGTATCTGGAGTAAAAGACTCTGGACCAGAGAAGAATTTTCTTATTCCTGCACTTTCTAACATTGGCAATCTATGAAATGATTTTTCTAAGAAAGGTTCAAAGTGATCAAAATCATCTGGCAGTTCACCAAACGAAAAATTGTCTGGCACTCTTCCTGTATCTTTAAAAGCCGGTTTTGCCTTTGGTTCAAAAATACCAACAAGCATTTTTCCTGCATCTTCTTTCAAATATAAACAAGCATTATAATCTCTTAAAACGGGAAGATTTTGAGGTAAATTTTTTATTGGCTCAGTGATTATATAAAAATGTTCATTTGGGTATAAAGGAACACTAACATTAATTTCTTCACCTAATTGTCTTGACCACATTCCTGTAGCCATAACAACGTATTCACAATCGATGACACCTTTATCAGTTTCTACCCCACTAATTCTAGAATTTTTAATTAAAATTTTTTTTACAGGTGTTTTTTCAAAAATCTTTGCACCCTCCATTTTTGCAGCTTTTGCAAGCACGTTAGTTACTCCAACTGGATCTGCTTGAGCATCTTTTGGCATATAAACACCACCCACAATATCTTCACTATGTAATACGGGATACAATTCTTTTAAACGTTTTTTATTAAGAACTTCTACTTCAACATCTGATAATTGAGCAGTTGTCGCTTGTCTTAGTAGTTCTTGCATTCTTTCTTTGGTAGATGCAACTGTGATTGCACCATTTTGCTTCATTCCGGTTGATAGACCTGTGGTCTTTTCTAAATCTTTATAAAGATCTAAAGAATATTTTCTTATTTTTGTAATTGTTGATGATGCACCTAATTGACCTAGAAGACCTGCAGCGTGCCAAGTAGTTCCTGATGTTAATTGATCTCTTTCAAGCAATATTACATCTTTCCAACCAAATTTTGCCAGATGATAAGCACATGATGTTCCTGCAACGCCTCCGCCTATAACAACTACTTTGGTACTTTTTGGTAACTCTTTCATACTTAATGTGATTTATACGATTAAATTTAAAAGCAAACAATATGATCGATATGGATGGGTCTTTTTATACCAAATTTTTCATCGACTTCATGTTGATGAATATGATGAGAATGCACAAAAACTGGTATTAATTTATTACTTAATGTTTTTAATGTATAAATAAAATTTGATCCTCTGAATTTTCTATCTACTACTTCAAGTTTAAGATTGCTCGCATCATCATGCTGTAAGTCCTCTGGCTGTATTAATAGTTTTACTTTAGATCCTATAGGGAACGGTCTAGCGAAATTTCCAGTTATTGTACCTAAATCTTCATTTTCAAGACTTTTCGGACTGGTAACTTCTGCTGGTATTAATGTGCCTCTGTTTAAAAAATTAACTACCTCTACTGAATTTGGCAAATGATAAACATTATATGGATCATCATATTGCTTTAATTCACCATCTAATATTATTCCACATTTGCTACCCAGGTAAAAAGCTTCATAAGAATCGTGTGTTACAATTATTGTAGTTATTTTAGAATTTGTTAAAATTTGTTTTAATTCAACTTGAATTTCCTCCTTAAAACTTTGATCTACATTAGATAATGGCTCATCAAGCATTAATAAATCAGGTTGAGAGACCAATGACCTTGCTAGAGATGCTCTTTGGGCTTCACCCGCACTGATCTCATGCGGAAATTTATTTAATATTTTGTTTAAGTTTAAAAAATTAATTACTTCTTTAGTTTGTATTTTTTTATCATCTTTCACTCTATCTGAGCCAAGATTAATATTTTTTTCTATATTGTAATGAGGAAATAAGCTGTTCTCTTGAAATGATAGAGCAATATTACGATTTTCTGGTTCGATATGAATATTTTCAGAAGAAATTGTTCTGCCTTTTAGATTAATTTTACCTTTATTAATTTTTTCTAAACCCGCAATAGTTCTTAATATTGTAGTTTTACCTATACCAGAGGGACCAAGCAAACATACAATTTCACCTTCATTTTCAATTTTTAAAGAAACATTATTAACTTTATTTTTCCCGCCAGCAGCAAAAGATACATTTTCAATTTCAAAAAAATTATTAGCCATTAGTCTTTCAAAATAAATTTAGACGTAATCAAAATAAATGTACTTGCAATTAATATCAAGAATAATGATGGAACTGCTGCAGCCTCTAAGAGATCTTGAGATGCAAAAATATATGCTGTTGTAGCGAATGTTTCAAAGTTAAATGGTCTCAATATTAAAGTTATGGGTAATTCTTTTATTACTTCTATAGTAATCAATATCCCTATAAGAAAAACAGAATTTTTTAAATAAGGAACATGAATTCCTAAAAAAGTTTTCATTTTCGAGTAACCAAGAAGATAAGAACTTTCATCAATTGACCTATTTATTCTTTCATAACCAGTTTTCAAACCGTTATAAGCTAATGAATAAAATCTGATAAAATAAACTATTACTAAACCAAAAATAGATCCTATAAATACTCTCTTTATAGAATTAAATTCAAAGGCTTTAACAAAATTATTATCAAACCAAGCAATAAAAGTTATGAATGCTACAGCTAAAATTACACCAGGGATTGCATAACCAGTAATAGAAAATGTTGTAAGATAATTTAAGAATTTACTTTTAGTTACTCTGTTTCCATAATTTGAAATAAATGAAAAAATTACTAGAACAACACTTGATAAAAATACCAGATAAATTGTGTTTATAAATAATTGAAAAGTATTTAAATCAAATAAATTTTTTGGAAAAATTATTGTCCAATACAACATTTGTAAAACAGGGAATAAAAAACTGACTAAAAAAACTAAAAAACAAAATCCGAATGCTAAAAACCCTTTTGAAAAGTTTAATTTAATTTTCTTCTTTTCTTTTACACCTCCCTTAACTGGAGAGTGATATTGAGCTTTTTTTCTTGAGATATTCTCAATAAAAAAAAGTCCTAGAATAAATAATAGTAAAAAAAATGAGAGTTGATTTGCAAATGCTAAATCATCAAAAGATATCCATGAATCATATATTCCAGTAGTAAGAGTTGCTATTCCAAAAAATGATACTGCTCCAAAATCTGATAATGTTTCCATAGCAACTAATGCCAAACCCGCAACTATAGCTGGTCTTGCAGATTGTAAAATGATTTTAAAGAAAGATTTATATTTTGAAAAACCTAGATTTTGTCCTAATTCTATTAAATTTTGAGACTGATAATGAAAAGATGCTCTAGTTAAAACGTAAACATATCCAAATAGTGAAAAAGAAATAGATAAAATAGCACCAAGCATACCATCAAATTTTGGAATGGATTGATTATATTCACCAGGTCCAAATAAAGATTTCAATATTGAGTATAGTGTTCCAAAGTTTTCAAAAAAAGCAGTTAATGAATAAGCATAAATGTAAGCAGGTACTGCAAAAGATAATATTAAAGCCCATTTAAAAAATTTAACGCATGGAAAAACATAAAATGAAACTACATATGCACTTCCAACACCTAAGAATAATGTAAGAACTAAAACTCCTAAAAGTAATATTAAGGAATTATAAATATATTCAATTAAGAATGTATTTTTTAAAATATCAAAGTAATTAGTTGTTTCTTGGAAGAAACTTGCAAACACAGTTAAAATTGGAATTGCAACAACAAATGAAACTAAAAATGAAGAAAGGTACCAAGAATTAAATTTCATATATTATAATCCGCCTTATAATCATGAAAATCAAAAGTGCCCATGGGTTAGGAGACCAAACCATAGGCACAAACTTTAGATAATCAAAAATTAAATACTTTTAGGATATGCGGAACCTCCTTAGTTTTAATTTTAGACAATTTTCTATTATTTACACGTTTATTGATTTTTTCACACTCCGAAGCACATGCAGGACAGGCTTTGGAAGATTTATTATAATCAACTTCCGTAGTAAATTTTTTTTTAACTACTATCATTTACTTCCAACCAGCAGCCAACATTACTTCTAATGCATCTGCTTGTTTTGCACCGTATGACTTAACACTTGTTTTAGTATCCATTACAAAGTTCATCTCTTTACCTGGAACTAAATCATTAGGTGTTACACCATTGATCATTGGATACTCAAAAGTATTATTCACAATATGATTTTGAGCCTCTTCTGATAATAAAAACTCAACTAATTTTACAGCATTAGCTTTGTTTGGTGCATGTTTAAGCATACCAGCTCCACTAATATTAATGTGTGTTCCTCTATCTTGTTGATTAGGGAAAAAAGGCATTACTTTTTTTGCTGCTTCTTGTTGTTCAGCACCTTTTTTTCCAGATAACATCAACGCATGATAGTATGTGTTTGCAACAGCAATATCAGCCTCTCCAGCCGCAACAGCCATGATTTGAGCACGGTCATTACCCTTTGGAGTTCTAGCCATGTTTGCCACAACAGCTTTAGACCATTCTGCAGTTTTAGCTTTACCATTATTCTTAACTAGTGAAGCAACTAAAGACTGATTATAAATGTTGTTAGATTTTCTTATTACTAATCTACCTTTCCATTTTGGATCAGCTAGACCTTCGTAAGTCATGCCATTTAGTTCATTTGCATTTACTCTTTCAGGTGAATAATAAATTATTCTTGCTCTCTTAGCTATTCCAGTCCATTTAGCAGATCTAAATTGTGCAGGTACAGCATCCTTAATAGCTTTTGACCAACCAGCGTTTTGCATCATGCCTTTGGCTGCAAATGCACCTAGTCTTCCAGCATCAGCTGTGATGTATAAATCTCCAACACAGTCTGCTCCCTCTTCTGTAATTCTTTTTTGCAGGGCTTTATCTTTACCTGATACTACGTTTACTTTAATTCCTGTTGCTGCTGTAAATTTTTCATATAATTGAATGTCAGAATCATAGTGTCTTGCACTAAAAATATTGACCTCAGCTGCAATCGTAAAACTTGAAATTAAAGCAAAAAACAATGAAATTATTGTCAATTTTCTCATTCTACTCCTTAAATTTATATTTATATTAAACGTAATTTGTCCTGCAATGCGGATGATAACTATTCTCAATGAAAATGATTATCAATTGCAATATTGTCGCAATTGATAATCAATCGCAATTAGTACTGTTTTTTGGAAGACTCTATTAAAATTCCCACTCAGAAATTTTACTATAAAGGAAATTTCTAAAAGCTTGAACTCTAGCAACATTTTTAAGTGATTGTGGATATACAAAGTGTGCCTCTGTAGTTGGACCTTGTACGCTTGGTAAAACTTTTACTATATTTGGTTGTTTCACAGTTAAGTAATCTGGAATTGCAGCTAGTCCTACACCGCTTTGAACAGCTAATAGTAAACCATAAACACTATTCACTCTCATTACAGTTTTTCTTTTTTTATTATCTTTCATTCCAAGTTTTAATGCCCAATCTGGATTATAAACTGGTGATGGAGCTCCTCTACCAAATGAAATAAAGTTGTGCTTATTTAAGTCATTAACTGTCTTAGGATATCCATGTTTTTCTAGGTATTTTGGTGATCCATAAATGTGATAATTGATATCTATAAGCTTTTTTTGAATATAATTAAGTTGTTTTGGTCTTCTCATAAATATTCCAATATCTGCCTGTCTAGTGCTTAAATCTAGCTCTCTATCATCAAATATGAGTTCAACTTCAATCTCAGGATTTAATTGCATAAATTCTTGTATTCTTGGTGTCAGCCAAGTTGTTCCAAAACTTACTACAGTTGTTACTGATAATTTTCCGGAAGGTTTGGTTTTTTTGTCTCCTAAAGTTGTCTCAACCTCTTTTAATTTTGAGATTACCTCGTGAGCAGTTTTAAATACATATTCCCCATTTTCTGTAAGAGTTAATCCTCTAGCATGTCTCTCAAATAACTTAACTTTTAAGTCTTCTTCTAAAGATTGAATTTGTCTACTTATTGCTGATTGGCTAAGATTTAGAATGACAGTAGCACTTGTAAAACTACCTGCTTCAGCAACTGCATGAAAGATCTTTAATTTATCCCAATCCATTATTTATTTACATCCACTACTATTTTATTTTTTAAATTTCCTTTTAATATATCAGGATAGATATTTAATAATTCATCTAATCCAACAGTATTTACTGATTTTTCTAAAATATTAAAATCTAGCAAAGCAGGAAATTCTCCCCATACAAACTCTTTTCTTTTTTTACTGATATTAACAGAGTCTACTCCCCATAATTTTACAGCTCTTAAAATAAATGGAATTACTGAGGTATTTAATTTATTGCCGCTAGCATTTCCACATATTGCAACTATACCTTTTGGTTTAGTTTGAGCTATTGCATTAGATAAAATGTTACCACCTACGGTATCTACAACTCCATCCCATGTTCCTTTATCTATTAATCTTGCTTCGCCCTCAAATTCTTTACGATCTATAACGTTTTTTGCACCAAGTTCTTTTAAGTAATCTGCTTTATCTGGTTTACCAGTTATAGCTGTTACATTAATTCCCATCTTAGCAAGAACCATTACTGCTACCATACCAACACCACCCGTAGAACCTGTTACCAATACATCTTTTACTTTTGATTGCATCAATAGTTCCTCTCTTGCTTTAACTGCAAAGGCACATAACAAACCTGTAAGACCAGCAGTTCCCAGAATCATAGCTTGTTTATTTGTCATTCCCTCAGGTGTTTTTGTAATATGATCCTTTTTAACTTTTGCGTATTGAGAATATCCACCATCAAAAAGTTCACCTGCTCTACAACCTGTTAATATAACTCTGTCTCCTTCTTTAAATTCTTCACCATCACCTTGTGCAACAGTTCCAGAAAAATCAATACCAGGTATTCTTGGATACTCTTTCACTAATTTACCGCCATCTTTTAGTATCATTGCGTCTTTCCAATTAAGATCAGAATAATCTATCTTAACTAGCACCTCGCCATCTTTAAAATAGTCTAAACTTAATTCTTTGACTTCTCTTGTAAAATTTTCGTTCTGATTGTTTATTACAACTGCTTTAAATGAGTCCGCCATGTTTATCAGTAAATATTATTTTGCAATAAATCGCAAATATCTATTTTGATAACTTAAATCGTCTTTAAACTGTCCAAGATAAAAATTTGTAACTGTAGTAGCTTGTTCTTTTTTTATACCTCTCATAGTCATACACTGATGAGTTGAATCTATTGTTACCGCAACTCCTTTTGCATCTAATGACTCCATTAAAGTGTTAGCGATCTGAACAGTTAATCTTTCTTGTGTTTGTAATCTTTTTGAAAATACTTCTACAACTCTTGCTATTTTACTTAATCCGACAACTCTTTGATTTGGAATATATGCTACATGAGCAATTCCTATAATTGGTGCCATGTGATGCTCGCAATGACTTTGGACTGAAATATTTTTTTGAACAACCATATCGCTATAGCCTTCAACATCACCAAATGTTTTATCTAACACTGCTTTTGGATCTTCTTTATATCCCTTAAAATATTCTTTAAATGCTTTTGTTACTCTTTTTGGAGTTTCCAATAAACCTTCTCTGGTAGGATCCTCTCCTAACCACTTTAGAATTTTAACAAAAGCTTCTTCTGCTTCCTTGTCGGTTACTTCATTAATTTTTTTTTCGTTTTCGTTTTTTACTAATTTCATGACGTGCTTTTATATATATAAAACCTTAATTTTAAAATATTTATTATATTTATTATTATGTTAGATAATTCCACATATATGTTTAAAAAAAGAGAAAATGTAGCAGAAATAGAAGAAGGCAAGCTTTTATCTCCTAAATTCGACAATGATGGATTGATTCCGGTCATTACAACATGCTCAAAAACAAAAGAAATATTAATGCATGGATATATGAATGTCGAAGCCTTCAAACTAACTATTGAAACCAAAGAAGCTCATTACTGGAGCAGATCAAGACAATCAATTTGGCATAAAGGAAAAACAAGTGGGTTTGTTCAAAGAGTAAAAGAGATTCGAATTGATGATGATCAAGATGCAGTTTGGATGACTGTAGATATTGGTGAAGGTTCTAGTTGCCACGTTGGTTACAGATCCTGTTTTTATAGATCTGTCCCTTTGGGTAAAATTGATAATGCAAGACAAATTGAAATGAAATTTGAAGAAGAAGAAAAAAAATTTGACCCAGAAGTCGTTTATAAAGGGCAACCAAATCCAACAAAGATTTAATATGGAAATAAAAGGTTCAAGAATTAAACCATTTGGCCCATCAATTTTTAAAGTATCAATACCAACCGCTTTGTTAAAAGTATTAAATGATTATGTGGATGATGTAATTGCAAATAAAAAAAAATCCTCAGAATTAGATTATGGAAATAGTTTAGTTGGCGATGTGACACAAGAGTTCAAATTAGATAGTGAATTTGTGAAATCTAGTGGTTGGAATAAATTTTTAGAAGTTTGTGCATCTAAATGGATTGAATTAGAAACTGAAAAAAAAATAACTCAATTTAAGATTTTAGAAAGTTGGATTGTTAGACAATTTGAAAATGAATATAATCCTATACATTGGCATGGAGGACATATATCTGGAGCTGGTTTTTTAAAAGTTCCTGAGACTTTGGGAGACTGGAAACAAAATAAAGAAAATCATAATTATGCTGGAGGAAATTTAGAATTAGTTCATGGATCTTTACAATTTACGTCTAAATCAAAATTTGAAATTGTACCTAAAGTAGGTGATTTTTATTTTTTCCCAAATTATTTAATGCATACAGTCTATCCCTTTAAAAATTCAAATGAGGAAAGAAGATCAATATCATTTAATGCTAAGATAGATAATAGTATTTATAATGTTTATGAAGGATAAATTTCAAAAAAATGTTTTGAATGAAGATTTAGAACTTTGTTCTAATGATCCATTAACAGGTTGGTATAGAGATGGATGTTGTAATACAGATGAAAATGACAATGGTATTCATACCGTTTGTGCAAAAGTAAATACTGAATTTTTAGAATGGTGCAAAGAAGCAGGTAATGATCTCATTACACCTCATCCTGAGTTTGGTTTTCCAGGTTTAAAAGATGGAGATAGTTGGTGTGTGTGTGCAGGTTGGTATGCTAGAGCCTTAGAAGCGGGAAAAGGATGTCCCATTTATTTAAAGAAAACTCATAAAAACACATTGAAACTTATTCCAATTGAAACTCTAAAAAAGTTTGCAATCGATTTATCCTAACTACATATTTCCATATTTAGGTCCACCACCACCTTCAGGGGTGACCCAAGTAATATTTTGAGATGGCTCTTTAATATCACAAGTTTTACAATGTATGCAATTTTGTGCATTTATTACAAATTTTCGAACAGAATTTACATCTTGAACTTCGTAAACTCCTGCTGGACAATATCTTTGTGCAGGCTCATCATATTTCTCTAAAGTATATTTTATAGGTAAATCTGGATCTTTAAGTTTTAAGTGAACTGGTTGATTATCATCATGAATTGTGCCAGTTAAATAAACAGAGCTAGTTTTATCAAAAGTAATAACATTATCAGGCTTAGGATAATCAATTTTTGGCATTTTATCTGCTGGTTTTAAAGCCTCATGATCAGCATGTTTATGCTTTAATGTGAAAGGTAGCTTTCCTCTAAATAAAATCTGGTCAATTCCAGTAAATAATATACCTAGAATTAAACCCCACGAGAAACTTGGTTTTACATTTCTTGCCTCATGTAACTCTTTGTAAACCCAACTTTCTTTAAATTTTTGTTCATATGTAGATAAATTTATATTTTTTGTAAGATGCTCATAAATTGTTTCTGCAGCAATCATTCCACTTTTCATTGCAGTATGAGAACCTTTAATCTTAGGCATGTTTAATGTTCCTGCATCGCAACCAACTAACAAAGCACCTGGCATAAACATTTGAGGTAAACTCTGTATACCTCCTTCAATTAAAGCTCTTGCGCCATAAGAAATTCTTTTTCCACCATCAATAATTTTTTTTATATCTGGATGAGTTTTAAATCTTTGAAACTCATCGAAAGGTGAGAGATGAGGATTTTGGTAATCTAATCCAATCACATAACCAAGAAAAACTTGTTTATTCTCCGCATGATACATAAAACTTCCACCATAAGTATTATTATCTAAAGGCCATCCAGCGGTGTGCATTACTAAACCTTCGGTATGATTTTTCTCTTCTATCTCCCAAATTTCTTTAAAACCAATTCCATACTGCTGAGGATTTTTACCTTTATCGAGTTCAAACTTTTTTATTAATTCTTTTCCTAAATGACCTCTACACCCTTCTGCAAATACTGTAACTTTTGCATGTAATTCCATTCCAGGTTCATAAGTATCTTTTTTATTTCCCTCTTTATCGATACCCATATCTTGAGTTGCAATACCTTTAACTGATCCATCATCATTATATAAAACTTCGCTTGCTGGAAATCCTGGGAATATTTCAACTCCTAATCCCTCAGCCTGCTCTGCTAACCATCTACAAAGGTTTGCAAGACTTATAATATAATTATTATGATTTTGTTGAACCTTAGGGAGTAACCATGTTGGCCAACTTAATGATTTTTGTTTTCCTAAAAATAAAAATTTTTCTTTTGTAACTTTTGTTTTAATTGGAGCATTTAATTCTTTCCAATTAGGTATTAGTTCATCTAAAGCACGTGTCTCAAACACGTTCCCTGACAAAATATGTGCACCTATTTCAGATGCTTTTTCTAAAAGGCAGACATTAATATCTGGATTTAACTGCTTTAATTTAATTGCAGTTGAAAGTCCTGATGGTCCGCCACCTACGATGACTACATCGTATTCCATCACTTCTCTGGACATAATGATAATTTCTTACAGTATTTGCTATTTTTGTATAGTGTTTAATTTGTTCAATTCTGACAAAAACTGAGGAAGCGCCTCAAAAAGATCTGCTTCTAATCCGTAATCTGCGACACTAAAAATTGGAGCTTCACCGTCTTTATTTATAGCTACAATAACTTTACTTTCTTTCATTCCCGCTAAGTGCTGTATCGCACCTGAAATTCCAACTGCAATATATAAATCTGGAACCACAACTTTACCCGTTTGTCCTACTTGATGATCATTCGTAATATAACCAGCATCAACTGCTGCTCTAGATGCTCCAATTGCTGCATTAAGTTTATCTGCAATATCACTTATTAATTTGAAATTTTCGCCATTTTGCATACCTCTTCCACCAGAAATAACTATTCTAGCTGTGCCAAGTTCTGGTCTGTCAGACTTAACTTCTTCTTTCTTTAGAAATTTAGTAGATGAACTAGCTTCTGCTGGATCAGATTTTATAATTTCAGCCGATCCACCACTCTTATCTGCAGGATCAAATGATGTTGGTCTTATCGTAACACATTTTTTTTTGTCATTACTTTTAACCGTAGCAAAAGCATTTCCTGCATAAATTGGTCTTAAAAAGGTATCTTCAGAAATAACTTTAATTATATCACTTACTTGCGAAGTATCTAGTAATGCTGCAATTCTTGGCATTAAATTTTTACCAAATGTATTTGCTGAGCTTACGATATGTGAATAATTTTCTGCATGCTTGATTATTGCTGATGTATAATTTTCAGCAATGTAGTTTTCATAAATCTCATTATCAACATGAATAACTTTTTTTACATTTGGAACTTCAGATAAAGATTTTGTAACATCATCAGCTTGGTGGCCTAAAACCAAAACATGAAGATCCTCATTTATTTGAGAAGCTGCTGTAATAGCGTTATATGTAAATGGTCTTACTTCTTTATTGTTATGTTCTGCAATTAATAATACCGACATCTAAATTACCTTAGCCTCATTTTTTAATTTTTGCACCAATTCTTCAACACTAGCGACTTTTATTCCAGCTTTTCTTTTTGGTGGTTCTTCAACTTTAATTTGTTCGATTCTAGGATTAATATCAACTCCTAAATCTGAAGCATTTATCTGTTCTATTGGTTTTTTCTTAGCTTTCATGATATTTGGAAGTGAAGCATATCTTGGTTCATTTAATCTTAAATCACATGTAACAATTGCTGGAACATTGACTTCAATAGTTTCTAAACCCTCGTCAATTTCACGAGTTACCTCTAATACATTATCTTTTACTTCGATTTTAGATGCAAAAGTTGCTTGAGGCCAATTTAATAAAGCTGCAAGCATCTGACCAGTTTGATTACAGTCATCATCAATTGCTTGTTTTCCCATAAACACTAAATCAGGATTTTCTTTTTCTACAATTTTTTTTAAAATTTTTGAAACTGCTAATGGTTCAATCACATTATCAACTTTGACATGTATTCCTCTATCCGCTCCTACTGCTAATGCTTTTCTAACTGTTTCTTGAGCTTTTTCTTCACCAATTGTAATTGCAACTATTTCTTTAGCTTTGCCAGCCTCTTTAATTTTTACTGCTTCCTCTATTGCATTATCATCTGGTGGATTTGTTGACATTTTAACGTTGTCAGTAACAACGCCTGAGCCATCTTCTTTAACTCTTATTTGAACGTTGTAATCAATTACTCTTTTAACAGCGACAAGTATTTTCATTAAGCTCTTAATAAATTGTTTTCTGGATCGTAAGGACTTTCATCTAAAATTGTTGCATCATATTTCTCACCTAATATTTCAATTTTAAGTTTTTGTCCAACATTTGCTAATTCTGGTTTAACCATTCCTAATGCTAATGATTTTCCAATTCTAAAACCAAAGTCTCCTCCTGTAGCTCTTCCTATAACACTTCCATTTTCATAAATTGGGTTGTTACCCAAAACATCTGCATCCTTTGGATTATGAACTTCAAGGGTAACAAGTTTATTATCAAAACCTTTTTCTCTCCATTTGTTCAATGCATCAAGTCCTATAAAACTTCCTTTATTAGGGTGTATAAATCTATCAAGACCACTTTCATAAGGTGAGTATTCTATTGATAGTTCTGTTCCAACTAATTTGTATGATTTTTCTACTCTCAAACTATTCATGGCTCTAATACCATAAGGTTTTAGTCCAAGATCTTGTCCCGCTTCCATAAGTTTATCAAAAATATGATTTTGATATTCAATTGGATGATGAAGTTCCCAACCTAATTCACCAACAAAGTTAACTCTCATTGCATTAACCGGGGCATAACCGACATCAACCATTTTTGCACTTAGCCATTTGAAGTTTTCATTTGAAAAATCATCTTTAGAAACTCTTTGCATTAACTCTCTTGCTTTTGGACCTGAAACTACCAAAACCCCATTGCTATTGGTTAAATTTTCAAATTGTACTGAACCATCTGAAGGCATCCATTTTAAAATCCAGTCATGATCTAATCTTTGGAAGGCACCTGCTGATACTAAATAAAAGCTATCATCTGACTCTCTCATAATAGTAAATTCAGAGTGAACTCCACCTTTGGTATTTAAAGCGTGACATAAATTAATTCTTCCAACTTTTTTTGGTAATTTGTTTGCAACTAAATTGTCTAAGAATTCTTCTGCTCCCGGTCCTTTAATTCTACATTTTGCAAAAGCAGTCATATCTAAAAGACCAACATTTTCTTTTACGTTTTTGCATTCTTTTTCCATTGCATTGAACCATTTAGATCTTCTAAATGACCAATCGTCTTTTTGCTCCATTCCATCAGTTGCAAAAAAATTAGGTCTTTCCCATCCAAATTTTTGACCAAAAACTGCTCCTAAATTTTTCATTCTGTCATAACATGGTGCAGTTCTTAATGGTCTTGCCGCTGGTCTTTCTTCATCAGGAAAGTGAGTTATAAAAACGTGACTGTAGGCCTCTTCATTTTTAGCTTTTAAATATGATTTAGAGCAATAATCTCCATACCTTCTTGGTTCAACACCAAGCATATCGATAGTTGGTTCACCATCTACGATCCATTCAGCAAGTTGCCATCCTGCTCCACCTGCTGCAGTGATACCAAAACTGTGACCTTCATTTATCCAAAAATTTTTTAATCCCCAAGCAGGTCCAACAATAGGGTTGCCATCAGGTGTGTAACAAATTGCACCATTATAAACTTTTTTTACACCCACTTCTCCAAATGCTGGTACTCTATGTATTGCACCTTCAATATGAGGTGCTAATCTATCTAAATCTTCCTGAAATAACTCATACTCAGAATCTTTTGATGGTCCATCTACATAACACGCTGGTGCACCATCTTCATATGGTCCTAAAATTAACCCACCCGCTTCTTCCCTCATATACCATCTACTATCACTATCTCTTAAAACTCCCATTTCTGGTAATCCATCTTTTTTTCTTTTTTGAATTTCAGGATGAGGTTCGGTAACAATGTATTGATGTTCTACTGGGATAACTGGAATATCTAAGCCAACCATCTTTCCAGTTTGTCTTGCAAAATTTCCTGAACAAGAAATAATATGTTCACATTCTATAGATCCTTTATCTGTCTCAACAACCCAACCATCTTTGGTTTGTTTCATTCCAATAACATTTGTATTTCTATAAATTTCTGCTCCTCTATTTCTTGCGCCTGTTGCAAGTGCTTGGGTTAAATCAGCTGGTTGGATATATCCATCTTCAGGGTGTTGTATTGCACCAACTAAATCTGATGTGTTACATAATGGCCAAATTTCCTTAACTTGGTCTGGAGTTAAAAATTTTACATCAACACCAATTGTTTGAGCAACACCAGCGTATTGAAAGTATTCATCCATTCTATCTTTAGTGCTTGCTAATCTAATATTTGATACAACACTGAAACCTACGTTCTTACCTGTCTCTTCTTCTAAAGTTTTATACAAATTGACAGCATACTTGTGGAGTTGTCCCACAGAATAACTCATATTAAATAGAGGTAATAATCCAGCTGCATGCCAAGTTGAGCCTGATGTTAGCTCTTTTCTTTCAATTAAAACAACATCTGACCAACCTTTTTTTGCTAAGTGATAGAGTGCACTAACTCCTACTACTCCACCGCCTACTACAACAACTTTTGCTTTGGATTTCATTATCAGATTCCTACTAAATTTTAATTACTAACGAAACAAAATTCTATTATTCATCATCTGCGTCACGCCAGCCCATTCTGAACATTAAATAAGCGGCAACTATAACGGAAATTGTACCTACTACCATACCAATATTAATCCCAACTTCACTTCCCCAAAAATACCATCCAAGTTGAGTAGATGAGATTGTTGGAAAGCATAAAATAAACATTAGAATTGCGTACCTAATATACATTGGAGGCTTTTTCATTATATTGATGATCCCATTGGTATTGGTTGTGAAACTGCTGTTGTTAGCCAGCAATCTAAAAGATTG
>CACMND010000014.1 GCA_902614975.1 uncultured Pelagibacteraceae bacterium
ATTATTGGGATGTGCAAATTCCCATGTTTGCTCAATCCCTCTATCTTTATATGGGCTGTCATTTTTCTTTAACGCATTTAATTGAATCACAACAACTTGTTTCGGATCTATATTCACACTTGGTTTTAAAACATCGGCAAATGAAGAATTAAAGTAAAAAAATGTAATTAAAAAAAATAAAATTTTAAATTTCATATTTTAAATTTATCTTAAATTTAAAATGAAATAAAAGGTCTTAATATCACACTTAATAATTTGATATTATATAGTTTTGAATAATCTATCGTATTCGTTTTTAATACATTTATTAGAGATATAATAAATTTTATTTTGAGAGACTAATTTAGCTGCATTTTCGTTATGAATTCCTAATTGCAACCATAATACATTTGCACCAATTTCTATTGTTTGTTTTGCTATTTCCTCAGCCTCTTCACTGGGTCTAAAAACATTAACAATTCCAACATGATCTTTTATATCAGTTAGTTTTTTATAAACTGGTTCACCATGTATAATTTTATTATCTGTTACTGGATTAACAGGAAAAACTTTGTAACCTGTATTTCTTAAATATTTCATTATTATATTGGAAGTTTTTTTTGAGTCTGGGCTTGCTCCAACAATTGCTATTGTCCGATAACTTAAATAAAGTTCTTTTATCTTTTCATCTACAAGTGTTGTATCCATAATTTAATTTAAATTTTAAGATCTAGTCGAGGTTTCCAAAATGGTCTAAAGAGTTCAATTTTTGGACATCTATTCATAACTACTTTTAAACCTGCATCTTCAGCAATTTTTGCTGCATCATGATTAATTACACCGATTTGTCCCCATAAAACTTTTGCTCCAATTGATATTGCCTCTTCAGCAATTCCATAAAGATCATCAGATTTTCTAAATACTTCGACCATATCAACAGGTCTATCGATAGCTGATAAATTCGGATAAACTTTTAAATTTCTAATTTCCTTTATACCTGGTTTAGGATTTACAGGTATCATGTCATAACCAGTTTCATGCAAAACTCTTAGCACACCATAGCTAAATTTGGTTTTGTCTGGGCTAGCACCAACCATAGCAATTGTCTTAACTGAACTTAGAATATCTTTTAAATATTCAGCGCTATAAGGTTCATTGTGGTTCATCTTTATTTTTTTTCTTCCTTTTTACTTGCGATATCTGCTTTTAATTCGTGTGGCTCTAAAGGATCAAGGAAAGGATTTCGGTATAATTTATCATGACTTTCAACTCCTATCTCTATTGTGCAATCTGTTTTTGCTTTAGCAACACATAAAATAATATATCCATCATTTATTTGTCTGTTATTTAAAGCAACTTGAGAACGTTGATCTACTTCTCCATTAATTAGTTTAGCTGCACATGTAATACATCCTCCATACTGACATCCGTATGGAAGATCGACACCTTGATCTCTTAATTCGTTTAATAAAGGTTTTTTTCCGCTTACTTCAAATGCGCTGTTATTTCTGTTTGAGATTGTAATCTTTGTCATAACCAGATGTCGCTTGTGCAATCTCCACCTGGATATCTACTTTCATGGCATCTACTAGGTCCATTTGGTTCTTTGCCAAAATCAACAATAAAATCTTTATTAATTTTCATTCCTCCATTTTCAACATCACAATCAATCATAATCATTGCTCCACCCTGTTTTCTAATTTCGGGATAAAATTGATTGTCCCAAGTAGAAAATAATGATGTTGTTACATACATCCTTTTGCCATCTAAGGATAATTGATACATTTGAGGTCCACCAGCAATTTTAACACCATTTACTTCTGGAGCCTTTCCTAACAATCCACCCATCCAAACTTGACCAGTTAATTTAGGTTTGTGCGGATCTGAAATATCGTATTGCCTCATATCTCCATGAAGCCAATTATTTATATAGAGATACTTATCATCCATAGAAACTAATATCGCTGACATAACTCCAGGAACAGGTATTGGCCAATCAGGATGTGGTTCATTTTCAACATCAATTATTTTTTCCCATTCCCATTTTCCTTCTTTTGATTTCCAAAAATGAATTACATTTGCACTTAGTGCTGCGCCACAAAATCCATGACTACTGTCAGGATTATGCATAAATTTTACTTCTAATGGTATTAAACCATCTTCACCTAAATACATTGTTTGAACTGGCTCTTTTTTTTTAAAATCCCAAACATGAAGCCGTCTACCATATTTCAAATGACCAACTTCCTCTAAATCAAATCCAGGCATGAAAGTATTTGGTGCAGCCCATTCAGAACTAACCATGACATTATGTCTTGGTTGGTACCAGAAGTCATAACTAAAAGGTATGTCCCCCATTGAATTTTCCCATCTACCTACAATTTCAAAATCTTTGTTTAAATGTAAATATCCTCCTGGAGCTTCTCCTCGTGCATCTCCTAGAAAAGAAATGATAATTTCAGAACCTAGGCAATGAACTGTATGTGGTCCTGATAAATTAGTTTTTTTCTTTATTTCAGATCCATCTACTACTTTATGTATTTTTGGAGCTCTAGGATCGGACGCAGTATCAACAACATAAATATTATTTGATCTAACACCTGGAACTAATAAATATTTTCTGCTCATTTTTGCGTCACCATGACAAGATGAGCATGCATTCCATCCCATATGGTGCAATTCATCACCAATACCTGGCATTTCAAGTCTATGAATTACTTTAGAATAAGTAGGACTTTGAGGATCAACATCAACTGTTGCTAAGTAGTCTGGTTTTTGTATTCCTGTTCCTGTGTAAATAGCTATTGTATATAAAAGCTTTTCTTTTGGTGCTTTTATTGCTTCTGCAGGACTAGCATATCCAGGACCACAACATCCATCCATGATTGATTTTCTCCTTTAATTACAACTTAATCTTTTTTTTAAGTGACTTCAACTTAATGGTTATTTGTTTTTCCAACTTGGATTTCTTTTTTCGATAAATGCACTTATACCCTCTTTAGCATCATAAGATGACATATTAAGTGTCATCATCTTACTTGTATAATCATAAGCTTTGTTTAAGGGCATTTCTAATTGTTTATAAAAACCTTTTTTACCTATTTTGATTGTTAAATTTGATTTTGAAGATATTTTTTTTGCAACTTCTAACACTTTCTTATTTAAAGTTTTTGGACTGTAATGATCATTAATCAAACCTATTTCCTTTGCATATTTTGCACTAATTGGATCTCCAGTTAGAAGCATTTCCATCATTCTTTTTCTACTAATTTTTCGACTGACAGCTACCATTGGTGTACTGCAAAATAATCCAATTTTTACTCCAGGTGTGGCAAACGTTGCTGAGTTCGTACTATATGCAAGATCACAACTGGCAGCTAATTGACATCCTGCTGCATAAGCTGCTCCATGTACTTTCGCTATCACTGGTTTGTTTCCCTCTACAATTTGCATCATGAGTTTTGAACAAAGTTTAAAAAGTTTTAGATGATTAGATCTATTTTTTATACCTCTTACCTCTTTTAAGTTATGGCCTGCACTAAATCCTTTTCCAGCTCCTTCTAAAATAATGACCCTTGTGTCTTTATCATTATCTAATTTTTTGAATGCTTTTAATAAAGAAGAAAGAGTATTGTATGATAAGGAATTATAAGTTTTTGGATCATTAATTAAAACTCTTTTAACACCCGGTGATACTTTATTTATTTTTACAGTCACTTATTTTAATTTACCTTCTTCTCTCATCTTGGCTCTAATTTTAGTTGCTGAAATTTTTTGAATTTCTTCAGACAAAACTATTTCTTCAATTTTATATCCAACACCTCTTCCATAACAAATATTTGTAATATTAGGGACAAGCATAATTTTGAACCTGCCCTCAAACTCTGGATTAAGTTTTTCTTCAATATTTTTCTTAACTGTTTCAAAATCAAATGGATTATCATCAACACCTTGTACATCTCTAATTTGAATACATACTTGTCCTGTTTTTTTTATAATTTCCTTAAATAGAGTATAGTGACCATCATGAAACGGTTGCCATCTTCCTAACATTTGAGCTGTTGGTTTTTTATTGTCCCATTGGTACTTCATTTTTTATCTCCTTTAAAATCTTTGGTGCCCAAGACTTAGCATCTTGTGTGGTAACATGAAAATCATATTTTTCTGGTTTAACAAACATTTTATTAGTGTCATCAAATCTACCTTTTTTTATTGTGTCTACCCAGATTACATAATCTGCAGGAAATAAACTTCTTGCCTTTGGAGTTGGACAAATAAAATCCGCAATCACATAATTTCCTTCGTTTTTTAATTTTAATGCAGAGTAAGCCATTCTTTTTGCTTGTCTCGTTCTTCCCTCTTCTGAAAAATCCCAATCGTTTGCTGCTTTTCTTACTTCATCTGCATTTAATCTTTTTGCATTCAAAAAAGGAGCAAGTTCGTCAGCTAATGTAGTTTTTCCTGCACCTGGAAGTCCCATGATTAATATAATTTTCATTTTTAGGTTTTAACTTTAAATTAAATTACCAGCAACCCACTTATGAAAATGATGTGTTGGATTGTCCATCTTTGGAGAAAAATTACCACCATTATAAGCTGGAGAGTTTCTGCCTATTTGCATACTTTGAATTATATCTACATCTTCTTTTTGAATGTCTTCCCATTGTTTGTGATTTTTTTGTCTTAAAGTTTTATACCTTGTTGAAGTTGCCGCTTCATCTCCAACATAATAAATTTCCATATGTTCTATTGTAAACTCATGATTGATAGGCTCTAACCAATAAGCATAATAATGATCTTTGTGAATTCCTAACATTACGTTTGGAAATAGCGCTACATACTCAGCTATATTTTCTTTATCTTTTGGCCAATTAGGAAAGCAAGGAAATTTTTCTTTTCCTTCAAACCTTGGATTGTAGACGACTGTTCCTTGTCCAGCGAAACGATTTGGAAGACCTTGTATATGATAGTGATCTTCTAATTTTGAATAAGAATTTAATCCTGGATGAACCCAAGGCAAATGATAGCTTTCACAATAATTTTCAATTGCAAATTTCCAATTACATTTCGCATCTAATTTAAAATAACCATAATCATTTGCATGATAAATTAATTCTCTATCTTTTAATGGCCAAAATTTTTCCCACCTTTGACTTAAAGGACTAATGTAATCCTCAAATGAAATTTCATTGTTATTAATATTAATCATAATTAGATCTAACCAGATATATGATCTTATCTCTTTTAAATTGCTTTTTGATTTATCAAATCCAGGAGTTTGATGAATATTCATGCCTCCTATATGAGGTGTAGCAATTAATTTTCCCTCTAAGTCATATGACCATGAATGATATGAGCACCTCATAACATTTCTAATTTTGCCAGCTTCTTTAACTAATTTAACTCCTCTATGACTACAAATATTATGAAAAACTTTTATTTCTTTATTTTTTGTTCTAACAATAAGTAAGGGTATTCCAAGTAAATCAATTGTTTTCACATCACCTTCATCTGGAATAGAACTTCCAACTCCAATGACGATCCACTTATCTTCAAATAATTTTTTTCTTTCTATTAAAGTATATTCTTTACTGATGTAACAGTCATTTGGTAAACCATGAGCTTCACTTATTGGTTTAGATACAATATCTAACTTTTGTTTATCTATAATATTGTAAATTTCTGACATGTTTTATTTTATCACTTGATATAATCCTAACCAAGCATTTACATCTTTGCTCGCAATGTAATCTGATTTAAAAAATTTTATTTCTTTCCATTTATTTTGCTCTTTAAGTTGTTCAATTTTTTTATCAAAACCATATTCTTCATGTATTCCCTCATTAATAGTAAAACAGATAAATCCATCATTCTTTGTAATCCTGATAAATTCCTCCAAAGCTGGTGGCTTTACATGTCCAAAAGTAAATGTACCAACACACATAACAGAGTCATATTCGTCGTCTTTTTTATTAATGGGTTTATTCAAGTCAATTTGTTCAAGCTTTTCATAAAGATCATTTGGTACCAATTCTAATAATTTTTTTGAAAGATCCGCTCCATGAAAATTTTTAAAACCATATTTTTTTAATTCAACACCCACCAATCCAGTTCCACAACCAGCATCATAAATTTTTGCATCTTTGTTTTTTTGGAATTCCGAGAATACTTTTGTAGTTTCTTTTGGTCCTGTGTAATTCCAATCGACCATGTCCTTATCATATTTATTACCATCTCCCCATTCATCGTAATATTTCATTACTTCATCGGTGTCTTTCAACTTATAGATGGGAATTTTGTTACCTACGTCTTTTTGCGCCATGATAAAACTTACTTCACTTTTAATAAAAAAACTCCAAAATAATTTTCTTTATCTGTGAAATATTTTAAGACTTTAAAGCCTGATTTATTAACTAATTTAATAAAGTTATTTTTTGAATATTTATGAGAATTTTCAGTATGAATGCTTTCATCTTTAGTAAATTTAATTTTCTTTTTTTTAATTTTTAATGTGAAATTTTTCTTTGAAATAAGGTGCATTTCAATTCTGTTTTTTTTTAAATTGTAGAATGCTTTATGATCAAAATTTTTAGTTTGAAAATTTGAATTACAAATTTTGTTTACTACATTTAATATATTTTTATTAAATTTTGCTGTAACTCCCAATTTATCATTGTAAGCATTTTCAAGAGTTTTCTTATTTTTGATCAAATCAACCCCAATTACTAAATAAGAATTTTTGCCTATGATTTTTGAAAAATTTTTTAATATTTTTTTTGCATTTTTGGGCAAGTAATTTCCTATGGTCGATCCTGGAAAAAAACTGACTATTTTTTTTTTATTTTTTAAAATTTTATTTAATCTGTTTGTCTGACTAAAATCTGCACATATTGCTGTTACTTTTAAATCTGAGAATTTTTTTGCAATTATTGATGCATTTTCAAACAAATATTCCTTACTAATATCTATAGGAATGTATTCTTTGGGTTCATTTAATGATTTTATAAATTTATTTATTTTTTTATTTGAGCCACTACCAAATTCTACAATTGTTGAATTAATTGGTAATTTCTTTCTTATCTCTTTTTGTAAGTTACCTAGTATTTCTAACTCTTTATTTGTTGGGTAATATTCTTTAACATTTGTAATTTTATTAAATAACTTTGAACCTTTTTCATCATAAAAATATTTAGGTAATAAATATTTTTGTTTTTTATTTAATAATCCTTGTAAGATTAATTTTTTATCGTCTTGAATTTGATTGTTTATATTTATTAGTTTTAAATTAGTCACTAGATGTCATCAGCTAGTCTGACACCACAAAACTGCCAAGTATCACTTGGATAAAAGAAATTTCTATAAGATGCTCTAATATGATTAATAGATGTAGAATGCGAACCACCTTTTAAGACAAACTGATTGCACATAAACTTGTTATTATATTCTCCTAAATTTCCTTCATATGGTTTATATTTTTTGTAAGGTGTGTAATTACTGCTTGTCCATGCCCATAAATTTCCATAAACATCGTCTGCTTTTTCTTCAACTTCATGAAAAATTTTATTTTCTAAAAAATTACCTTTTTTATCAGATTGTTTTAAAAAATACTCTAATTCAAATTCAGTTGGTAATCTTTTATTTTTGTATCTTGCAAAAGCATCTGCTTCATAGAAACTTATATGAGAAACTGGTTTTTCATTATCAATTTTTTTTAAACCATTTAATGTAAAATAATTATTATTATCTATCCAATACATTGGTCTTTCTAATTTATTATTATTTACAAAGTCCCATCCATCAGATAACCAATATTCATGGTTTTTATATCCACCATCATTAATAAATTCTTTCCACTCTCCATTAGTTACAAATGAATGTATTTTAAAAGGATCTAATTGTGTTTCTGATACTGGTAATTCATTATCGTAACAAAAAATATCCTCGTTGTTTCCATATTTAAATTTTTTAGCAGTTTTTGATATTAATTCGTTTTTTTCTTTGGTAGTTGGTTTACCGTCGTTAGAATTATAAGTTGGCATCAATGGATTATTGTAAAAAATATTTTTAATATCCATTAACATTAATTCTTGATGTTGTTGTTCGTGATTTGAACCTAGTTCAACTAAAAATGATGTCCTGTTATTTTTTGTCCTTTTTAAAAAATCAATAATATTTTCAGTTACATAATGTCTGTATTTTACAACATCTTTTAAGATGGGTCTATTTAGTGAACCTCTCTTATTTCGAGGATTGTACTCACCTACAGAATTGTAATAAGAATTAAATATGTAATTATAATCCTTGTTAAATGGTTTGTAACTTTCATCCAATTCTGACAATATGAATTTTTCGAAGAACCATGTGGTGTGACCAAGATGCCACTTAAGAGGACTAACATTTTTGCTGGGCTGTATGACCATATCCTCAGCCTCTAAATTCTCACACAGAGATAGAGTTTGTTGTCTTGTTTTGGAGAATAATTCTGTAATTTGAGATAATTTATTTTCCATGACTAAACTTAATTAAATTTTCAGATCATGACAATGGGTTACAATGTGTTCATCTGTTTAATATTTTTATAGACACGGAATATAAAATAATTAAGAATTTACTAATGAATTTTTCTTTAGAAATAGGTCCTAAAACTGATTTAAGCACGTTGCCAAAGGTAAAAGATGTTTATGTTACAATGCTACCTGGGGGTGATTATAAAGAGACCGCTCAACAGTCTGGAGAGTTAGTTAAAGAGGGATTTAATCCAGTTCCTCACTTCCCAGCAAGGTCAATAAATGATGAAAATCAGCTGAAAGATTATGTTTCTAGATGTAAAGATTTGGGTGTTAGACAGGTCTTGGTTATAGGTGGAAGTCGTGACCCGATTGGAAAATTTGATAGCTCATATCAAATGTTAGAGACAGGGTTTTTTGATGGTATCAAGATTGGAATTGCTGGACATCCAGAGGGGAGTCCTGATATATCCGACTCTGATTTAGAAAAAGCTATGATAGATAAAAAGCCTTATGCTGATTATATAGTTACACAGTGGCTAATGGATACTCAGCCTATTATAGATTTTATCTCAAAACAAACAGTACCAGTTCATGTTGGAATAACTGGGCCAATGAAAATATCTAGCTTAATTAAATTTGCTAATATTGTAGGGGCAAAAAATTCCATTAACTTTCTTAAATCTAATTTTAGTAAGGCGTTAGATTTATTGAAACCTAAAGACCCTAATGATTTAATTGGGAAAGTTAAATCGCATACTGATTATTTCCACATTTATACATTCGGCGGCTTGAAGGAAACTAACAAGTGGTTGAAGGAGAATAACTATGTCTAATGAATTTGACTATAGTAAACTAAGACATACAACATCAGTAGATCAGTCTGATAGAAAAGTACCATACAATTTAAGACAAAGCGGACCTACTAAAGTTGAGATGCTAATATCAACAAGAGTAAGGAAGTCTCCATACTGGCATTTATCAATGAAAGCAGGATGTTGGAGAGCAACTGTATATAACAGAATTTATCATCCAAGAGGTTATGTTAAACCTGAAGATGGTGGTGCAATGGTGGAGTACGAAGCAATTAAAAACCATGTAACAATGTGGAATGTTGCAGTTGAAAGACAAATACAAGTTAAAGGACCAGATGCAGAAAAATTTGTTGATTATGTAATTACAAGAGATGCTACAAAAATTTCTCCAATGAGAGGAAGATATGTAATTTTGTGTAATGCATATGGAGGAGTATTAAATGATCCTATTCTTTTAAGAATATCTAAAGATGAATTTTGGTTTAGTTTATCAGATAGTGATATTGGATTATATTTGCAAGGAGTAAATGCAGATGAAAGGTTTAATGTTCAAATTAATGAAATAGATGCTTGTCCTGTACAAATTCAAGGTCCTAAAGCAAAAGCTTTAATGAAAGATCTTTGTGGAAGTGAAGTTGACATAAACAACATGCCTTTTTATGGATTGGCGTCTGCAAAAGTTGGTGGAAGAAGTTGTATTATTTCTCAAACAGGTTTTTCAGGCGAGTCTGGATTTGAAATATATTTAAGAGAAGCAACTTTATATGCCGAAGATATGTGGAATGCTGTTCTTGAAGCAGGTAAAAAACATAACTTAATGGTGATTGCTCCTGCACACCATAGAAGAATTCAGGCTGGAATTCTTTCATGGGGACAAGATATGGATCATGAGCATAATCCTTTTCAATGTAATCTTGGATATCAAGTTTCTTTATCTGGAAAAGGTGAATGGAACAAAAAAGGTGATTATGTTGGTAAAAAAGCCCTCGAGAAAATGAAAGCTGATTTAAAAGCAGGTCATAAACCTTACAAACTTCAATTAGTTGGACTTGAATTAGGAGGAAAACCTATTGAAGAATACGCTCCAGATTTTTGGTTAATTTCAGAAAATGGCAGTGAGCCTGTAGGATTTGTAACTTCTCCTTGGTATCACCCAGAAAAAGGGAAAAATATTGCTATGGGATATGTACCTTTTGATGGCACGCTGAATGCAAATGGTTTTCCAAGAGGTAAAGTTGGATCGAAATTTAAAGTCCACCTACCAGAAAAATATTCTGATAAACCTGGGGAACCAGTTGATGCAGTTGTAGTTGATATTCCATTTACAGAATCTTACAACGCAAATACAAGAGAAGTAGTCAGTAAGTGATAAAAATTTTTTTAGGGGGAATTTAATTCCCCCTAAATATGACGAAAACCTTTTTCATAGTTGTTTGCATTATAATCGCTATTGCTCTAATAATATTCCCATTAATCGTTTCATATAAGGCGCAAAAAAAAAATAAAGATAATTAATGTTTGCTCAGTTTTTAGAAATTGTTTTTAAATCGTTAAAGCTTGATAAAACTCTTTATAGAACTCCAAGATATTATGGAGAAGCTGGAATTTATTTTGCAATTCTTATCATGATTTTAGATGGGGTTGCTGGTGCTATCGCAGCGAACACAATTGTTAAAACGTCTGTTGGTATATCTGGTTTAACAGCATTATTAACTTGGCTGGTGTGGGCAATTTTTATATTTGTAATTGGAGTTAAAATTTTTCCTGATAAAGATAGAAAAATTCCATTTAAAAGAGTTCTTATAGCTGTTGGGTACGCACACGCTCCAGGCCTTATAAGATTTTTTGCTGTCACACCAGAACTGGTTCTTTTAATTATTTTTCTTACTCAATTTTGGATTTTTGCTTCATTAATCATTGCAACACGACATATTTTAAATTTAAAATCAAATTTAAAAGCATTTGGAATTGTATTTTTGTCTTTTTTAATTATTTCTTTTTTGACAATTTCATTTGTAATGACAAAAATTAATTCATTACCTATAAGTACAAATATTTAAAGCGGAAATAAAGTTTTAGATGTTCTGCAGGAGTTACAAAGTTTATATCCTGTGAGTATTAAATTTTGAGTTACTGTCTCATTTTCTTTTTTACATTCATCACAAATATCATTTAATTCATTTTTATCTGATTTGTCCGATTTATATTCAAAGTTATCAGTCATTATCTGTTAATCCTGCTCCTGCGGTTTTTTGTTTTAACTCATCTGTTTCTTCAACAAATGTGTTTTCAGATAATTTTGTTAATTCTTTCCAATCTTCTTCGGAAAAATTATTCTTGTTTTCTAAGAATTGGATTTTAATTACATCAGCTTTTTCTACAACCTCACTACTTAAATAATTTGAATAAATTGATTGATTGAAATTTAATAAAAATTCTTTTTGATCTATCTTTAAAAAAATTCTCTTTCCTGTTATTTCCGAAGATCTGCTGACAAACGGCAAAAATATCAATGGGTAAGCCATTTTTTCAATTTCTATATCATTTAGTTCTTGGATAGAGATAGATTGATCAAAAAAACTTAATCCAAGTTTAATTGGACAGTAAAAGTTTTGAGGTCTGTTGCTTTTGTTAAAAGATTGGCAATTTTCAAAATTCTCATTATTAAAAATCTTAAAATATTGGTTTATGTTTTTTATTCCTGGTAAACCAAATAACTCGAGTTGCTTAATATTCTTTCCTATTTCTTCTGCAACTCCCCAGGAGAAACCTTTCGCTTTTGTTGAACGTTTAACAATCGTGTCAATTTCACTAT
Source organism: uncultured Pelagibacteraceae bacterium (assembly GCA_902614975.1). Lineage (GTDB taxonomy): Bacteria > Pseudomonadota > Alphaproteobacteria > Pelagibacterales > Pelagibacteraceae > Pelagibacter. The sequence goes on from CACMND010000014.1 coordinate 12,117, forward strand.
AACTTCTCATTAATTACTTTAGTTATATATCCAATATTGATTAAATGAATTAAGTTCATTTGGTAATGGAGCTCCTTGAAACATACAAATCCTTAACCATTTGTCAGATCTTGGATCAAACTTTACCGCCCCAAAAAAAGATAGTTTAAGTCTTAACATATCAATAGGAACTAATTTTGAGCCAATGGTGTTATCTTGAATTTCAGAATACGGATATTTCTCTGTTATAAACACTCTTCTTACAATATGTCTTAAATCATTGTTCTGTACTAGAAAATTGCCAATCTTTAAGCTGTTTTTTAATGTAAAAATAGTTTCATAAAGTTTTTTAATATCTCTAGCAATAGCTGTAGGCTGCTCAAGTTCTGAGCCATTATCTTCAAACCGATCTCCAATCCTAGGTTCTTCTTTATTTTTTGAAATGAACCAAAATTTTTTATTATTTTCATTTTTTGAAAAATCAATTTTTAAAATATCTGAATAATTTTTTTCAATTATTTCTCTTAGGTCATTTATAGTTCTGTCTACAGGTATATTAAAACTACTATCCTCGTCTGAACTCATTTGAGAAATTAAAGGATCAGTTATTTTATTATATGGCTCCATCATTATAGAAACCAAATACTCAACTCCTTCTTCGGATAAATTTTCCTCCGCCCAATTGTATAATTTGTCGAATATATAAAAATTTGATTTATGAATATTGTCTTTCAAATAATTGATTAAATTTTGTAAATCATTAATTAAATTCTCAATTTTCTTCTTTTGATATTCACTATCAGTATTCCATGAAGTTACATTTTTTAAAGATTTTGTTAAACAGTTGTAAAAAATTTTAAACTCTTCTTCTGATACTTTTTCTATTTCTCTTATTTTTTTTAAAGCTGTTTCTTTAGCTAGAATCCAATTATTTAACAATGAAGGGTGGTTTACAATAAATGGTGCCATTCCCAATCCAGTTGAATTACCAATTCCTAAATTTCTGCAAATATCCAAGTCCAGTTCTACAGCATCTTTAGGATTTTTATGTTTTGCTATATGATTGACTTGATCGAAAGTAAATTGTCTTACAAGGTAAACTAACATCATTTCCAATCTAAAAGGACCATTAATTTCATCTCTATTTTTAATTCTAAACCTGTCTGCTAATCCAAATTTTCCTGAGCCATATACTGCAGTTGTTCTGTACAAGTATCCAACTTTTGAAAGCTCATTAGTATTGGGCTGGATACCTTTTGATAAACACTCGACCACATAATTAAATGCTCTAACTGATCTATTTGCTCTTGAGAGAGTTAGTTCTTTATAAGAAAGTCTCCCTACTTCTTGTTTAGGGACATTTTGTGAAAGTCTATCAATATCAATTTTTGAAGGAATGCCATCATACAAAGCAAATGCAGCATCCCATTTAGTTGCTATTACTCTATCAGATCTTTCCTCATCTTTAAGCTCATTAGCAAAACAAACTAAAGAATATGTTTTTTTATCTTTTGAAAATGAATAAATAGCTACTCCATATCCCCCATCATTCAAGTCAAAAAAATCTCTGTTATATTTCCAATCTTTGAACTCATTTAAAAATGATCTTAGAAAAGATAATTTAGATTGATGAAAAGATCCAAGCCTAGAAAGTTTCATTACAATTTTAGGATCTCTTAGTGGAACTTGCATTAATTAATTCCTTTATAAAAATTAAACCAATTATTGCCAAGTATCTTATTTATCTCTTCTTCGTGAAAACCTTTATTTTTTAGTTCTGTGTTTATATTATTAAATCCTCTTGCATCCAAAAACCAATATGGTTGTTTTGGAAAACCAGGTTTATCTTTACTACCTTCGCCAAAATTTTTTGATTTTGACCAAGTTCCATTTCTCATCCATTCAACTACACTGTCTGGCTGGTTTAAACATAAGTCTGATCCTATTCCAACATTATCAATACCCATAATTTCAACTGTTCTTGCAACCATTTCACAAAAACTTTCTATTTTACAATTCGTTCCATCTTTTAAGTGATGAGCATACAATGACAATCCTAACATTCCTCCACTATCGGATAAAACTTTTAATAATTCTGTAGATTTATTTCTTTTTGCTTCAAACCAAAAAGTTGGATTTGCATGAGTGATCGCAATTGGTTTTTGACTAATTTCAATTGCATCAAGTGTACTTTTCTCTGCTGAATGAGACATGTCAACAACGATACCTACTCTATTCATTTCTTTAATAGCCTCTTTTCCAAAATTTGTAACTCCGCTATCATTTTTTTCATAACATCCAGTGGCTAATAATGATTGGTTGTTATAAGTTAATTGCATAAATCGACAACCTTGTGAGTGTACTTTTTCTATAAGAGCTATGTCGTCTTCAATTGGTGAACAATTTTGAAATCCAAAAAAAATTGCAGTTTTGTTTTCTTCTTTTGCTTTTGTAATATCATTGTAGTTATTGCCTAGAAATATAAGATCTTTATTTTCTTCAAAATGTTTATTCCACTCTTGTATTCTTTGTTGTAATTCATCATAGTCTTCATGATAAACTAAAGTTACGTGAACCGCATTTAATCCAGCTTTATTATTTATTTCAAAGATTTCTCTAGACCATTTACAATACTGAAGATTATCAATTCGATAATTCATATTTGATATACACTATTATTATTATTATGATTGTCACTAACTTAAACTGTCCTGAGCTAAAAATTGCAATTTAAGGGAAATATCTGTAAATTGATATTGGTTTCATGAAATACAAAAAAAAATCACATAAAGTATCAATTGTAATGGGCAGTCAGTCTGATTACAAAACAATGAAGAATTGTGAAAAGGTTCTTAAGATTTTAAAAGTTAATTATGAGACAAATATCGTCTCTGCACACAGAACGCCTGATAGACTTTATACCTATGCAAGGAAAGCAGAAAATAATAATATTTCTATTGTTATTGCTGGGGCCGGAGGATCAGCACATTTACCTGGTATGATTGCTGCAATAACTAGAATTCCAGTCATAGGTGTTCCTATTGAAAGTAAAAAGTTAAAAGGTTTAGATAGCCTACTATCAATTGCTCAAATGCCAAAAGGAATTCCTGTTGGTACAGTTGCTATTGGAGAAGATGGTGCAATCAATGCTGGTTTATATGCTGCTTCAATTATAGCTACATATGATAACAACGTAAAAAAAACACTTTTAAATTGGCGAAAAAAACAAACATTAAAAGTAAAAAAAAAACCAAAGTAATTAATGTCTAAACCTGATCTAGGAATAATAGGTGGAGGACAATTAGGAAGTCTATTAGCATCTGCTGCAAAAAAACTTAATATTAAAACGGTTATTTTATCAGATGATAAAGATGCACCAGCAATTAATTTTACAGATGAATTTATTTATGGAGATTACAAAGACATAAATATCATCAATAACTTTTTAGAAAAAGTCGATCTTGTTACTTATGAGTTTGAAAATATCCCGTATGATATATTGAAAAAAATTAATGAAACCAAATCTGTATTACCAAGCCCCGAAATAAATAAATTAATTCAAAATAGAATGACTGAAAAAGAGTTTTTAAATAAAAACAATATAACTACAACACAGTTTGTAAGTATAAACGATTTAGATGATATAAAAATAAACGATAGATTAATACCTGGTTTATTGAAAACTTGTACACTTGGCTATGATGGAAAAGGACAATATAAAATAAATAATGCAAATGATTTAAATGAAGATTTTGATTTTTCAAAAGGCTACATCTTAGAAAAGATAGTAAATTTAAAAAAAGAAATTTCAGTAGTGGTTACAAGATTTGGTCACCAAAAATATGAAATTTATGATCCAATTGAAAATTATCATGAAGACCAGATTTTAAAACACTCCAAAATTCCCGCTGATATAAGTGATGAAATTAAAAATAAAGCATTGGACTGGGCAAAAACAGTGGCCGAAGAGCTTGATTATATTGGTACTATGTGCGTTGAATTCTTTATAGATAAAAATAATAATTTATATGCTAATGAAGTTGCGCCAAGAGTGCATAATTCTGGACACCTAACTATAAATTCACACAACATTAGCCAATTTGAAAATCATATAAGAGCTGTATGTGGACTTGAAAAATTAGAAACAAAAAAAATTTATAATGCAAA
>CACMND010000015.1 GCA_902614975.1 uncultured Pelagibacteraceae bacterium
GTATCGTGCTCAACAACAATAACAGTATTACCTAAGTCTCTTAATCTTTTTAATGCATCTATAAGCTTAACATTATCTTTTTGATGTAAACCAATTGATGGCTCATCTAAAACGTATAGAACTCCAGTTAAACCTGATCCTATTTGTGAAGCTAGTCTAATCCTTTGTGCTTCACCACCAGATAATGTTCCAGACTCTCTAGATAAAGTTAAATAATCAAGACCAACATTTAAAAGAAAATCTAAACGTTCATTAATTTCTTTTAATATATGTTGTGCAATTTTAATTTGTCTTTTGTCTAATTTAACTTCTAAAGATCTAAACCATTCCTTAGCATCAAAAATTGATTTTTCTGTAACTTGGCTTATGTTTAATTCATTTATTTTAACACACAGAGCTTCATCTTTTAATCGATAACCATTGCATCTTTCACATTTTGTATCAGATTGATATTGAGCAATTTCTTCTCTTTTCCAATCGCTATCGGTTTCTAAATATCTTCTCTCTAGATTATTGATAACACCTTCAAAGGTTTTTTTATGCGAATACTTCTCATAACCATCATCATAAGTAAATTTAATTTCTTCATCATCAGATCCATACAAAATTACATCCTTAATTTTTTTTGGTAGTTTTGACCATTTATCATCTAATGAAAAACCATAATGTTTAGATAAAGATGCCAATGTTTGGGCGTAATACATTGATGTAGATTTTGCCCAAGGTTCAATAGCACCATCTGCGATAGATTTTTTTTCATTTGGAACAACTAAATTTGGATCAACATTTAATTTCATCCCAATACCCTCACATTCTTCACAAGCTCCATACGGACTGTTGAATGAGAAAAGTCTTGGTTCAATCTCTTCAATAGTAAAACCACTTTCAGGACAAGCAAATTTGGTTGAGAAAATTAATTTTTCAATTTTTCTGTATTTTTTTGGAAGTGTTTCATTTTCATATTCAACAAAAAGTAATCCATTAGCTAAATTAACAGCTGTTTCAACACTTTCAGCTAATCTGTTTCCTAATGATGAATTTATTACAATTCTATCAACTAAGATTGAAATATCGTGTTTAAGTTTTTTATTTAATTCTGGAACACTTTCAATATCATACAATTGGTCATCAACTTTGATTTTTCTAAATCCTCTTTTTTTGTAACCTAATATATCTTTTTTGTATTCACCCTTACGTCCTCGCACTATTGGAGCATATAAATATATTGTAGATTTTTTTGGTAATTCTTTAATCTTATCAACAATTTGACTAATAGTTTGTGAAGTAATTGGTTTACCAGTGAATGGAGAGTAGGGTATTCCAGCTCTTGCATAAAGTACTCTCATGTAATCGTATATTTCGGTTACAGTTGCAACTGTTGATCTTGGATTTTTAGAAGTATTTTTTTGTTCTATTGAAATTGCTGGACTCAAACCTTCGATTAAATCTACATTTGGTTTTTTCATTTTGTCTAAAAATTGTCTTGCGTATGCAGATAAACTTTCAACATATCGTCTTTGACCTTCGGCATAGACAGTATCGAATGCTAGTGATGATTTTCCTGACCCTGATAGACCCGTTATCACAACAAATTTGTCTTTAGGAATCTCTAGTGAAATATTCTTTAAATTGTGCTCTTTTGCGCCCTTAATAAGTATCTTTTTAAGCATAATTTTAGTTGCTTTAGATTAATAAAATTAATATTCAAGCCTATTAATGTTATAAATAACATTTCAAATATATAAATATTATGGCAGGAAGCTTAAATAAAGTACTTTTAATCGGTCGATTAGGCGCAGATCCAGAAGTTAAACAAATGGTTAATGGTAAAAGTGTAGCAAGATTAAGCCTAGCTACCAGTCAATCATGGAAAGATAAAAATACCGGTGAAAAAAAAGAAAAAACTGAGTGGCATAGAGTAGTTGTTTTCAATGAAGGACTAATAAATGTAGTTCAACAATATTTAAAAAAAGGAGCACAAGTATACGTTGAAGGACAACTGACTACTAGAAAATGGAAAGATGAACAATCAGGTCAGGATAAATATTCTACTGAAATTTTAATTCAAGGATACAATTCATCATTAACAATGTTAGGTGGAGGAAATCAAAATTCAATTCCATCTCAAGACAACAAACAAAGTTTTGATGACAGTTCTATGGCTCAAAACGAATTAGACGACGATATCCCTTTCTAAATAAATGCAAAAAAACGAAGTAACTAAAGATTTAAATATTAAACCAATTTCGATGTATGATGAAATGAGTTCATCATATTTATCTTACGCCATGAGCGTAATAATTAGTAGAGCATTACCCGACATAAGAGACGGACTTAAACCTGTTCACAGAAGAATTTTATATGCAATGCACAAAGGTGGTTTTGATTGGTCAAAACAATTTAGAAAATCTGCAAGAATTGTTGGAGACGTAATTGGTAAATATCATCCGCATGGTGATCAAGCTGTGTATGATGCCTTGGTTAGAATGGTTCAAGATTTTTCAATGAGTGTTCCTTTAATTGATGGTCAGGGCAATTTTGGTTCAATCGATGGTGATCCACCAGCAGCAATGAGGTATACAGAAACCAAACTTGCAAAAATATCTCAATTTTTGATTGATGATATAGAAAAAAATACTGTCTCATTTAAAAGTAACTACGACGAAACTGAGCAAGAACCTACAGTATTGCCAGCTCAATATCCTAATCTTTTGGTAAATGGAGCTGGAGGTATCGCTGTTGGTATGGCAACTAGTATACCACCACATAATCTTGGTGAAATAATTGATGGAACCTTAGCTCTTATTAAAAATAAAGATATTAAAGTTAAAGAGTTAATGAAGCATATACCTGGCCCTGATTTTCCAACTGGTGGAGTTATTATCGGTAAAGATATTATTCGAGAAGGATACAAAACTGGCAGAGGTTCTTTTAAAATTAGGGGTGAAATAAATGTCGAAAATCTTAAAAATGGTAAAGATAGATTAGTAATTACTTCAATACCTTATCAAGTGAATAAATCTAACTTAAATGAAAAAATTGCAGAATTAGTTAGAGATAAAAAGATTGAGGGTATAAGTGACATCAGAGATGAATCTAATAGAGAAGGTATAAGAGTTGCTATCGATCTAAGAAGAAGCGTTGAACCCGAGACAATAAAAAGACAACTTTATAAATATACATCCATTGAAACTTCATTCGGTTTTAATTCATTAGCAATTGTTGATAACAAACCTAAAACATGTTCATTAAAAGATTTCTTAGAGAACTTTTTAAAATTTAGAGAAGATGTAGTTATTAAAAAAACCAAATACGATTTAAAAAAAGCTGAAGATCGTGTTCATGTTTTACTTGGTTTATCTGTTAGTGTAGAAAATATTGATAAAGTAATAAAAATTATTAGATCTTCTAAAAATCCAGAAGAAGCAAAAAATACTCTAATTAAAACAAAATGGAAAATAACAAAATCTGCAAAATTAATTAAATTAGTTGATAGTAAAAATTATAAAGGATCATATAACTTATCTGAAACTCAGGTTACATCAATATTAGAACTTAGATTGCAAAAATTAACAGCTCTTGGAATTAACGAAATTGAAGAAGAAATAAAAAAATTATCTGAATTAATTACAAAGTATAAAAAAATAATAAATTCTAAAAGTGAACTATTAAAAGTAATTAGTAATGAGTTATCTCAAATTAAAGAGAAATTTTCATCTCCGAGAAGAACACAGATTATAGATGCAGTTTTAAACTATAATATTGAAGAAACTATTCAAAAAGAGTCTGTAATAATTACAATTACTTTACAAGGATACATTAAAAGAGGTGCCTTAAGTAATGTTAAACAACAGAAAAGAGGTGGAAAGGGTAAAACAGGAATTAAGACAAGAGATGAAGATTCTGTAGTGCAAACATTATCAGTAAATACTCACACATCTGTTCTATTTTTCTCTACAGAAGGATTAGCATACAAAGTTAAAGCTTGGAAAATTCCGGAAGGATCAGCTGCATCAAAAGGTAAGTCTTTATTTAATATTCTTCCTCTAAAAAATCATCAATCAATTAGTTCAATTATGCCATTTCCAGATAGTGATGTTGATACAAAAGACATGCATATCATTTTTGCAACAAGTGAAGGAAAAATTAGAAAGAATAATCTTGAAGATTTTACCTCAATTAATGCTTCAGGTAAAATTGCAATGAAACTTGACGGTAATGATAAAATTATTGGTGTTAAAATTTGTAGAGATGATCAGGATATAATTTTAAGTACTAAATTAGGAAAATGTATAAGGTTTGAGTCTAAAAAACTCAGAGTTTTCAAAGGTAGATCATCAAAAGGTATAAGAGGTATCAATTTAGCAGAAAATGACACTATAGTCTCTCTGTCTATTATTGATCATGATTCAAATAAGAAAGCAAAAAGTAAAGATCAAAAATCAGAAATTAAAGCTAAAGAAAAATTCATATTATCAATCACAGAAAATGGTTACGGTAAGAGAACATCTCATTATGATTATAGAGTTACAAATAGAGGAGGAAAGGGAATTATTGGTATTGTAAATTCACAAAGAAACGGGAATGTTTCTTCATCCTTTCCTGTTTTTGAAGGAGATCAAATATTAATTTCTACAAACAAAGGTAGGGTAATTAGAACAGCTGTTAAAGAAATAAGAATAGCTGGTCGTAATACACAAGGTGTTAGAATAATTAAACTGACTGGTGATGAAAAAGTAGTTTCTGCTATTAAATTAGATGATAATCTCATCTAATGAAAAATATAGCTATCTATCCAGGAACTTTTGATCCAATTACTTTTGGTCATATAGATGTCATTAAAAAATCACTTAAGATAGTAGATAAAGTAATTGTAGGTATTTCAGATGGAAATCAGAAAAACTTCCTATTTTCATTAGATGAAAGAATAGAAATTGTTAAAAGAGCTCTTTATAAAGATCTGAAATTTAAAAAGAATAAGGTTGATGTTATAAAATTTAATACTTTGACAACAGACCTTTGTAAAAAATATAAATCAAATATAATATTAAGAGGCTTAAGAGCAGTTTCTGATTTTGAGTACGAATTCCAACTTGCTGGAATGAATAGAAAACTTAATAATCAAGTTGAGACAATTTTTTTAATGTCAGATATTGAAAATCAAATAATATCATCTAGGTTTGTTAAAGAAATCGCTCAACATAATGGTGATTTGAAAAAATTTACGACCAAAAGTACAATTAAATCATTGAAAGAGGTTTATGAATAAATTTTTAAATATTTTAATTATTTTTTTTATTTTTTTATCAACAAATTTAATAGCAAAGGAGAATATAATGATTTTAAAATTAAAAGATGGTGATGTAAAAATTGAAATGTATCCTGATGTTGCACCAAATCATGTTAAAAGAATCCAAGAATTAGCTGATTCAGGACAATATGATAATGTTGTTTTTCATAGAGTAATTGATGGGTTTATGGCACAAACAGGTGATGTAAAATTTGGAAATTCATCTTCAAAAGATTTCGATTTAAGAAGAGCGGGTATTGGTGGATCTGATTTACCAGATTTAAATCAAGAATTTAATGACCTTCCTCATGATAGAGGGACTGTTTCTATGGCAAGATCATCAGATCCTAATAGTGCTAATAGTCAATTTTTTATATGTTTTAAACCAGCACCTTTCCTAGATAGACAATATACTGTTTTTGGAAAAGTAATAGAAGGAATGGAATTTGTTGATATGATTACAAAAGGTGATGGCGATAACGGAGCAGTTTCAAATCCAGATAAAATTATTAGTTTTAAATCTCAATAATTAAATAATGAATGTCATTAAAAGATTTCAATTTTAATGTTCATCATACTCAAAATTATGCAAGAGTAGGAATTATAGAGACCCATAGAGGCAATATAAACACTCCTGCATTTATGCCAGTTGGTACTCAAGCAACTATTAAAGGTGTTTTTTTAGAAGATATAAAAAAAACAGGTAGTGAGATCATCTTATCAAATACATATCATTTAATGATAAGGCCTGGTGTTGAAAGAATTGAAAGTGTTGGAGGACTTCATGAATTCATGAATTGTGATTTACCAATTTTAACGGACTCAGGTGGTTTTCAAGTTATGTCTCTGTCAAAATTAAATAAAATCGATAGAGATAAAGGTGCAATTTTTCAATCGCATATAGATGGTAAAACTTTTATTTTAAGCCCTGAAGAAAGCATAAGAATTCAAAAAGGTTTGAACTCAGACATAGTAATGGTTATGGATGAATGCCCTAAAAATACTAAAGATTATGATAAAATTAAAAAATCAATGGAATTATCATCAGAGTGGGCAAAAAGATCAAAAGATGCATTTGGAATAAATGACCACAAAGGTTTATTTGGTATTGTACAAGGTGGATTATTTAATGATCTAAGAATCAAATCTTTAAACAATCTTATCGATATAGGATTTAATGGATATGCTCTAGGAGGATTGGCAGTAGGGGAAACACAAGATGAAATGTTTGATGTTCTTGATGGAATAAAAGATCATATGCCTAAAGATAAACCAAGATATTTAATGGGTGTTGGTACTCCATCTGATATACTCGGAGCAGTTAAGAGGGGTGTTGATATGTTTGACTGTGTAATGCCAACGAGATCAGGGAGAACTGGTTTAGCTTTTACATGGGATGGACAAATTCAAATTAGAAATTCAAAATATAAAAATGATAATACTCCTCTGGACAAAAATGTCACAAAGTTCAATTTAAATAAATATTCTAAGAATTATTTAAATCATTTATTTAACACTAATGAAATGTTGGCCTCAATGATTCTGACCCTTAATAACATCAACTTTTATCAAGATTTAATGAGAAACATTAGAGACAATATAAAACATGGTACTTTTGATGAATTTCACGATAAGTACATCAATAAATTGTAAATTTTTAACATTGATTAATAAAAAAAAATCAATATAAAAACGTTTTTTGGGGGCCCTTAGCTCAGTTGGTAGAGCAATTCCCTTTTAAGGAATGGGTCGATGGTTCGAGTCCATCAGGGCTCACCACTTAAGCAATAGGCGGATATTTAATAATAATTTCGTTTATCCAATTTGTAATATTATTAATTCTATTTGTTGAAGATGGGTGAGTAGACATAAATTCTGGTGGTTCTTTCCCTTTTTTAGCTTCTTTCATTCTTTCCCAAACTTTGATTGTTTCCCTTATGTCATAACCAGATAGTGATGCAAATATCAAACCAAGATAATCAGCTTCACTTTCTTGTTTTCTATTGAAAGGATTCATAATTCCTATTTGTGATAATAAACCGACAGCATTCATCCCAGTGGTTCTATTTATCTGAGATACTTTACCTTTAGTGGCTATATCTAAAATTGCTGTACCTGTATTTAATAAAACACCTCTACTTGCTCTTTCTACTGAATGTTTTGCAACAGCATGCGCAATTTCATGACCCATTACAGCTGCCAATCCATCTTCATTCTTTGTTATGTCTAACAGACCAGTATAAACAGCAATTTTACCTCCAGGCATACACCAAGCATTTTTAACTTTCTTTTTATCAATAAGTATATATTCCCAATCAAAATTTACGGTTGGGTCAGGTATATTATTACGGTCAAAGTATTCTGATATTGAATATTCAATTTTAGATCCAATTTCTTTTATTTGACTTAAGGTTTTAGTATCATCACTTAAAGTTTCTTTCTCTTTAACCTTTTCGTATAATTGTGCAGCTTTTGCGTTAAGGTTAGATTCGGGAATTAATTTTAGTTGTTTTCGATCCGTTATCGGTGCACTACCACATGCAGAGAGGCCAAAAGATAAGCAACTACAACCAAATAAATGTATGAAATTTCTTCTATTCACTTTTTTTACTTAATATATTACACCTTTTTTATAATAATTTATATGATACTTAATAACAAAATTTTAATAGTACTATTTGTTCTAGCAGTCGTATTTGTTTTATATGCAAGTTACAGTTAATTTATGGCAAAATTAAAAAGAAGAGGGATTTCAATTCTAGGAAGACTTAGAAACTACTTTATAGCAGGAATAGTAGTTCTTGTACCAATAGGTATCACATTATATTTAACTAGATTTTTTATATCTATATCATCAAAATTAATACCAAATGAATTAAATCCAAATAGCTATTTACCTTTTGCAATACCAGGTTTGGAAATATTGTTAGCTATAATTTTTATTACAATAATTGGAAGTTTGTCTCTTTCATTTATCGGAAAGAAAATACTTAAAATATTTAATGATATATTAAAAAGAATACCAATTCTTAGAACAATATATTCAGCAATTGGCCAAATGACTGAAACATTAGCACCAAAAAAAGGATCAAAAAAAAGCGTAGTCTTAGTTGAGTATCCTAGAAAAGGTAGTTGGGCAGTGGGGTTTGCGACTAGAGAAAACGATGGTGAAATATCAAAAAAAACAAATACTAATCTTATTAATGTATTTGTTCCAACAACACCAAATCCTACAAGTGGATTTTTATTAATGTTCCCAAAAGACGAAGTTATATATTTAGATATGACTTTTGAAGAAGCATCTAAGTTTATTGTTTCTGCTGGTACTTCAGACCCAAAAAAAATTTAAGAAATTTCGTTAATTATTGAGGCTCGGTCGTATAATTTTAATAATTTATTATATTTACTGAAATTATCTCCTTTCATTTCCAATTTTTTTACTTCTGCCTCAGCTAGTAGGAATAAATCTTCATTTAATATAGGATCAGCTAATCTAAAATTTTTAATTCCACTTTGCTTAAATCCTAACAAATCTCCATATCCTCTTAATTTCATATCTTCCTCAGAAATTATAAAACCATCGTCTGAACTTTTGAGAATATTAATTCTTTTTTTTGCATTTTCACTTAGGGAGGATTTAAACATCAATATACAATAAGACTCTTTACTACCACGTCCGACACGACCTCGTAATTGATGTAATTGAGATAAACCATACTTATCAGCATTTTCAATAACAATTACGTTAGCATTAGGAAAATCAATTCCAACTTCAATGACAGTTGTAGAAACCAATATATCCAACTTTCTATCTAAGAAATTATTTAAAATTTTATTCTTTTCGTCTTTGTCAAGAGAGCCATGAATTAATCCAATTCTATTCTTAAAATATTTTTCTAAATACTTAAATTTATTTAAAACAGATTGTTGTTCAACTTTTTTCGACTCTTCTATCAAAGGACAAACCCAGAAAATTTGATTTTTATTAGAAATTTCTTTTTTAACAAATCTAATTATTTCAGAAATTTTATCTTCTAACTTACTGTAAGTGACTATTTTTTTTCTATTTTTTGGTTTTTCTTTAATTAAGGTTAAATCCATATCACCATAAACCGTCATCATCATTGTTCTTGGTATTGGAGTTGCAGACATAACTAGAACATCACAGTTATTTCCACCTTTTTCTGATAACTCTTTACGCTGACGAACACCAAACTTATGTTGTTCATCAATTATTATTAAACCGAGTTTATTGTATTCAACCTTTTTTTGAAATAACGCATGTGTTCCTATCAGAAAATCAATCTTACCATGTTTAAGATTTTCTAAAATTTTCTTTCTATCAGCATATTTTGACTTACCAGTTAACATTTCAATTTTAATATTTTTGGGAAGATATTTTTTAGCAAAAGAAAAATGTTGCTTAGCTAGAATTTCAGTAGGCACCATAAAGCTTGTTTGATATCCAGAATTTATACAATTTACCGCAGCTATCATTGATACTATTGTTTTACCTGATCCAACATCTCCTTGTAAAAGTCTAAACATTCTACTTTTTGATTTAAGATCTTCGTTTATAATTTTTATTGCTGCTTCTTGGTCATTTGTTAACTTAAAATTTAAATCCTGTATCAATTTTTCCTTACAATCCTTAAAAATTTTTTGTGATTTCTTTATTTTTTTTATTTTTGTTCTTATCTTTGAGGATAATAAAAAATGAGCAAACAATTCGTCAAAAACTAACCTTTTATAATACTTAGATTTTAAAATTTCATTTGTATCAAGACTGTGAATTTTTAAGATTGCATCTTTCCACTTAATATTATTAAATTTTTTCTTTATATCATCATTTAGCCATTCATCTAAATCTGGTAATTCCTTTAAAACTTTATTAATAATATTATTGTATTTATTAATCGTAAGACCATCTGTAAGACTATATTTATTTTGAGTCTCTAAGATATTTTCATTACTTTCTTTGACCTGTGTAGGATTAGTAATTTGATATTTATTTCTAAAAAAATTAATTTTTCCACTTATTATTATTTCAGTATTTAATGGTAAGATTTTTTTTATATAACCTTCGTATGAATTAAAAAAAACACAATCTATTTTTATATCATTACTTTGACATACAACTCGGTTGGGCAATCTTCTTATTCTAGGAAAATTATATTTTAAGGGCGTTAATTTAATGGTTTGTAACTTACCTATTTGTATATCACCAATATTTGTTACTTTTGAATTTTCAATTTTACTCGTAGGTAGATGCCACAATAAATCAAAAATTGTATTTATATTTTTTCTTTTAAATAATTGGCTTGTTTTTTTCCCTATACCTTTAATATTCTGAATATTTGACAATAAATAGTCGTGATCATTCATGATTTATATATATAAAGATTTAATTAATGGATTCAAATAAACAAAATTTAATTAATAAAATTCTTTACAGAGCTCAATATCGTGGAACTAAAGAAATGGATATCTTTGTCAGTCAATTTGTTAATTCAATTATTGATAATCTCGATCATAAAGAATTAGTTTCTTTAGATAAGTTAATTAATTTTGATGATGAAACTTTAGTCAATTTAAGTTTAGGTAAAAATTCAAAAGATTTTGAAGATACAGTTATCTTAGAAAAACTTATAGAATTTAAAAATAAATATTAGTGGCGGAGAGACTGGGATTCGAACCCAGGAAAGAGTTGCCCCTTTGCCGGTTTTCAAGACCGGTGCTTTCAACCGCTCAGCCATCTCTCCTAATTTGTAATAATTAAAATTCTATATTTCATAAACAAAATAGTTTAATTGATCAATATAATGTTAAGCAAAAATCAATTTAATAAAGGTATAATTTTAACGGCATTTGGTTCTTTCTGGTGGGGTTTTATTGGAGTTATATATTTTAAATATATTGCTTTTGCTGGCCACATTGAAGTTGTCCTACATCGAAGTGCATGGACAACTGTTATGCTAATTTTAACAACAATCATTTTATCAAAGTGGAAAAAATTTAGCTCGGTTTTTAAAGATAAAAAAAAAATTATGATGCTTTTTTTATCTGGATTATTAATTTTTACAAATTGGGCTGTTTGGATTTATGCAATAGGGAATGATCAAGTTATAGATGCCAGTTTTGGATATTTTATAATGCCTATAATAAGTGTTTTTTTAGGTTATTTTTTTTTAAAAGAGGAATTAAGTTTCAAAACTAAAATTTCACTTTTAATCGTAACCATATCAATTTTGTATTTAGTAATTTCTAGTTTCCAATCAATACCATGGGTTGGATTAATAGTAGCTTTAAGTTGGAGTTTTTATAATTTAGTAAGAAAAAAAATTGATGTAGACACAGATATTGGTTTATTAGTTGAAAGTTTATTTATTTTTCCAGCGGTTATATTTGCTTTTTATTTAATTGTACAAAATGATTTAAATGATTTTGATATATCGAATGTTAAATTAATGTTCATATTCATGCTGGCAGGCCCTATGACCGTGATTCCTTTATATTTATATGTTAGAGGTGTTGAATTATGTGGTTTAGGTCCAACGGGTATGGTTTTTTATATAACTCCAACTTTACAATTTTTGTTGGGTTATTACTTATATAATGAGGAATTAGATATACATAAATTAATCAGCTTTATTTTGATATGGATTGCTGTATCGATATACCTAAAAGATTTGTATGAAAAAAATTAAATTATTTATCTTATCAATATTAATTATATTAAATTCCACAACTCTAATTGCTGATGATTTCAATGATTGGAAAGTTAAATTTAAAAAAAGAGCAATTAATGAAGGTATTAGTAAATCAACAGTTAATAATTTAATAGATAACTCCAAGTTCTTACCCGATGTAATAAAGTATGATAGATACCAACCTGAATTCTATGAAGACACAAAGACATATATTTCAAAAAGAACCTCATCAAAAAAAGTAAAATTAGGAAAAATTATATTAAATAAAGAAAACAATATTATTAATAAAGTATCTTCCGAATACAAAGTAGATAAAAATTTGCTATTGGCACTTATGGGTATTGAAACTAACTTTGGAAACTATTTAGGTAAAATGGATATCGTTTCTTCACTTGCAACATTAAGCTACGATCAAAGAAGAAGTGAATTTTTTACTAAAGAATTAATCACCCTTTTAAAATTAGTAGATGCAAAAATTATAGATCCGAGTACATTATTTGGATCTTGGGCAGGCGCATTTGGTAATTTTCAATTTATGCCATCCACAATCAAAAATCATGCAATTGACTATAATAAAGATGGATCAATTGATCTAAAAAATATTGAGGATTCTTTTGCATCTGCGGCTAACTATTTAAGTAATCTTGGATGGAATGATAATACTCCGTGTTTTTATAGAATTAATCTAAATGAAAATATTCCAAATAAATATTTAAATACATCAGCAAAAAAAATTAAACATGAGAGAAAAGTAAAATATTTAAAAAATTATATAAAAAATTCGTCTTTTTTGGACAAATATGACAATTTGACAGCAGCTATAGTTACTCCTGATGCTGAAATAGTTGAAAATGCAAATAAACTTAAACCAGCATATATTATTTTTAATAATTATAAGCTAATCTTAAAGTGGAACAGGTCATTAAGATTTAGTTTGGCCGTATGCACATTAAAAAATAGTTTTGAAAATGAGACTTAAGATAATAATTTTTTTAGCAATAATTTTAACATCATGTGAAACTACTAATAAAAAAGTAATCACGAATAAAGATTTCAAAAATTATTCAAATGATGGATTTGCTCTCATATATAATAATGATATTTTCAAAAAACGAATAGTTTCAAAAAAAATAGATCAAAGATCATTAATTATTTTCAATAATAAACTTAAAAAAGATACAGATATAAAAATAACGAATTTGTTAAATGAAAAGTATTTAATTGCTAAAGTAGGAAAAAATTCGAAATATCCGATTTTTTATAATTCAGTAATTTCTGAAAGGATTGCGACTGAACTTGATATTGATCCTGATCAACCCTATGTACGTGTAGAAAAAATAAATTCTAGTAATACTTTTGTTGCAAATAAAGCTAAAACATTTGATGAGGAAAAAAAAGTAGCTAATAAAGCTCCAGTGGACAGCATTTCAATCCAAAATATATCAATTGAAAAAGATAATAATTCAAAAGTTGAAAAGGTGAAAAATACAAAATTTGAATTTATAATTAAATTTGCCGATTTATTTTTTGAAGAATCTGCAATTACATTGAAAAAAAGACTTGAGGATGAATACAATTTAAAAGACATAAATATCAAAAAAATGTCTAAAAATTTATATAGGGTTTACAAGGGTCCTTTTTATAATTTAGGATCAATTAAAAATGTATATAATGAGATTGCTGATATAAATTTTGAAAATATTGAATTAATAAAATTATGAAAATAAAAGCACTATTAAGTTTTGTCCTATCATTTTTAGTTATAACTAATATTTCTTATGCAAAATTTAACGTAAATGCAAGAACTGCAATTTTACAAGATTATTTATCTGGTGAAATTTTATATGAAAAAAATGCTGATGAGAGAATTTTTCCTGCCTCTATGACAAAAATAATGACCTCAATCATTGCTTTTGATTTATTGAAAAGTGGCGAAATTACTTTAGATGAAAAATTTATCGTTTCTGAAAATGCCTGGAGACTATCCTCATCTGGTTATTCATCAATGTTTATAATGGTTGGAGATGAAGTTTCAGTAGAAAATTTATTATTAGGTATAATTGTTGCTTCAGGTAATGATGCTTGCGTAGCCTTAGCTGAAGGTATTGCAGGAACTGAGGACGAGTTTGCTTTACTGATGACTGAGAAAGCTCAAGAAATTGGGATGGAAAATACTAATTTTTCAAATTCGTCAGGGATTAATGATGATAATAATTATTCAACCGTTAGAGATATTTTAATTATGTCTAATTATTTAATCAAAGAACATCCTAAATATTATGAGTATTTTAAAATTAAAGAATTTACTTGG
>CACMND010000016.1 GCA_902614975.1 uncultured Pelagibacteraceae bacterium
AAATCAAAAGAATAATTATTATCTTTTTTTCCAATGCTTAAATTTATGTTTTCGTTTATATCATTAATTGAATATTTACTTTTTAAACCAATACGAAGGTTATTATTTGTATAATCTATTTCAAAATCACTTTGTGATAGTTTAGCTTGATTTTTAAAATTGCTGAAATATTTATTTATCCTTTGCGATTTGTAATTAATTATGATGCTATCTGTATTTATTTTAGATTTAACATCTATATTTTCTACTTTATAATTTTTATTTAATTCAAGTTTAATTTTATTTATTGATGCAAAACTTATATCTTGGTTTGGAAGACTAAAGTTTTTAATTGTAATAAATTTTTTAAATTCTTTAGAATTAATTTTATTTTTCGTGTTACTTAAATCAACATTAATTATCGCATTATAGTTTTCTTTTTTTTTAAAAAATAATTTAAACAAATTTTTTGAATTATAATTATTATATCGATCATTTTTGAATAAATACTTACTTTCCAAATTAATTTTTAATTCTTTTTTGTTATAATTAATTAAAGCCTCTCCATTTGTTAGATATATAAAATCTTGATATTTTGATTTTGTAAATAACTTATCAAAATTTAATTTGGATTTTATGTTTAAATCTTTAATTTTTAATTTATTATTAATTTTAAATGATATTTTATTATTTGAGCTTAGGCTTATAGGTTGTTCGCCTAAGATATTAAATTTCTTAGCCAGAATATAACTATATTTGTTTAAATTAATTTTAGTTTTTTTAGTTTTTATATTTCCATTAATTTCAAATAGATTGCTTTTTTTATTAATATTAATTTCGTCGGAAGTTAAGAAGATTTTATCAAATACTAATCCTACTTTTTTTAAATTAATTTTATTTTCATTTATTTGAAAATTAAATTTTATATTATTAGCTTTAAATTTACTAAATAAATGAATTTCTGCATCATTTACAGATCCGTTAATACTGTATTTTATTTGATTTGGATTGTTCTGATCAAAAGTTATGTCTGAAGAAATTTTGATTTTTCCTCTTTTTATTTGTTTTAAAATTATATTTCTAGCTATATTAAACTCATATTCATTAATAAAATTGATTAATTCATCAATGTCATTCTCTTTCGTTACTATTGAAATTTGAGAAATTGGATTTCGGTTTTTTATATAATCAAAAATATTTAAATCAAAATTTATAGTCTCTAAATCAATTTTTTTCTCATTAAATGATATTACTGGATCTATAGTTACTACTTCAAATGTAAAATTTGATGTATTCAATTTAAAGTTTACATCATTCAAATTTAATTTAATTTTAGAATTAATCTCATTTACTTTTTCATTTATTAAATAATTAAATTTGTTTGTTTTAATTCCAACTGAAACTAGAAAAATTATAATTCCCACACTAATTGTAGATAATAGTATTATAGAAGTAATAAATATTTTACGCATTTAGTTTATATAATGAACTCTCTAAAAAATTATCTAAGTCTCCTTCTAATATTTTTTCGGGATTAGAACTCTCAAAATTTGTTCTATTATCCTTAACCATTTTGTAAGGGTGTAAGACATAAGATCTAATTTGGTGTCCCCACCCGATTTCTGACTTCGAATTTTCTAGGTTTTCATTTTTTTTTTCTTTTTTCTTTAATTCAAAATTATAAAGTCTTGCTCTTAACATTTTCATACAAGTTTCTTTATTTTTATGTTGTGATCTCTCATTTTGGC
Organism: uncultured Pelagibacteraceae bacterium; assembly: GCA_902614975.1. Lineage (GTDB taxonomy): Bacteria > Pseudomonadota > Alphaproteobacteria > Pelagibacterales > Pelagibacteraceae > Pelagibacter. The sequence goes on from CACMND010000016.1 coordinate 1,728, forward strand.
ATTGAACCACAATTTTTGTTGGTAAATGAGTTATTCGTACTGCGCTATCTGTTGTATTAACATGTTGGCCTCCAGCACCACTAGATCTATAAGTATCTATTCTTAAATCTTTTTCTAGTATTTCAATATCTATGTCATCAGATATAACGGGATAAACCCATACACTTGCAAAACTTGTATGTCTTCTAGATCCAGAATCAAATGGAGAGATTCTAACAAGTCTATGAATGCCTGATTCGTTTTTTAACAATCCATTAATGTAATCTCCACTAATTTTTATGATTGATGATTTTATGCCTGCCTCGTCCCCTTTATGTTCACTTATTATCTCAATTTTGCAATTTTTTTTGTTTGCCCACTTCATATACATTCTTCTTAACATATCTGCCCAATCCTGACTTTCTGTTCCACCAGCACCTGCATGAAATTCTAAATAACTATCTAATGTGTCGTTTTCATTTGATAGAAAACATCTTATTTCAATTTGTTTAACTTTATAAAACAATGAATTTATATTTTTTGTTGCTTCTTTAATAATCTCAATATTATTTTCTTCTAAAGCTAAATCATAAATATCAAATATGTCTTTACTTTCTTTTGATATAGCTTCAAAGCTATGTAGTAATTTCTGGAGATAAGTTCTTTCTCTAAGAATTTTTTCAGCATTTTTTTTATCTTTCCAAAAATCTGATTTTTCTATCAATTGTGATAAATTATTAAGTTTTTTTAAATAATTACTCTTTTCAAAGAAACTCCTTTATTCTTTGACTTATTTTCTCAATATCTGATTTAATGTATAAAATTTCCTGATCCATTAATAAAATTTTAATATATTTGTTGAATTTAATCTACTATCTATATTATCAGATAATCTATCTGATTTGTTGCTATTTATTTTGAATGACTCAATTATTGCTTGTTTTGTTTTAGTATTTGCTTTTTTTCCAGTTTTTGCATCTACCACCATCATTTTTATATTATCTGCAACTTTAAATGGTCTTGCATTGTTATTATTAGCAGTTTGTTTTATGAATTCTTTGAAAACTGGCATTGCTGTTTTTGCTCCAGTTTCAAATTTACCTAAGCTTTTAGGATTATCATAACCTATATAAACACCAATAACTAAGTTTGAAGTAAATCCTATGAACCAAGTATCGGTGTTTTTATTAGTTGTCCCAGTCTTACCAGCTAGCTCAACTTTTAAATCTTTTAATCCTTTTCCAGTTCCTCTTTTTATTACACCATTTAACATTGAAGTCATTTGATAAGCAGTTTGAGGTGAAAAAATCTGCTCATATTTATCTTTAATAATGGGAATTTTTGAACCTTCATAAGAAATTTGATCACAGTTTTCACAATATCTTTTCTCATTATTAAAAATAGTTTTTCCCTCACTGTCTTGTATTCTATCAATTAGAATTGGATTAACTAATTTCCCACCGTTTAAAAATGAACAATAAGCAGTTGTTATTTTTAATAGCGTAGTTTCGGCTGAACCCAAAGAGACAGACATAAGTTCATCTGGGTTGTCATAAATATTTAATTTTTTTGAAAAATTTATAATTTTATCAATTCCTAGCTCTTGGGCTATTCTTACAGTCATTAAATTTCTTGATTTTTCAATACCAGTTCTCAGTGTAGAAGGGCCGTAAAATTTTTTACCGTAGTTTTCAGGCTTCCACATTTTTAAATCATTTCCTTGATCCAATACTATAGGCGCATCTAGTACAAGCGTTGTAGGAGAAAAATTATTTTCTAATGCTAAAGCATATATAAAAGGTTTAAATGCAGAACCAGGCTGGCGCTTTGCTTGTGATGATCTATTAAATTCGCTTTTTTTAAAACTAAAACCCCCAGATAATGCTAAAACTCTTCCACTGTAGGGGTCCATTACTACTATTCCTCCATTCGCTTTTGGAAGTTGTTTTAAACTATAATTTCCATCTGATACTTTTTTTACATAAATTATGTCACCACTTTTAAATAATTTTTTAAATTCTTTACGTGTCCAGTCAATTTCATTAAAATTAATTACTCCTTTATTCCCATTCTGAGTTTCAATAATAGTTTCAAATTTATCAATTCTCTTTACAGCAGCAAGCTCCCATCCAAGAGATTTTTCTAAATTATAATTTGTGAGATCTTTCTTCCATTCATCATGTTTATTTATATTTGATAATGGGCCTCTCCATCCTTTTCTTTTATCAAATTCTTGAAGACCTTTTCTTAATGAATTAGTTGCTATTTTTTGTAGTTCTAAATTTAGAGGAGTTTTGATATTAAAGCCTTGTTTGTAAACTTTATCAAAACCATATCTATCAATAACTTCTTTTCTGACATCTTCTACATAATACCTTGAATCCTCAAGATAAATTCTTTTTCTTTTTTGTAAAATTATTTCAGTATCAATTAATTTTGAATATTGATTTTTATTAATAAATCCGTTTTCAAATAAATTATTTAAAACTAAATTTCTTCTAAATTTTGCTAATTTAATATTTTTGTATGGGTTATATTTGCTGGGAGCTTTAGGTAAAGCTGCTAGCAATGCTGCCTCCCCATAATGTAGTTCGCTTATAGGTTTATTAAAATACCTCAAGCTTGCAGAAGCGACTCCATAGCTACCTTCTCCAAGATAAATTTGATTTAAATATAATTCTAAAATTCTTTTTTTTGAAAGTGCACGTTCTATTCTAAAAGCTAATATAGCCTCTTTTATTTTCCTATCCATACTGATTTCATTTGTTAAAAGAAAATTTTTAGCTACTTGTTGTGTGATGGTTGATGCGCCCTCTAGTCTTTTTGAATATATTAAATTAAAAATATTATTTTTTATTGCTCTAATTACTCCTTTTGCATCAACACCAGGATGTTCAAAAAAATTTTTATCTTCCGCTGATAAAAAAGCATTTATTACTGTCTCTGATATTGCATTGTAGGGAATAAATATTCTTTTTTCAGTCGAAAAATCACTAACTAATACACCGTTTCCTGAGTAAAGTTTACTAGACACAGGAGGTTTATAACTTTTAAGATATTTATAATCAGGTAATTTATTAGAATATGTCCACAGAATAGATACAATTACAACCAAGAATATAACTGACGTTAGTAATATTATTATAAAAAATCTTTTCAAAATTTTTTGCATTTTAGTTTAAATATCTTAAGAATTTGTTATTGTTATGGCACAGAATTTGTAAAATTAACTTATGAAAAAATCATTAAAAATATGTCAAAAAATTTATACATTGATGCATCGCATCCAAATGAAACAAGAGTCGTACTTAAAAATCATAATCATATCGAAGACTATGAATATGAAAGTATAAATAATACTCTTATTAAAAATAATATATATCTTGGGAAAGTAAGCAGGATTGAACCATCTCTTCAAGCAGCATTTGTGGATTTTGGAAGAGAAAGGCACGGATTTTTATCATTTAATGACATTCAATCAGATTATTACCAACTACCATTAAGTGACTTAGAAAAAATAAAAAAGGAAGAGGAAAGAGTTCGAGAAGAACTGTCTAAAGAGATTGAAAATATAGAAAATAAAATTCTTGAGGGTGAAGAGGAAATAAAGATTGATGATCCTGTCGAAAAGAAAGATGATGAAAAAGAAAAATTGAATACCCAAAAAAAGTTTCCATCAAAAAGATATAAAATACAAGAAGTTATAAAACCAAATCAAGTTATACTTGTTCAAGTTTTAAAAGATGAAAGAGGGTTAAAAGGAGCAGCTTTAAGCACATTTATATCTGTTGCAGGAAAATACATTGTATTAATGCCAAATACTGCAAAAGGTGGCGGGATTTCTAGAAAAATATTTAATCCTGGTGAAAGAAAAAAAATTAGAAATATTTTAAATGATATTACAATTCCTAAGGAAATGGGAATAATTGTTAGAACAGCTGGATCGAATAAAACAAAGAATGAAATAGAAAACGATTTGAATAATTTAATTAAAGTTTGGGACCAAATCAAAGAAAATGCTTTAAATTCTATTGCACCATCTCTTATACATCAAGAAAGCGACATAATAAAAAGATGTATTAGGGATATGTACGATGATGATACCCAGAATATTTATGTTGAGGGCAATGAAGGATATCAGAAAACAAAAAATTACTTGAAACTAATGATGCCAAATCAAATAAAAAAAGTAAAAAAATACAGAGATAAAGTACCACTTTTTTATAAAGAGAATATTGAAAAAAAATTATTTGAAATTTTTGAGACAGAAGTAAAATTAACATCAGGTGGATATTTGGTAATTAATCCAACAGAAGCATTAGTTTCTATAGATGTTAATTCAGGAAAATCTATAAAGCAAAAAAATGTTGAAAGCACTGCTTTTGATACAAATATTGAAGCTGCTGAAGAGATAGCGAGGCAAATAAAAATTAGAGATTTATCTGGTTTAATAATTATCGATTTTATAGACATGTTAAATTTTAACAACAGACGACAGGTTGAAAGAAAATTAAAGGAAAAATGTAGAAATGATAGAGCAAGGATTCAAATAGGTAGGATAAGTAATTTCGGGTTACTTGAGATGTCAAGACAAAGGCTAAGAGAAAGTAATGTTAAATGGCATATGAAATTAACCGATGAAACATTTGTTTTAAAGATACTGAAGTTAATTGAAATTAAGTCATTAGAGCATGGTGCTAAATTAATTGAATTAACAATAAACGATAAAATACAGAAATATATAACTGATAATTATCAAGATGTTGTGAATTACTTTGAGAAGAAACATAAAGCAAAAATTGATTTGAATACAAATAATGACCTTAATTTAGAAGACTATATAATCGAATTTAAATCTAAAACAAAAAAAGTATTAGATAAAATTGAGAAAGTTGAAAAATTGAATGCAATCAAAGTTGAAAGTAAAAAAGATGATGTTGTTGTCAAAGGTAAAATTAGAAAAAATTTCAAAAAAAGAAACTTTAGAAAAAAATTTTATAAGAAAAAAATTAAATGATTCCTTTATTAGAAGTTGATGCAGTACCAAATAAATTTGGAGTAATTCTTCCTGACAAAAAAGATTTTCTACCTGATATTACTGCTAACCTCATTGCCTCTGCCATTTGAATAGGATTTCTTGCTTTAGCTATAGCTGTATTGATCAATACACCATCACACCCCAACTCCATTGCAATACTTGCATCTGATGCTTGTCCTATCCCTGCATCAATAATTAAAGGTAAGTTTGTTTGTTTTCTTATTATCTTTATATTTATTTTATTTTGTATTCCTAAACCTGATCCGATGGGGGCGGCTAAAGGCATAATGGCAACAGCTCCTGCATTTTCTAATCTTTTTGCCATTAATGGATCATCATTACAATAAACCATGACTTTAAAACCCTCTTTTGTTAACAATTCGGTAGATCTTAAAGTTTCAATCATTTCTGGAAAAAGATTTTTTTTATCGCCTAATACTTCTAATTTTACTAATTTCCATCCTCCTATTTCTCTTGCTAATCTTAATGTCCTAATTGCATCCTCTGCATTGAAACACCCAGCTGTATTTGGCAAATATGTTATTTTTTTTGGATCTATATAATCCATTAATCTGGCCTTATTTTTATTAGATATATTTACTCTCCGTACTGCAACTGTCACTATATCTGCACCAGAAATTTTTATTGCATTTGCGCACTCTTTAAAGCTTTTATATTTTCCAGTTCCAACTATTAAACGTGATTTAAAAATTTTATTTGCTATCTTAAATTTTTTATCAATCATTATCCTCCACCAATAAAATGAACTATTTCTATCTTATCACCTTTTTTTAATTGAATTTTTGAAATACTTTTTTTATCTATTATTTTTTTATTTAATTCTATAGCTATTTTGTTTAAGGGCATTTTTAATTTAAGTATCAAACTCTTGACTGAATATTTAGGAATAACTTGCATTTGTTTGCCATTTACAGTTATTTTTATTTTATTTTTAATATTCATCGATTATAAGGAATTTGTGAATAAATTATTAATCATTAATGGACCCAATCTTAATCTAATAGGAGAAAGAGAACAATCACAATATGGTAGCAAAGATTATAAATACCTAGAAGAAATTTGCAAAAAAAAAACAACAGAATTAAATTTAGCGCTTGAGATGAAGCAGTCAAATGTTGAGGGAGAAATTGTTAATATTATACAAAGTGCTAGAGATGATTTCGATGGAATTATAATTAATGCTGGCGGATATAGTCACACGTCAGTTGCTATAAGGGATGCACTGGATGTGTTTAAAGGAAAAATAATTGAGCTTCATATATCAAATATTTATAAAAGAGAGGAATTTCGTCATAAATCTTTGTTAAGTGGAGTAGTAACTGGAATTATATGTGGATTAGGTACAAATGGATATATTTTGGCCATAAATTCTATGCATGAGATGCTAAATGAAAATAAATAAAAATATAATTAAAGAGCTCACTGAATATTTAAATGAATTTAATCTCACTGAAATAGAATACACTGAAAAAGATATTAAAGTTAAAGTATCAAAATCGACCAATACAAATATAGCAACAGTTAAAGAAGTAAAATCTGAAATAAAATCAGAAAATATTAAAATAGATAATATTGGAGGTACAGAAGTTCCATCTCCAATTATAGGAACAGCTTATTTGGCGCCAGAACCAGGTGGAAAAAAGTTTGTAGAGATTGGAAAAAAAATAAATAAAGGTGATACAATAATGATTGTTGAAGCCATGAAAACAATGAATCATGTTCCATCTCCAATAGCTGGCACTGTTAAGAAAATTTGTGTTGAAGACGGTCAGCCTGTTGAATACGGACATACCATAGCAATAATTGAGTAATAATGTTCAAAAAAATTCTTGTAGCGAACAGAGGTGAGATAGCTGTTAGAATTATAAGAGCGTGTAAAGAGTGGGGCATACAAACAGTAGCTATTCATTCTGACGTTGATAGAAATAGTATGCATGTACGTTTAGCAGATGAAAGTATATGTGTAGGTCCACACCAGGCAGCAAACAGCTATTTGAACATTCCAGCAATAATGTCAGCAATAGAATTAACAAATTCTGAAGCTGTTCATCCTGGATATGGTTTTCTATCTGAAAATTTTGAATTTGCAAAAATTCTTGAAGAGAACAAAATTAAATTTATAGGACCTTCATCATCACTGATTAAAATGATGGGTGATAAAATTGAAGCAAAAAAAATTGCAAAAAAATACGGTCTTCCAGTGATTGAGGGATCTATGGGAGGTGTGACTGATTTTACAGAAGCAAAAAAAATATGTAATCAAATTGGATATCCGGTATTAATAAAAGCCGCTGGTGGTGGTGGTGGAAAAGGCATGAAGGTCGTTACAAAAGAAGATGAATTTGAAAATCTATTTTTAACTGCAAAAACTGAAGCTAAAAAATTTTTTGGTAATGATGAAGTATACATTGAAAAATTTTTTCAAAATCCTAGACATATTGAAGTTCAAGTATTATCTGGAAAAAACAGAACTGTACATTTACACGAGAGAGATTGCTCTATTCAAAGAAGACATCAAAAACTAATTGAAGAAACACCTAGTCCATTACTTAGTGATGAAATAAGAAAAGACTTATTTGATAGAACTGTAAAAATGGTAAGCCAAATTGGATATGAAGGTGCTGGTACAGTAGAATTTATTTTTGAAGATGGAAAATTTTATTTTCTTGAAATGAACACAAGAATACAAGTTGAACATCCAGTAACTGAAGTTGTGACAGGAATAGACTTAATCAAAGAACAGATATGGATTGCTTATGATGGCAACACTGCTTTAAAACAAGAAGATATTAAACCAAGGGGTCACGCAATTGAGTGTAGGATAAATGCTGAAGATGTGAGTAAAAATTTTCAGCCTTCACCAGGAGAAATTACTATGTGTCATCAGCCATCTGGTTTTAGAACAAGAGTAGATGGAGCAATATTTCAAGGTTATAAAGTAACTCCATATTATGATAGCATGATTTGTAAAGTAATATGTCACGGGAGAAACAGAACTGAAGCAATTCAAAGAATGCGTAGATCTCTTGATGAATTTGTTATTGAGGGCATTAAAACAACTATAGACTTACACAAAATTCTATTAAATCATGAAAAATTTTTGAATTCTGACTTTAATGTAAGTTGGCTAGATAAAGAGAAATTACTTTAAGAGTAACATTTTTTTAGCCAAATATCATAGACAGGATGATCAAAAGGTCTGATTGATGGAGATGAGGCAAATGTCCAGTCGTTGAATATAAAAACTTTATTTTCGTCTTTATTGACTGTATCTCTTACTTGCATGTATGCAGTTACTTCTGGGTCATCATCAAACTTTGAGTTGTTACATTTTAAAATATTTATTGATAAATTTTTAAATTTATATTCATTGCCAACTTCGATCTCAACAATGTCACTTTGAGAATTTACTTTATCCAATATAACCAATACTGCATAATTTTCGTTTTTTAAAAAGTTTTCACTTAGAGAATTATTCGCTAACAAATAATAAGTAAATAAGATAAGTATAAAAACTTTAGCTTTTCCAAGAAGTGTATTTTTTGTTTGAAGCATTTTTGCTTTTATTTTTATTTGGGTGATAAGAATTTTCAGTCCCTGTTTGATTTGGCATGTGCTCCTTTTGCCAACTATATTTGTCTAATTCATGACTATTTTCAATTTTATTTTCTGTGCGATGTATCCAAGAATACCATTCACTAGGTATTTTTGAAGCTTCAACTTCTCCATTGTAAATAACCCATCTTTTTCCTGATTTGCTCTCATAATATTTGTTACCAGTGCTATCTTCACCAACTAATTTTCCAAATAAAATTGTATTTAGTCTTGTGCTAAATGTTTGATTGTTCCACCACGTAAATATTTCTTTGATCATTTTTAAATTATTTTCAATTTTAAATTGTAAATTTACAATTAGACTATATTTAAAAAATGTATATACATATTTATTACCAAGATTCAATTTACAAATAGGATTACAATGGCAAAATACTTAGTTGAAACATATTACACTTGCAGTTTTAAAGTATCTCATTATTTAGATGACATTAATGAAGAAAATCTTAAAAATCTGGAGAATAAAGAAGACGGAAAATTTGAGGTTATTGATGTTAAGCTAGATAATAGAAAAACAAAGAATCTTCAAAATGCAAAAAACAGTAAAGTAGAAATAGTTTCACAACCGATCAAAAGTCATGACATCAAGAATACCAAACAAACTAAGCCAATTGATGAAAATTTTAAAAAAAATATCACTGATACAATTGGTAAAAGATTTAGTATGCCTGATAGAAGAAAAGGATATATCCAAAAAGCTTCTATAGGAGATCATAAAGTATATTTACACACTGGAGAATATGAAGATGGTAAAATAGGAGAAATTTTTATTGATACAAGCAAAGAAGGCGAATTAGTTAAAGCTTTGATGAATAATTTTGCTATAGCTATTTCATTGGGTCTTCAATATGGAGTTCCTCTAGATGAATTTGTTAATGCATATTTAGATACAAAGTTTGAACCTTCAGGTAAAGTTTATGGAAACGATCGGATAATGAGCGCAAGTTCAATATTAGATTATATTTTTAGAGAGCTAGCAATATCCTATTTAAATAGAGAAGATTTAGCTCATACTCCGTCTATAACAGGCAACTCTGATGTAAACGAAAGTCAAGAAAGCGAAGACCAAAATCAACTAATTAAACTGGTAAAAAATATTACAAGTAAAGGCTTTGTAAGAAACGACTACAAGAAGAAACTTGTGGATCTATCAGATATAAGGATAAACCTAAAAGGAAAAAAATAATTATTTCTTTCTTCTTGAAATATTCAGCTCTTTAAGTTGATTTTCATCTACATCAGATGGTGCATTCATCATTAAATCCTGTGCATTTTGATTCATTGGAAACATTGTTACTTCCCTTATATTTTTTTCTTCTGCAAGTAACATAACTATTCGATCTATTCCAGGTGCAATACCACCATGGGGGGGTGCTCCATAACTTAATGCATTAATCATCCCACTAAATTTTTCATTAACTGTTTCTTTAGAATATCCAGCAATTTCAAATAATTTGTACATCAAATCTGGCTTATGGTTTCTTATAGCCCCAGAGGACAATTCAATACCATTACAGACAATGTCATATTGAAATGCTTTTAGTTTTAGTGGATCTGATAGATCTAAATTATCAATATTTCCTTGCGGCATTGAAAAAGGATTATGGCTAAATTCAATTTTTTTGGTATTTTCATCGACTTCGAACATTGGGTAATCGACTACCCAGCAAAATGAAAAGATGTTTTCATCAATTAATTTAAGTTCATTTGCAATTTTATTTCTTGCATTGCTTAATAACTTCTCGACTTCAGATTTTTTTCCACAAGACATAAAAATTGTATCACCTACTTCAGCATTCATTAATTTCATTATTTCTTTAATGCATTCCTCAGAAAAAAATTTTCCTACAGGTCCTTTGGCACTCAGTTTGTCTGAATTTTCAATAGAAAAATATGCAAGACCCGATGATCCTTCTTCTTTTGCCCATTTATCAATTCCATCAAAAAAACTTCTTGGTTTTTCAGATGTATTTTTTGTAACAATTCCTCTAACTATTGATCCTTTGATTACTAATTTTTTAAATATTTCAAAGTTAACATCATCTCTTTTAAAAATTTCAGTAATCTCTGCTATTTCCAAAGGATTTCTCAAATCTGGTTTGTCAGAACCATATTTAAGCATAGCTTCATCAAAAGGAATTCTTGGAAATTTTTCATGAAGTAACTTTTTAGAAGAAAATTTTTTGAATAAATTTACAAACAACTCTTCAACTATTTTGAATACATCCTCTTGTTCTACAAAAGACATTTCTAAGTCAAGTTGATAAAATTCTCCTGGACTTCTGTCCGCTCTTGCGTCCTCGTCTCTAAAACATGGCGCAATTTGAAAATATTTATCAAAACCAGATACCATGATTAATTGTTTAAATTGCTGTGGCGCTTGAGGTAAAGCGTAAAATTTGCCAGGGTTTAATCTACTTGGTACCAAAAAGTCTCTTGCACCTTCTGGGCTAGATGAAGTTAATATAGGTGTTTGATATTCCAGAAAACCATATTTTTGCATTTCAGATCTAATAAATGAGATGATTTTAGATCTTAAAATAATATTATTATGAAT
>CACMND010000017.1 GCA_902614975.1 uncultured Pelagibacteraceae bacterium
TTCTAAGTTGAAATTTGGAGAGTAATTTATTGACATTTTTTCAACATTTTTTAGCATAAATTAAAACAATTTAGCTTTATATTAATATTAATTATAATATAAGTATTTTATGAATAAACTCCTTCCAATTCTTACTATTATTGTTTTTTCATTAATGAGCAACATGGCAACTGCAGGTGATGATGGAAATCTAAAAATAAAAGAAAATGGGAACAATGGATATATCGAAGTTAACGATTGTTTTGAGAAAATTAACAGAGGTGTATTTGCATTTAACCAAGTTTTAGACAAAGTAATTTTTAAGCCACTTGCTAAAGGATACAGATTGTTCCCTCAACCAATAAGGTCAGGAACAAGTAATGCTCTGAGTAATCTTGGAAATGTTGTAACTATTCCAAATAATGTGCTCCAAGGTCAATTTAAAGATGCTGGAGTAAATTCAGCAAGATTTGTAATTAACTCAACATTAGGTATAGCTGGAATTTTTGATGTCGCTTCTTATTATGGATTAAAAAAAAGGGATAAGGAAGATTATGGACAAACATTAGGTGTTTGGGGTGCTGGCCCTGGTTGTTACTTTGTTTTACCTGTATTAGGACCAACAACAGTAAGGGACTCACTTGGATCAGTTGTAAATTTAATTGGTGGAGATGCATGGTATAATGTTACAGTAGTCAATGACACGCAATATTTTTCAGAGGTGGATTATTATGCATCAAGATTACTAGATGGAATAGATTTCAGAGCAAAAAACTTAGAGTCATTTAACAGCCTTGAAAATAACTCTGTTGACCTCTACGCGTCAGTAAGAAGTCTATATTTACAAGATAGATACAGAAAAATAAAAAATATAGATAAAACAACAGAGACACTTAGTGATGATGACTGGGAAGAATTAGACAGTCAATAGTCAATTACTTAAATGAAATTATTAAAATATTTAATAATAATATTATATTTAATAAATTACAAAAATCTTTCTTTGGCAAAAGATCCAAGTGCATTGATAAATGAAATAGTTGACGAAGCTGCATTAGTTTTATCAAGTGATGATCCCATTGAATCAAAAATAATCAAACTAAATTCTATTGCAGAGAGAAGTGTAGACATAAATGGTATTGGTATGTACACTTTAGGAAAATATAGAAAATCTATTAATGAAGATCAAAAATCTAAATATCAAAAATTATTTAGAAGTTATTTTTTAAAAAGCTTTTCAAGTAGATTGGTTGATTATACTAATCCAAAAATTGATGTTGTATCCCAAAAGAAAATTAATGATAAATATACAATAGTAAATAGTATTTTAGAAGCTACATCTAAAAGGCCTCAGGTTAAGATTGACTGGAGAATATATACTAAAAATCCAGATAGGCCTTTAATAAGAGATTTAATTGTAGAAGGATTAAGTTTAGCTAGAACACAAAAGGAAGAGTTTAACTCAATAATTCAAAATAATGATGGTGATATAAATGCATTATTTAAAACACTAGAAGAATTTTTAATTAAATAATTTAATAAAAACCAATTTCTCCTAAACAGATATCAGCTTTAAAATCATTAAATCCAGCAACTAAACCGACAGATTTAATATTTTGTCCAATAATACTTTTTGGTTGATAGTAGTTTGATTTTTGAAATTCATTAAATGGAGCTCTTATTTCAGTCCAATTTTTTCTGGAAAAAAAAGTGAAGCCATAATATTGCCAAGGAGCAAGAGTTAATCCAGTTCTTAAATGAAGATTGTAATTATTGTTGTTACCATAAACTTTTATGTATATTCCTTTGTAATCTTTGCTATAAATTTCAGGATTTAATCTAGCTCTTATTTGTATAAATCCTCCTTTATTTTTTGTAGATACTTCTCCTGTCATCCTATAACACCTAAAGCCCTCTATTTCATCAACACTAAAATTGCCTACAGACACTCCTCCCATTACTTGATCAGTAACAAAATTCCATTCTTGAGATTGTATCGTTAAATTTGGATTTTTTAATTGATCTAAAATCATATCTTTTGAAAAGCTTGTATTTTGACATATTATTAAAATAATTAAAATTAAAAAACTTTCTAGAGATGAATTATTTTTTTTTTGCAAGTTGTTGAAGTAAATAAATTTCTTTTTCAGTTAAAGTATTTTTTTCTTCTTTGATTTGATCTTCTAGACTGAATAAAGTTATTAATGAAAAAAGTGACACTAAACATGTTAACAGTACAAAGTAAAATGAACTCAAATTAACAATTACCAGTATTACAAATACACTTGTCCATCCAATAAAGATTCCCCTTAAAATAGTACGATGACTTTTTAAGTCTGGTATTTTTGTAAACTGAAAAAATAAAAGTATTAAAAGAAGCATTATTCCTGAAATAGATGCACGCAACAACACTAATGTGTCCAATCCTCCACCATACAATTCTCGATGAATTAAGTATGCGACAACTCCTTTATAGGCAAAATAAAAAAGAACAATAGTAGAGACTAAGATTGAAACATAGTATGACATTTTTGGTTTAATTTTAATTTTAAGCTTCATATTATTTATAATAATACTACATTTTTCAGTTAAATTTAGAAAAACTATAACTTATAAATATTGATTTTATTTAATTTGGTGGGCCCGCCAGGACTCGAACCTGGGACCAATACATTATGAGTGTACTGCTCTAACCAACTGAGCTACAGGCCCATGAAGATGGTTTATTATATCATTTTTTTTGTGATATCAATTAAAGAAAAAATGGTGGGCCGTGTTGGTTACGCTCCAACTACCCCTGCAATGTCAATGCAGTACTCTACTATTGAGCTAACGGCCCTAACTTTCTAAGAAACTTTTTAATTGTTTAGATCTACTTGGATGTTTTAATTTTCTAAGAGCCTTGGCTTCAATTTGTCTTATTCTTTCTCTTGTTACTGAAAATTGAAGTCCAACTTCTTCCAATGTATGATCTGTATTCATTCCAACTCCAAATCTCATTCTCAAAACCCTTTCTTCTCTAGGCGTTAGAGTTGATAATATTTTTGTAGTTGCTTCACTTAAGTTAGATTTAATTGCCTGTTCCAAAGGAGCCAGCGCTTTTGTATCTTCTATAAAATCTCCTAAACTGCTATCTTCCTCATCACCAACTGGTTTTTCTAATGAAACTGGTTCTTTAGAAATTTTAAGAACCTTTCTGACTTTTTCTAATGGCATTCTTAATTTCTTAGCAAGTTCTTCCGGTGTTGCTTCTCTGCCAAATTCACTTAGTATTAATCTTTGTGTCCTAACAATTTTATTTATTGTTTCAATCATGTGTACTGGTATCCTAATTGTTCTAGCTTGATCGGCGATTGATCTCGTTATCGCTTGTCTTATCCACCAAGTTGCATAGGTAGAAAACTTATATCCTCTTCTATATTCAAATTTATCTACTGCTTTCATTAAACCTATATTTCCTTCTTGGATTAAATCTAAAAATTGAAGACCTCTATTCGTATATTTTTTTGCAATAGAGATAACTAGTCTCAAATTAGCTTCTACCATTTCTTTTTTTGCTATTCTGGATTCTTTTTCACCCTTTTGAATTCTACTTACAAGCTTTTTATATTCAGTAACCGAGATACCTAATTTATTACTGATTTCTACCAATCTATCTCTGATATTTTTAAATTCATTTTTATTTTTTTGAAAAAATTTTTTCCATACTTCATTGGTTCCTAGAAACTCTCTTAGATTTGGATTTATTTCATTACCTATATAAAACTTTATAAATTCATCTCTAGATATTTTAGACTCAATAGCTAGTCTCAATAAGTTTCCTTCTAAAGATACTATTTTTTTATTTTCTGTATAATGTTTTTGAACTAGTTCTTCCAAAACCGAAGGTGAAAGTTGAAGGGACTTAATACTTTCAAGTATTTCTTCCACTATTTTTTGATAATTTTTTTCTTTAGAGGAAGAAAATTTTTTAGAATCTAAAACACATTGGAGTTTTTCATTTTGATACTTTATTAATTTATTGTAATCCTTAGTAAGATTATGGACAGTTTGTAAAACTTTAGGTTTTATTTCTGTTTCCATGGCTGCAAGCGTTGGGTTAAACTCATCTTCCTCAGTATTATTAGCCTCATTAGTATTATTAGCCTCATTTGAAGATTGTTCATCATCCTGCCTTTTATGTTTCGAGCCATTGTTTTCATCGTCATCCATATAATTTGTATCTATATCAATTATTTCTCTTACTAGGATCTCATCATTCTGTAACTGTGTATCCCATTCAAAAAACTGTTGAGCTGTAATTGGGCTCTGCGATAGTGCATTCAGCATTACATCTTTTCCAGCTTCTATTCTTTTTGCAATAGCGATCTCACCCTCTCTAGATAACAGCTCTACACCACCCATTTCTCTAAGATACATTCTAATTGGATCGTCACTTTTATCTAAAGTTTTGCCTTCATCTTTTGATGAAGCATCTTTTTTCCTTAAAATTTTATAATCAGATTTTTTTTCTACTAAGGCTATATTTTCGTCAAGAATATGAATAAATGCTTGAGCAAGATTTTCACTTGAAAGATTTCTTTTGCCTAATGATTTATTTAACTCTTCATGAGTTATAAAACCACGATGGATTCCTCGACCCATCAATCTGGCAAATGATTTTGTAATAATTCTTTCCACAATTAAAAAGTTTGAATGACTTATATAATGTCTAATATAAAAAAATCTATGTGATTTTTTTTAATTTTAGTTGATTTTTTGGAGTTTTTTCAACTCTTTTATCTCATTAAATGTCGTCTCGCTCATATCCTGGGAAAACTTTGATTCTAACTCAGATATTCTTTGCTCTAATTCATAATTTTTAAGATCTTGAATAATCTCGGTAAAAATTTCTAAAATTTTTTCGTCATCATTTATGTTTTTTGAAATTATATGTTTAACTGAAGCGTAATTTATAACTCTATTTACAAGATTTTTATCCACATTTAATTTTTGTGAGTCTAAGTTTAATAGATTTTCTGATTGGTTTAAAATTTCAGCAAACAGTTGCTTGTTTTCATCACTATATAATTTGACGTTATCTATTAGATGTAAGTTTTCACGAATTAATTTAGGTTTAGCAAGTAATATATATAAAAATGAAAACTCTTTAATTTCAAAAGATTTTAATGATTTCGTCTCATTATAGTAACTTTTAGTTTTAGCAAGTGATTTTGGAAATATTTTATAATTTTTATTAAATTTTGAATTAATATTTGGTGTTAAATCCGAAACTTTTTCAAGAAAATACTCTAGGGTGTATTTTTTTACAAAACTGTCTTTAATATTTGATGCAATCTCTCTTAATTTTTTTTCAAAGATTGCTCGCGAACTAGGACTTTCAGTTGTTTGACTCATATAATGTTCAAAAATAAATTTATGTATAGGTATAGATTTTTGATTTGAAATTTCTAAAAATTTTTCTTTACCAAATTTATTTATATAATTATCAGGATCTAAATTATCTTCTAAAAGTAGAAATGAAATTTTTTTATCAGGTTTCATTTCATCAATAATATTTTCCGCAGCTCTCAATGCAGCTTTATAGCCACTTTGATCACCATCGAAACATATAATGATATGATTATAGAATTGATTTAAAATTTGTATCTGTCTACTTGTTAAAGCAGTTCCTAGGTTTGCAACCGCATTTTCTATTCCATTTTTTGATAAACCTATAACATCCATATATCCCTCAACCAAATAAACATATTCTAATTTATTTGACAACTTCCTTGCTTTATCAAGATTATATAAATTTGATCCTTTCTTGAAAAAAAGTGTCTCAGGTGAATTAATATATTTAGCTAAATTTTTATTGTCGTCTACAATTCTACCACCAAAACCTATTATATTTCCTGATATATTATTTATTGGAAAAATTATTCTATTTCTAAATCTTGATATGTATTTTTTTTTCTTCTCATCAAAATAAAATAGGCCTGTATCTTTGATAATTTCTTCATCAAAATCTTTTTTTAGGATTTCATAATAATCTAAATTTTCGGTTACAAAGCCAAGATTAAATTTTTTAGCCTCAATACCAGACAGTCCTCTTGCTTTAAGATAATTTTTTGCCTTAATTGAATTCTCATTTTTGAATAATTCATTTTTATAAAATTCAGAAAAATTACTATTTATAGATTTATATAATTTCCATTTATTCTCTCTTTCCTCATCCTGCTTTGAAAATGTATAAGGTTGCATACCTGCAAGATTTGAAAGCATTTTGACTGCTTCGCCAAATCTAAGATTTTGAGTTTTCATGACAAAGTCGAATATGTTTCCATGCTCACTTGTGCTAAAACAATGGTAAAATTCTTTTTCATCATTGACTGTAAATGACGGAGTTTTCTCTGTTTTAAATGGAGATAAACCAACAAACTCTTTACCTCTTTTTTTAAGTTTAACAGTTTTAGAAACAACTGTTGAAACTTTTAATCTTGTTTTAATTTCGTCTAAATATTCCTTTGGATATTTCATCAGCTATTAAGTAAATTTTTAATAATCTGACCTGCCTTAGAAAAATCAATTGTATCAGCATGCTGTTTTTTTAATTCACCCATCACTTTACCCATATCCTTTAATGAAGAGGCACCAGAGTTTTTAATAATTTCTTTACAAATTTGTTCTGTATCGGCTTCAGATAGTTGTTTTGGTAGATAGTCTGACAAAACATTAAGTTCTACTTGCTCAATTTCTAGTAAATCTGATCTATTGTTTTTTTTATATATTTCAATTGATTCGGATCTTTGTTTGATCATTTTTTTTAGGAGTTTTTTAATATCCTCGTCGTCTGTCTCCTTTTTATTTGGACCAGACCTATTGTTAATATCTAAATCCTTAATTCCAGATAAAATTAACCTATAAGTTGATATCTTATTTTTATCTTTTGATTTTAAAGCATTTTTGTAATCGTTATCTATTTTATCTCTTAATGACATACTTGAATGTACTTCATAGACAAAATTGTTCAAAAGAAAAATTGTATTTTTAAAAAATTATTATAGATCTGTTGCGGATAAATACGTTTTATTGTATTAACCTTTAACTCATGAGTTGTAATTGACTTTAAAACGAAAAAACAAAACTTCACATCTCTCAAATTTTAACACGGCTATTTTAGTTCTTGAAAACAAATCAGTCTTTAAAGGGATCGGACTGGGACATATAGGAGAGGCAACCGGAGAGGTATGCTTTAATACGTCGTTAACTGGTTATCAGGAAATTATATCTGATCCATCATATGCGGGACAAATAATAAATTTTACATTTCCACACATTGGGAACGTTGGGGCAAATAAAGAAGATGTAGAATCTGATAAAATATGGACAAGAGGAGTTATTTTTAATTCAGAGATAACAAGTCCTTCTAATTATAGATCTCTTCAAAATTTAGACAAATGGCTTAAAAAAAATAAAATAGTAGGCATAACTGGTGTGGATACTAGGAATTTAACGAATTTTATAAGAGATAAAGGGGCTCCAAAAGGAACAATATCAAACAATAAAAATGGTAAATTTAATATCAAAAAATTAATAAATAAATCAATTAAATGGCCGGGTTTAAACGGAATGGATCTTGCTCAAGAGGTCACAACAAATAAAACTTATATTTGGAAAGGTTATAAAACTTGGAAAAAAAATAAGGGTTATGAAAGAAATAAAAAGAAAAAATTTAGGGTTGTTGCAATAGATTTTGGTATTAAAAAAAATATACTTAGGTATTTTTCTGATTTCGATTGCGAAGTTAAAGTAGTCTCCTGCAAAGAAAATGCAGATAATATACTTAATCTAAAGCCTCATGGAATTTTTTTGTCAAACGGTCCTGGAGATCCTGCCGCAACAGGAAAGTATGCAATTAAAGTTGTAAAAAATTTAATAAAAAAAAATATTCCACTATTTGGAATATGTTTAGGTCATCAAATATTAGCTTTAGCTTTAGATGCAAAAACCAAAAAGATGAAATTAGGACATAGAGGTGCAAATCATCCAGTCAAAAATTTGATTACAAAAAAAGTTGAAATTACCAGTCAAAATCATGGGTTTGAGGTTGTTAAAGAAAGTTTAAAAAAAAATACAGAAATAACGCACATATCATTATTCGATAATTCTATAGAAGGAATAAGATTAAAAAATAAACCAGTTTTCTCTGTCCAATATCATCCTGAAGCTAATCCTGGACCACAAGAAAGTAAATATTTATTTAGTAATTTTATTAAAGACATAAAAAAATATGCCAAAAAGAAAAGACATTAAAAAAATTTTAGTTATCGGAGCTGGTCCAATTATTATTGGACAAGCGTGTGAATTTGATTATTCAGGAACACAAGCATGCAAAGCGTTAAAAGATGAAGGTTATAAAGTAATATTAATCAACTCAAATCCAGCGACTATAATGACTGATCCAGGAGTTGCTGATAAAACTTATATTGAGCCAATATCACTGGAAGTGCTGGAAGAAGTTATAAAGAAAGAGAGGCCTGATGCTATTCTACCTACAATGGGTGGTCAAACAGCATTAAATCTTGCAATTAACGCAGAGAAAATTGGTTTGCTTAAAAAGTATAAAATTGAACTTATTGGAGCAAACTCCAAAGCAATAGCAAATGCTGAAGATCGAAAAAAATTTAGAAAGAATATGTCTGATATTGGTATAGATTTACCAAAATCAGAAGTGCTTAATAAATTTTCAAACGCAAAAAAATGTTTAAACAAAATTGGTCTTCCTGCAATTATTAGACCTTCATTTACTTTAGGGGGATTAGGTGGAGGAATTGCCAGAACATCAAAAGATTTTTTCAAAATTGTTAAAGAAGGAATGAATGAGTCTCCTCAAAATCAGGTTTTGGTTGAAGAATGTTTAGATGGATGGAAAGAATTTGAGATGGAGGTAGTAAGAGATCGAAATGATAATTGTATAATAATATGTTCAATAGAAAATGTTGATCCAATGGGAACTCATACCGGTGACTCTGTTACAATAGCTCCAGCATTAACATTGACAGATAAAGAGTATCAAGTGATGAGGAATGCATCTATTGCTTGCTTAAGAAAAATTGGTGTTGAAACGGGAGGTTCAAATGTTCAATTCGCCATAAATCCAAAAAATGGAAGAATGGTAATTATTGAAATGAACCCAAGAGTTTCTAGATCATCTGCATTAGCCTCTAAAGCAACTGGCTTTCCGATAGCAAAAGTGGCTGCAAAATTAGCAGTTGGCTATACTCTTGATGAACTACAGAATGAAATAACTAAAGTAACACCAGCCTCTTTTGAACCAACAATCGATTATGTTGTAACAAAAATTCCGAGGTTTACGTTTGAAAAATTTTCTGACACAGAAGCAATTTTAGGCACATCCATGAGATCAGTTGGTGAAGCAATGGCAATTGGGAGAAACTTCAAAGAATCTTTTCAAAAAGCCCTGGTTTCACTTGAAACTGGTTTATCAGGATTAGATAATATTTTTAACTATTCAAAAAAAGAAATTATAAAAAATTTAAAAATCAATATTCCAAACAAATTACTTCTGATTGCTGAGGCTTTTAGAAAAAAAATTTCTTTAGATATTATATATAAATTATCAAAAGTAGATCCTTGGTTTTTAAATCAAATTAAGGAATTAGTTGATGAAGAAAAAATACTAATCTCAAATGGACTACCCAAAACTTTTGAGGTATTTAATAAAATAAAATCAATAGGCTTTTCTGACAAAAAGATCTCACAATTAACTGGTCAAAAAGAAACAATCGTCAAATCCAGAAGAAAAGGGCTAAAAGTTATGCCTGTTTTTAAGAAAGTTGATACCTGTGCAGCTGAATTCAAATCTTTCACGCCTTATATGTATTCCACGTATCAAAGAAATTTTTCTATTAAAACTGAATGCGAAGCTGAGCCAAGCAATAAAAAGAAAATAATAATTTTAGGTGGAGGACCAAATAGAATTGGTCAAGGTATAGAGTTTGATTACTGCTGTTGTCAGGCTAGCTTTTCTTTAAAAGAAGCAGGTTTTGAAACAATAATGATAAATTGTAACCCGGAAACTGTTTCTACAGATTATGATACAAGTAATAGATTATACTTTGAACCTTTAATTGAAGAGTATGTTGAGAATATAATTTTAAAAGAAAAATCAAAAGGAAATCTAATTGGGATTATTGCACAATTTGGAGGCCAAACTCCTATCAAATTAGCTAAATTTTTAGATGAAAATAAATTACCTATTTTAGGGACACAATATAAATCGATTGATCTTGCAGAAGATAGAGACAGATTTAGAGAGTTGCTTATAAAACTTAAATTAAAACAAGCAGAAAGCGGGATAGCCTACAAATTCGATCAAGCTATTAATGTTGCTGAAAAAATTGGATTGCCTGTGGTTGTTAGACCTTCTTATGTTTTAGGAGGTAGGGCAATGGAAATTGTTCATGACAAAAGCCAATTGAATCAATTTGTTAATGAAGCCTTCAAAGCGTCGGAGCAAAATCCAATCTTAATTGACAAATTTATTGATAGTGCGATGGAAGTAGATGTAGATGCAATTTCTGATGGAAAAGACGTATACATCGCTGGAATAATGCAACATATTGAAGAAGCTGGGATTCATTCTGGAGACTCAGCATGTTGCTTACCGCCAGTATCAATAAAAGCGAACCTTTTAAGAGAATTAAAAATACAAACAAAAAAATTGGCTTTGGCTTTAAAAGTCAAAGGATTTTTAAATATTCAATTCGCAATTAAAAATGATGAAATTTTTGTCATTGAAGTTAATCCTAGAGCAAGCAGAACTGTTCCTTTTGTTTCAAAAGCAAATGGTATTCCACTTGCAAAAATTGCATCAAGAATAATGTCTGGGGAAAAGTTAAGTAAATATAAATTAAAATATAAAACCAATAAAAAATTTGCTGTTAAAGAAGCTGTATTCCCATTCAATAAATTTCCAGATAGTGATTTATTACTTGGTCCTGAAATGAAGTCTACTGGAGAGGTAATGGGTTTTGATGATGATTTTGGAATGGCTGTTGCAAAAAGTCAAATTGCTGCTTCTAATTCATTGCCAACTAAAGGAATGGCATTCTTGTCTGTAAAAGATTCACACAAACAGGAAATAATAGGTGTTGCTCAAAGATTAATCAAACTTGGATTTACACTCTCTGCAACTAAAGGAACCTCTGAAATTTTAAAACAAAATGGAATGAAATGTAAAAAAATTAATAAAGTGAGCAGTGGTAGACCACATATAGTAGATGTTTTAAATTCAAAAAAAATATCTTTGGTAATAAATACTGGAGGCGGGAACTCTGAGCACAGGGTTAGTGATGCTAGAGCATTAAGAAGAGGAACTCTAGCAAACAAAATTCCATATTGTACGAATATGTCTACTGCGTATTCATTCTTGGAGGCTATAAAATCATTAAAAACAAAAAAGTTGAGAGTAAAATCTTTGCAAGATAATTAGTTTTAATTGACTTTCCAATCTGTCTCAAATGTAACATAATTTACTTGAAGACATCTTCGCTCTTTAATTATTTCTTTTTTTTCCATTCCGTGCCAAGTATTAGGGCCACTTGAAAAGAAATAACCATAATTATCCTTATAAGGAACAGTTTTTGCTAATTTTAGATTTTCATCATAAAAATCTGTACCTAAATTTTCTTTTTCATCATGCTTATTTACGAATAATAAACATGACATCAGTTTCTCTTTAATATCACAATGTGGTTTTAACCAGAATCCTTTTCTATCACAAATAACTTCAATTCTTACATATGATTTAGAAAGATCTTTATTTATCATTTCAGAAATTTTTTTGTAAGTTGATGGATTTTGAAGTTCTTTAATAAATTTAACAAGATTAGGAAATTGATTTGAATTTTCTTTTGTCACAAAACATCTAAATTTTAATGCCTTGCCTCCATCTGAGATACCTTCTCTAAACTTACCTTCTCCCCCATCAATTGCTCTAGTACCATCATAATTTAGATTATGCTCTATCGGGTTAGCTATATCTGCGTTTACAATTTCTTGAACTTGGCCGTCAGTTAGTGGTTGATTTA
>CACMND010000018.1 GCA_902614975.1 uncultured Pelagibacteraceae bacterium
CAATTACAACTATATCTCCATCTGCCACGAGTAATTTTGTAACAATTTCCATTTTATTTATTGGCGGTTCATCTCCACCAGCTGATCTATTTGGAGTATCATTGTTTACTTTAATGGTTAGCAGAACATTTCCATCTCCTATAATGCTTGGGGTAACTTCAAGTTTCAAAGCAGCTTCTTTAAATGAAGTAGATGTAGTTCCATCAGAAGTAGTTTGATAAGGGATTTCTTCACCTTGCGTTACAGTTGCTAATTGGTTATCTAAAGTAAAAACTTTTGGATTAGAAATAGTCTTACCCATACCCATACTTTCTAAGGCAGTTATCTCTGCTTTAAGAACTCCTGAACCAGTTCTTCTCAATATTCCAATTCCACTTGTTGCTCCAGTTACAGGAAAGTTGGCTAAACTATCCGTGGCTGCTCCTAATCCTGCTGCTGTATCTAAATCAGTTCCAAAAGCGCTACCACTACTAGTTCCAGCTGTTCCACCTGATATTTTACCAGCTCTATTGTAGTATCCTCCCAATCTAGAACCTAAAGCTCTTTCAAAATCTGAATTGGCTTCAACGATAAATGCTTCAATTAAAACTTGCTTAGTTCTTATATCAATTTCCTTCACTACTTTATCTACAACATCTAAATCTTTTTCCTTGCCTCTAACAATTATAGACCTTGTCGTTGCCTCTTCAGTAATTTGAATTGGAGAAAAAGAACTATCTCCAGCTGATTGTGTAAATAATTCCTCAATTGTCGCTTTTGCCTGTGCAGGTGTAATATAATAAAGTCTAAAAATTTCAGAATAAATTGGTTCAACACTGTCTTCTAACTCTACTTTTCTTTTAACAGCTTGAGCCCTTTCAGATTTATATGTTTCTTGAGCTGTCAAGGTTTCAGGAGAGTGAATTCTTATTAAATTACTTGCTACATCTACATCAGATGCAAAATTTTTCATATCTAACAAGGCTTGAAAAGCCTTATCCCAAGGCACATCAATTAATTCTGCAGAAATTGCTCCAGCCACTTCGTCCCCAACAAGTATGTTAATCTCACCAATTTTACCCATTAGTTTCATTGTTTCTTTGTAATCTAAGTTTTTAAATTTTAATGTTACCCTTTGTTTTAATAATGGGTATTCGTCAGAAATTATCAGGTAGTTTCGTTGTGCTTCAGATGATATTTTCTTTCTTTTTCCTAATTTTCTAGAGTCACCTTCAATAGGCTTGGGTCCCATTTCAAGTGTTTTTGCAACTTCAGATTTTCCTGAATTAACAATATTTTTATCTTTAATTAAGGGTGTGTTGTGTTTAAATGGTTTGTTGTATTTTGAATTTGGACCACAGGCGCTCAAAATAAAAGCTAAAGCTAAAAGAAAAATTATATTGAAATATTTTTTAATAATCATCTGACTCTCTTACTTGATTATTAAAATCAATAATCATGAATTTACCATCATCTTTTTTAAATATCGCTTCAGTCAATCTTAAGTCTACTAATTGAATTTTGCCCAAGTATTGGCCAAGAGTTAAAGTTAAAACTTCTCCTCCGGAGTTTACTATCGAAATATAACTATGATCTTTTCCAGATATTAATCCTGCTAATTTAAAATTGTATAAGCTTAATTCATTTTCTTGCTCTTCAGCAGGTATGTTTCCTGACATCGAGCTTGTACCTTCGTTTCCAGCAAAAGGATCGTTTAATGGAACCTCTTCGTCATCTTCTATTTCTTTTGCTATTTCTTTTACTTGCTCTAAGACTTCTTTTTTTTGATCGTGATTGTCTGCAATAACTAAAGTTAAAGAACTAATAAAGAAAAATAAAGTTAGTAAGATTATTTTAAAAAAATTCATCAGGCATTCCTACAATTGTTAATTCACCTTTTGCTACTATCGCTCCAGTTGAATCATTTTGTACTACACTTATCGTCTCTTTGTCAAAATTTAACATTTTTTTTTGTTTAGACACTGCTCTTTTGAACTTAATATATCCAAGGAAATTACCCTTTATTTCGTAGTCTACTGGAATTTTATAATACGAAACCATTTCCTTTGTTAAATTGTTTTCAGATTGCTCTGCATTTCCAGCTTTTAGTACTGGTTTAGGTTTTTTCTTTTGTATTTTTGAAATAACCAATCCATTAACAGCTGCATGCTTGCTCAAACTTTCATACAAACCTTCAACCTCAGCTTTTGAGTGAAACAAAGTTGAACTAGCTTCAAATTCAGGTTTTCTTTTTTTTATATTTTTTTTTAGTGTAATTATGTCATTCTCAAACTGATTGATTTCATTTTCCTTCAAAATTTTATCATCAAACTTAGCTTTTCTCTCTTTTACCATTGGATTTAAAATTGCATAATAAATGATTAAGAAAATAATAATTGCACCAAATCCAATTCCAAATTTAATAATTGTTTTTTTATCAATAGTTGAAAATTTTTGTTTCAAATCATCCATTGTCATATTTTTTAAATCCATTACGCGCTCTCCAAAATGCAAGCTATCTTGAAGCCCTTCATTGTTTGAGAGCTCTGTTGGTCATTAGGCAAGGTCATACTTGCTAAAGATGCTTGTGAAATTAATTTTTTATTATTTAAATTGCTTATCAACTTTAAAATATCTTGATCGCTAAAAGCTGAACCTTCAATAACTATTAAATCTGAACCGTTGTAATCAATAGAACTAAATTTAACTCTTTTTGGTACCGCAGAGGCAATTTGAGCTAAAACTTTAAAACTAATAGTCTTATTTGATTTTATTGACTGGCTTAACTCAAGGGCTTTATCCATTAAATTTTTTTCTTTAAGGTATTTATTTCTTTCTAAAGTCCTTAACTCATGAGTTTGAATAACCTCCTCATATCCAGCAATCTTTTTATTTAAATCTGTAATTTGCCAAAATGAAAATCCAAAAAGAACAACATATATTGCTACTACTATTCCAGCAATTCCTTTGAATGCAAAATTTGAAAATGCCTTAGCTTTTTTTTGTGCAATCATATTTTCTCTATTTGGAAGTAGATTGATATTTTTTACTGCAGTAACGAATTTATAATAACCAAATACATCTAACTTTCTAAATGCTAATCCCATAACTGTTGAAAAATAAGATGGATTGCTTAATTTAGTTTCATTTTCAATTTGTGCAGGTATCTTAATTCCATCAAATGGATTAAAAAGATTATAACCAGTATTAACCATATTTTTTCTAAAGCTTGCTAAATAATCTTCCACATTTGGTAAATTAGATGTTACTTTTAAATTTCTAATTCTTTTTTCATATTTTGTTTCAAAATCTTGAACTGCTTGTTTAACCTGGGTCATATACCTTCTAACTAAAGCATCCATTTCTTCTTGATTGTTACTTTCAGATAAAGTTTTTCTATCTTGAGCTCTAATAAATATATCAGTTATGATTGGATTATTTTCATAAAGTATCATTACATAATTTTCGTCAAGTCCGAATTCTAGAACTGCTGTTAAATTTGAATCTTCAATTGATCCAGCTATTTGATTAATTTGGTCTACTGCAGATTTTAAAGCAAAACATTTAACGTCGATGATTACAGCGTTTAATCCACCTTTTTTAATAATTGCTGTATAACTATTAATATCTGAAAGCTTTGAAGCAACGAATAATATATCCATTGTGTTAGCTTTTTCGTCTTTATTTATGACTTGATGGAATATTGAATACTCTGCTAAGTTATCTGTTAGTTGAACTAAATTTTCCCAAAGTGAATCTGTATCAATAGCTTTTTTTAATTCTTCTTCAGTCATTAATGGCGCGGTCACAACCCTAATGATTGCACTTGTAACTGGAATTGCTATTGCAGCATTGGTTGTTGAAACTTTTGACTTTAACAAAGATAACTTTAGCTCTTCAGCAATTTTGTCTTGATTTTCTAAAACTGTTCCACCATCAGGAACTCCTTCAAATTTATGAACATAAAATTTATCTAAGACCCATTGGTTTGCTTTATTGCTGGATACCTGAGCAAGTCTAATTTCGTTCGGTGTCAATTCAACACCTAAAATTTCTTCACCCTTTATTGAGGATTTTCCTAATCTATTTTTTAATAGTTTGCTAAAAAAACCTTCTTTCTTGTTACCCGCATCTAGTTTTGGCACAGGTTTATCTGGCGCACCATCTTTACTCTTCTTTTTAAAAAGATTTGCAAAAGGATTTTTCATATTTTTATATTTTGAATTTTATCTATATACTCAACTTTTACTAGAATAAAAAGCCCGAGTAGTACATAATGAGTTTTTTTGAAATAAATAACTAAAAATTACTTATAATTATAGTAACAATATTGGATGTTTGAAAAATTAGAAGAACTGGCAAAAAATAACAAGAAGATTTCTGATTTCCACTTAAGGGCTGGTGCCCCTCTTGCTTATCGACAAACTGGCGAGATTATTAAGGTTCAAGAAGTAATGGTTACGGCTCAAGATATAAAAGATTTATTATCAATGAACTGTAGTGAACATGAATTAAATAAATTTGATAAAACTCACGAATTAGATACTTCGGTAACATTAAGTGGATTAAGATTTAGAGCAAACTTTTATAAAACAATTAAAGGTCCAGCATGCGTTTGTAGGAGAGTGGAAAGTAAAATTCCTGAAATGGATCAATTTAATTTACCTCAGTCTCTTTATGATATTGTCGACTTTCACAAAGGACTAGTTTTAGTTACAGGCCCAACTGGTTCAGGAAAATCAACTACGCTTGCAGCCATTGTTAATGAAATAAATAAAACAAGAACTGCAAATATTATTACTGTAGAAGATCCTGTTGAATTTATTCATCAAGATAATAAAAGTATTGTTTCTCATAGAGAAGTTGGAAAACAAACAGAAACATTTGCTGCAGCGTTAAAGGCAGCTCTTAGAGAAGACCCAGATGTAATTTTAGTTGGAGAAATGAGAGACCTAGAAACTATTAGTCTAGCATTAACTGCTGCAGAAACAGGTCATTTAGTATTTGGAACTCTTCATACGAGTGGTGCACCAAGTACAATTAATAGAATTATAGATGTGTTTCCACCCGAACAACAAGAACAAATAAGAGCTCAAATTTCGACATCTCTTAAAATGGTTGTCACACAAAGATTATTAAAAACAAGAGATGGCGCTGGTAGAGTTGGTGCTTTTGAAATTATGAAATGTACAGCACCAATACAAAACTTAATTAGAGAAGCTAAAATTCATCAAATTCCTAGTATCATGCAAACTGCAGTAAGAGATGGGATGATCACTATGGAAAAATCTTTAGAGGAATTAGCTAAAGCAGGGAAAATAGATCCAGGTGCTGCAAGATCAGAACATTAAAGGTTTTACATTACTCGAGTTACTTGTTGTTATTTCAATAGTAGCATTGGTTTCAGCCATAGGCATGCCTAACTTTATGAGTTGGCAAAAAGATAGGGAGGTTAGAACGGCAGCTGAAAAAATTGCAAATGCTATTAATATGGCTAATACACGTACAGCAAACGGAAGTCTCGAAGTTGTAAAAATTACTTTTGAAAGTACAACATCATCTACTAGTTTTACTACTGTTGGAATTGATAGAAAAAATTTTTCTGAGAGGCTGAATAAGGGTTTAGATGTAGAATGTAAAAATGATGCGAAATGGTTTACTAAAACTATTGATCAGCAAACTTTTTCTGTTGCAACAAACTTGACGAAAAAATCGTCAATTTGTTTTTCTTTGAGAGAAAAAAATTATGGAACTGATGGTATCTTTAATGGACAACAAAATATCAACTTAGAAAATTCTTCAAATGTTACAGATAAATTTATAATGATTTGTCCAAGTGGTTCGGGTTGTCCTGGAAAATATTCATACTTGATTGAATGGACAAGATTTGGAAATGTTAACAAATTTAAATGGAGTAAAAGTGGTGCTTGGACAAGAATGTAAACAAAATAAATTTGATAAAGGGATAACTATATTAGAGGCTTTAGTATCGACTGCTATAATTGCAATAGGATTTATTGCTATTTTTCAGATGGTCCAATATTCAATACGTTCAATTGATGTATCAAGTGAAAGAACCAAATCTGGCCTTCTAATTTCAATGGTTGCTGAAGATTTAATATCAGAGAAGAATGCATCATCACCAACAAGCAAGGTTTCTTTAACTGATTATCTAATTAATCAGGAAAAAAGTGGAAAAACCTCCTGGAATGCTCCGAGTTGCAATTCTGGATCTTCCGCATCTCAAACTTTCACTAATACTGTAGATGCTAAAAAATATAAGTGGGCAAATAGATTTTCTAAAAGAAGATTAAAGTGCAAGGGGGTAGAAAATAAAAAAGAACTTAAAGTATATGATATTTGCAATAATGCCGCTTCTGGTAATATTTGTACTTACAATAATAATAAAAATTACAATGGAACAAGACTTTATGACCAAATGGTAATTGGCCGAATGGAAGTAAATATCAGTACAGGAAGAATTGATAATCAGGGAAATAAAAAACCTAAGAAAGGATATTTATATTTTCAAATAAGATAATGAAAAAACTAAGTAACATATCTGGAGTAACTTTAATTGAAATTTTATTAGGTATTGTAATTTCTGTCATAATGATGGGTGCAATGTTAACATCATACAATGTTGTAAATAATTCATATTCACAAGTTACTGATAAAGCAAAGATATCTAATCAAGGTAAAGTAGTTTTGGGGATGATAATGGCTGACATTAGAAACGCTGGTTTTAAATATTATGGTGATACTG
>CACMND010000019.1 GCA_902614975.1 uncultured Pelagibacteraceae bacterium
TGAAATCATTTTTTTTACATTAATTCTTTTTTGAGATTTATCATCATCAACATAATTTTTTATTAAAGTAATCATTAGAGAATTTCCTTCAAATAAATTTTCTCTATTTGACTCAAAAATATTTGATAGATCTGAAAATTTTACTATCGCATAGGAGCTACCCTTTTGAGTTTTTTTTTCTTGCACTTTTAATACAGTACAAGCAATATTTGAGCTTAAAATATCAATATTGTTTTCAAAATCATCATAATTGACAATGTTATAATGTTTATAAATTGATTTGTATTGATTTAATGGATGGTCAGAAATATAAAATCCTAAAGTTTCAAATTCTTTAGTAAGTTTGATATCTAATTCCCAATCATCGACATTTTCTAAAATATTAATATTATCGGTTTCGTATTCTTCAAAGAGGTTATTTTGATTTAACAATTTATTTTCATGTATATTTTTTGACTTTAGTAATAAATTTGGTATTGAATTAAATAATGATTGTCTATTACTGTTGAATACATCGAAACATCCTGCTTGAACTAAACCTTCTAACTGTAATTTATTTATATCCTTTGGATTTATTCTATTTATAAAATCTGAAAGATTCTTAAATACTCCATTAGAAACTCTTTCTTTAACTATATTTGAAATAGCTTCATGTCCAACATTTTTAATTGCACCTAATGCATAATAAAAATTTTCACCATCAGACGAGAAATCTCCAAAAGATTTATTTAAGTCAGGTCTAATGATTTTAATTTTAAGTCTTTTTAGTTCTTCATAAAACTCACTCAATTTTTTTTGATTAGATAATTCCATTGACATAGATGCTACAAAAAATTCATGAGGATAATAAGTTTTAAGGAATGCGGTTTGATAAGCAATAACTGCATATGCTGCTGCATGACTTTTATTAAATCCATATTCTGCAAAGGGTTCAATTTTTAAAAATATACCTGCGGCTATATCTTTGCTAATTCCATTTTTATATGCACCATCCACAAATCTTTGCTTTTGTTTTTCAAGTTCTGCTCTTTTTTTCTTTCCCATTGCTCTTCTTAAAATATCTGCTTCACCTGCTGTAAATCCAGAAAGAACCTGCGCTATTTGCATTACCTGTTCCTGATAAATAATTACTCCATATGTAGGTTTTAATATTTGCTCTAGCTTTGGATGTAAATAGTCGGGTTCTCTTTTTCCATGTTTACATTCATTATAAATTGGAATATTGCTCATTGGACCTGGTCTATATAAAGCTACTAAAGCAATAATATCTTCCAATCTATTAGGTTTCATGTTCAAAAGAGCATCTTTCATCCCGGAACTTTCAAGTTGAAATAAGCCTACGGTTTTACCACTTGATAATAGTTCATATACTTTTTGGTCTTCATAATTGATTTTTTCAATATTAAATTCGGGTCTGTTTTTTTTTATTAATTTTTGCGCTTTATCGATAACTGTTAAGGTCTTTAAGCCTAGAAAATCAAATTTTATTAGACCAGCATTTTCGGCTGAATACATATCAAACTGTGTTGAAGGTAGTAATAAATCTGCAGAATTATCTTTATATAATGGCACTGTTTCGGTTAACTTTTTATCTGCAATAACTACTCCAGCCGCATGAGTGGCAACGTTTCGATTTAAACCCTCTAATTTAAGAGATAAATTAATTAAACGATCAACTCTTTTATCTTCTTTAATTAATTTTTGCAGTCGGGGCTCAACATTTATACAATCTTGTAAAGACATTGGTCTAGATGGATCGAATGGGATCATTTTGCAAATACTATCAACAAAACCATATGGCAATCCTAGGACTCTACCAACATCTCGAATTACCATTCTTGCTTTAAGCTTACCAAAAGTAATAATATGAGCGACACTGTCTTTATATTTAGTAGTTAAGTATTCAAAAACTAAATCTCTTTTTTCCTCACAAAAATCTATATCAAAATCAGGCATTGAAATTCTATCAGGATTAAGAAATCTTTCAAAAATAAGATTAAATTTTATTGGATCAATATCAGTAATTGATAAACACCAAGCAACTAAAGAACCTGCACCAGATCCTCTACCAGGTCCAACTGGTATTTTATTCTGCTTTGCCCACTTAATATAATCTGAAACAATTAAGAAATAACCAGAATAATTCATTTCAACTATTATTTGTATTTCATGATCTAATCTTTTTTTATATTCTAAATATTTATCGTCTTTTTCAATATTATTAAGATCTATATCAAAAACTAATTTAAATTTATCTTTTAATCCTTCAATAGATAATTGTTTCAACATTTCATTTGGATCTTTTTCAGAGGATGAAATTCTTGGCAAAATGGGTTTAGAAAAATTTGGCTTAAAAGAACATCTAAACGGTAAATTAAAATTATTTTCTAACGCCTCAGGTAAATCTTTAAAAATTTCAATCATCTCCTCTGATGATTTAAAATAATGTTGATTTGTAAATTTTATTCTATTTGAATCATTCACATAAGTTTTTTGGCCAATACACATTAATGCATCGTGAGCTTCAAACATATCTTTATCTAAATAATAAACTTCATGAGATGCTATTATTGGCAATTCTAACTTTTCTGAAACTTTTAGGTTATAATTTTCAAAATCTTTCTCGTTCAAATCGTTATGTCTTTGAATTTCTATGTAAATATTTTCTTGAAATTTTTCTTTTAACTTAATCAATATTTCTTCAATCTCTCTAAATAAACCTTTGTTAAATAGTGAGCCAAAAAAACATTTAATAGAGCCAGTCAAAATTATTATGCCATCAGAATTATTTAATAAATCATCTAATTTACAATGTGGATTAGTTGTCTCTGCATTTTCTAAATAAGATTTTGATGAAAGTTTAATAATATTTTTATATCCATCGTTATTTTTAGCTATAAGAGGTATTAAACCCTCGAATTCTTTATATTTAAATAATATCTGTGTACCTATAATAGGCTGTGTCCCAACAGAAGATAAATTTTCTGAAAACTCTAATGCTCCAGACAAATTATAAGTATCTGACAAACCTACTGATTTTATTTTATTTTTTTTACAGAAATCTTTTAATTGATCAATTTTTACAGCTCCCTCACAAATGGAATATTGAGTGTGTATTTTAAATTGATTAAATGTTTTATTAAATGATTCTTTCATTGGTGATATTCATTTTACCACCAATCATTTTAATTTTACAATCTGCCATATTTGCAAAATATCTATTGTGGGTTGCAAAAATTATAATTCTATTTTTTTCTTTTAGATTAAAAAGGATTTTAAATATTTGTTTAGCATTTTCAAAATCTAAACTGCCAGTAGGTTCGTCAGCTAAAATAATGTTTGGTTCATTAATTAGTGCTCTAGCAATAGCTATTCTTTGATTTTCACCACCAGATAGTTCAGATGGATAATGATTTAATCTTGAGGTTAAATCAAATTTTTTAATCAATTTTTTCGCTAATTCTGTTGATTTTAATTTATTATTAGAAATTAATAAATTTGGCAGTATTACATTTTCGAGTGCTGTAAAATCAGGTAATAAATTTTTGTCTTGATAAATTATACCTATATTTTTTGACCTAACATGATCATTCTTAATTGAACTATTTGTATCAATTTTCTTTTTGTTAAACTCAATAAAACCTGACGAAGGGATGTCAATAAATGACAATAAATTTAATAATGTTGATTTACCAGATCCTGAAGGTCCTATAATTGAATATACCTTTCCTGCCTCAAATTTAAAATTTATATTATTTAAAACTTTAAGAGATTTATTTTTTTCATATTTCTTTGATAAATTATTTAATTTTAAAAAATTATTCATATTTTAAAGTTTGTATTGTATCTAATTTTGCTGCTCTAGAAGCTGGAAAAATTGATACAATAGAAGTTGTTATTATTGAACATAATGCGATTAAGATAATTGAATTCACGTTTATTTCTGATGGAAGAGTGCTTAAAAAGTAAATTTCTTCTGGAAATAATGTAATATCAAACGTATTAGAAATAAATTTTCTAATACCTTCTATATTGTATGAAAATAAAGTCCCTAATAAAATACCGAATAGAGTTGCTGAAGAACCAATAATAAATCCAATAAAAAAGAAAATTTTTTTTATTGATGTATTTGTTACACCAATGGATTTTAAAATCCCAATATCTCTTGTTTTATTTTTAACTAATATAGTTAAACCAGAAATAATATTAAATGCAGCTACAATTATTATTAGAGATAAGATTATAAACATAACATTTCTTTCGACTTTTAAAGCTGAAAATAACGACTCATTTAAATCTGCCCATGTGTAAACATATGAGCTAGGAAATAAATCTGATAAGACTTTTTTATGATATTCAATATTTTTTGGATCTTTAAAATAGAATTCAGTAAATCTTTTGTCTTTATTTTTATCAAAAAAATCCTCTAATGTGTTAAGATTGATGTACGCTACACTCTCATTAAATTCGCCTATCCCACTATCAAATATTGAAATTACTTCAAATTTATCTTGTCGTGGAAAAGACCCAACAATTGTTTGAATACCAGATGGTGACATTATTGTTATTTGATCACCAATATCTATATTAAGTAAAAAGCTTAAATCCTTTCCAATTGATATTGAATTATTTTTCAAATCTGTTGATCCAAAATATTTTTGGTTATTTAATATTTCTAGTTTCTTAAAATCATTTTTTAAATATCCTTTTAAAAGGATACCTTTTGTGTTTATTTTTGAGAGAATTACTGCTTCTCCATCATTTGAAACAATGCCTTTTTTGAAAACTTTATCAGTTATATGTATTAAAGGTTTGTCATAGGGTTTTACAACAGCATGAGCGTTAAAACCTACAATTTTATTTATTAACTCTGTTCTAAAACCATTCATTACTGACATAACGATTATTAGTACAGCAACTCCTAAGCCAATACCAATAAAGGAAAAAATAGAGATTACATTTAAAAAGCCATCTTTTTTTCTAGCTTTTAAAAACCTAAATATAATCTCTTTTTCTAGTTGTGAAATCAATTTTGCTTAGCTTTTATTATTTGTGAAGCTATATCTTCAACTTTTAATTTTTGAGTTTCTCCATCGACTTCCTTAAACTCATATAAATTCCCTTCAGATTTGCTTCCAATTATCAATTGATATGGAATTCCGATTAAATTAAATTTTTTTATTTTAGCTGAAATATTTTCGTCTGTATCATCTATGATTGTTTCTATGTTTTTTGATTTTAGAAATTCATGTACTTTAATAGACTTTTCTAAATTAGATTTATCATTTTTATTTATCATTGGAATAATCGCACAATCATAAGGTGTTACTGACATGGGCCATTTCATAATACCGTCTATATCGTTATATTTTGCCTCAATTATGGCACCAACAAGTCTGGAAACTCCAATTCCATATGATCCCATTTTTACAAATTCTTTTTTTCCATTAAAATCAACAGCTGCATTCATTGGTTTTGAGTATTTATCTCCAAAATAAAATATGTGACCAACTTCAATACCTTTGGTATTTACTCTATATTCTTCTGCAACAGATTTTTCAAATTCGTCTTTGTTAAATTTTTCATCTGTTACTGAGTAAAACTTTTCGTATTGTTTTCTCAATACACCTAATGAGTCTTTGTCTAAAATTGTTTTAGAGCTGTCTACATCAAAAATTCTCTTATCTGTGTAAATTTTACTTTCACCTGTGTCAGCAAGAATGATGAATTCATGTGATAAGTTTCCTCCTATTGGACCAGTGTCAGCAGCCATGGGAATTGCGGATAAATTTAGTCTCTTAAATGTTTTTAAATATGAAAGAAAAAATTTATTGTACGAAAATATTGCATCATCATCTGTTAAATCAAAAGAGTAGGCATCCTTCATATAAAATTCTCTACATCTCATTATTCCAAATCTTGGTCTTAACTCATCTCTAAATTTCCATTGAATATGGTATAATAATTGAGGTAAAGATTTATATGATTTAAATGAAGATCTAAAAATTTCTGTCACAAGTTCCTCATTAGTTGGACCATATAACATTTCTCTATTTTGACGATCCTTAATTCTTAACATTTCTTCACCATAATCTTCATATCGACCACTTTCCTTCCAAATTTCGGATGATTGAATTGTGGGCATTAATATTTCTTGAACACCAACACGGTCTTGTTCTTCTCTAACTATTTGTTCTATTTTTTTCATGACTTTAAATCCAAGCGGTAACCAAGAATAAATTCCAGCAGAGGACTGTTTAATCATGCCTACTCTTAACATTAACTGGTGTGATTTAATTTTAGCCTCAGATGGATTATTTTTTAGTATCGGAATAAATGATTTTGAAAAAAACATTAATTTAAAAAGTTACGTAAATTTAAAATTTCATTAATTACTAATAAATATATAACTATAAAAATACCAGATGTAATTAAAGTACAATAAATTATTTTTTTAGTTATTTTTGGATTTTCTGGGGCCCCAGGGTCAACTCCCTCTATATTTCCCTTTTTTTCACGATTAACATCTATAGGTAGAATGGCAAAAAAAACTATCCACCACAAGCAAACATATACAACTATTGAGCCTGTTATACTCAATTAAATCCTCACTAAATTTATATTTGTGTAAGGTCTTTTTCCTAATTTT
>CACMND010000020.1 GCA_902614975.1 uncultured Pelagibacteraceae bacterium
TTTATTTTTAACATCGTACTGTCTAATTTTGGGGTTTAAAGTAATTTCTAATTCAGTACTTTGAAGTTTTCTCATCTCATCTCTAATTTTAGCGGCTTCCTCAAATTCCAAATTAGATGCAGCTTCTTTCATCTTTTTGTCTAATCCTTTTAAATGTTTTTTAAGGTTACCGCCAATATTGGAACCTTCGCTTATTTTGACGTAATCTTTCTCGTAAACACTTTCTAAAATATCACTTATTTCTTTTTTTACAGATTTAGCATCAATTTTATTTTTCTTATTATACTCTAATTGAATTTTTCTTCTTCTCTCAGTTTCTTTAATTGCTTTCTTTATACTTTTTGTTTCCTTATCAGCATAAAGAATAACTTTTCCATCGACGTTTCTAGCGGCTCTTCCAATAGTTTGTATTAGTGATGTTTCTGATCTCAAAAATCCTTCCTTATCAGCATCTAATATTCCAACTAGAGCACATTCTGGAATATCTAATCCTTCTCTTAATAAATTTATTCCAACTAGAACATCGAAAACACCCATTCTAAGATCTCTCATAATTTCAATTCGTTCAAGTGTATCTATATCTGAGTGAAGATATCTAACTTTAATACCATTTTCATGAAGATACTCTGTTAAATCCTCTGCCATTTTTTTTGTCAATGTTGTTACTAAAACTCTATAATTGTTTTTTACAACTTCTTTACATTCGTGCATAAGATCATCTACTTGATTTTTTGCAGGTCTAATTTCAACAACTGGATCTATCAACCCTGTTGGTCTAATCACCTGATCAATGTACTTTCCTTTAGTTTGTTCTAACTCCCAAGGGCCAGGAGTTGCTGAAACAAATACAGTTTGTGTTCTCATTAAATCCCACTCTTCAAATTTTAAAGGTCTATTATCCATGCAAGATGGCAATCTAAAACCATACTCAGCCAATGTGCTTTTTCGAGATCTATCTCCCTTAAACATCCCATTAAGTTGAGGAACTGTAACATGAGATTCATCTACAAAAACTAATGTGTTATCTGGAAAATATTCAAAAAGGGTAGGTGGTGGTTCTCCTGGTTTTCTACCAGATAAGAATCTTGAGTAATTTTCAATTCCTGCACACGATCCTGTTGCTTCAATCATTTCTAAATCAAATTTAGTTCTCTCTTCTAATCTTTGTGCTTCTAATAGTTTATTTTCTGCTTTGTGTTTTTTTAAAGTTTCCTCTAATTCTTTTCTTATTTTTATAATTGCTTGTTCTACAGTAGGTTTAGGAGTGATGTAATGAGAGTTAGCATAAACTTTTACAAGGCTTAGATCTCTAACCTGATCTCCTGTCAAAGGATCAAATTCTTCGATCTTCTCTAGCTTATCACCAAATAAACTTAGTCTCCATGCTCTATCCTCTAAATGAGATGGAAATATTTCTAAATATTCTCCCCTTGCCCTAAATGTTCCTCTAAAAAAATTTTGATCATTTCTTTTGTACTGAAGAGCAACAAGAGATTTTATTATTTGTTCTCTATTATATTCATAGTTTTTCTGTAGAGTTAGAGTCATTTTGCTGTAAGCTTCAACTGATCCCAAACCATAAATACAGGAAACACTAGCAACAATTAAAACATCGTCTCTTTCTAGAAGAGATCTTGTTGCTGAGTGTCTCATTCTATCAATCTGCTCATTTATAGAGGCTTCCTTCTCTATGTATGTGTCTGATCTTGGTACGTAAGCTTCTGGAGTGTAATAATCGTAGTAAGACACAAAATATTCAACAGCATTATCCGGAAAAAAAGTTTTCATCTCACCGTAAAGTTGAGCTGCTAAAGTTTTATTTGGAGCCAATATCAATGCTGGTCTATTAGTAGCTTCTATAACTTTTGCCATTGTAAAAGTTTTTCCAGATCCAGTTACTCCTAATAATACTTGATTAAACTCATTTTTGTTAGCTCCCTGGACAAGCTTTTTAATTGCATCTGGCTGGTCACCAGCTGGGGTAAAATCTGACTTTATTTTGAATTTTTTTCCACCTTCGAGTTTTCCACCGATTTTTGGGTTTTTACTCTGAATGTCTGTAATTAGGTCTTGATATGTATTCTCCATATATTAAACAACGTAATTGAATAATTTCATAATTCAATGAGCATAATATCTAATAATTTAAAAAGAATTAAACCATCTCCAACTATTGCAGTTACTCAAAAGGCAAGAGAATTAAGAGCTGCAGGTAAAGATGTAGTTGGACTTGGGGCAGGGGAACCAGATTTTGATACCCCTATCAATGTTAAAAAAGCAGCCATTAAAGCAATAAGAGACGGAGACACAAAATATACTGCGGTTGATGGAACTCCAGCATTAAAAAAAGCAATTTTAAAAAAATTTAAAAGAGAAAATAAACTAAATTATAAACTAGATGAAATCACAGTTGGAACCGGAGGAAAACAAGTTCTTTACAACACTTTTATGGCAACTTTAAATAAAGGAGATGAAGTTATTATTCCTGCTCCATTCTGGGTTTCATATCCAGATATGGTTCTCTTAGCAGGAGGAAAACCGAAAATAGTAAAATGTAATGAAAAAGATGGATTTAAAATTACACCTGCAAAATTAAAAGCTGCAATTACAAAAAGAACGAAATGGATAATCCTTAATTCTCCATCTAATCCAACTGGATCTGGATACAGCAAATCAGAAATTCAAAAATTAGCAAAGGTTTTAATAAAAAATAAAAAGGTTCACATTTTGAGTGATGATATTTATGAGCATGTTAAATATGATAATTTTAAATTTTTTACTATTGCTCAAATTTCAAAATTAAAATCTCGAACATTAACAATGAATGGAGTGAGCAAATCTTATGCGATGACTGGTTGGAGAATTGGTTATGCAGCTGGTCCAAAAGAAATAATTTCTGCAATTAGAAAAATTCAATCTCAGTCTACTTCGAATCCATCATCAATTAGTCAAGCAGCAGCCGTTGAAGCTTTGAATGGCAAACAAGACTTTATCAAGAAAAGAGCAAAATCCTTTAAAGAGAGGAGAGATTTTGTTGTCAAAAGTTTAAATAATATTAATGGTATTAGCTGCTTGAAACCTAATGGTGCATTTTACGTATTTCCGAATTGTAAAAAACTTCTTAATAAAAGAACTAAACTTAAAAAAGATACTGATTTTGTTCAAAAGCTATTAGAAAAACAAAATGTTGCTGCTGTTCAAGGCTCAGCATTTGGTTTAGATGGATATTTTAGAATTTCATATGCAACCTCAATGGCAAAACTTAAAATAGCAATGGTTAGAATTAAAAAGTTTTGTGAGGATTTAGGATAAACCTATTTTTTTTTATTTAGTCCAATTAGAGAAGAATTTCTAAACCTTAAAATTACAATTGCTAAAGCAATTAAAACAATCGCACCAGCTTCATAAAGTAATATCTCTGGATTTAAAGATTTTCCTTGTAAAATAATAAATCTAGCGAGTGCTGTTATAGCTATAAATAAAGGTAAAGTAATTTGAATTGATTGGCTTTCCCAAAATACTCTAACCATTGCAAGTACCTCAAGATATAGAAAAAGCAAAAGCAGATCTGCTAAAGTAACTCTTTGCACTAGTATCATCTGATACATCTCTTGCCCAAAAGCAATAACTGTACTAACTAAAATGATTACTAATGCTACAAGCTGGATTTGCTTTACAATGTTTTCCATTTACATTCTTTTATAATTTAAAATAACTTTTTATTCTATACTGAAATAGCTTGTAAATTACTGATATTATACTAATCCGAGTCTAACTGCTGATTTTGCTGCTTCTTCGATACACCCTTTTGCTGGCTGAAATTTAAATCCTAACAAATCCTCAGCATACGAAGCATCGGTTTGCATTTGAATTCCTAGATCAGGGACCATCATTTTTGCACTTGTATCTATATGACTGATTATTTTTATCAAAAAGTTAGGCAAAACTCTTTTTGGAAGTTTTTTTGAATATTCAGGCAATGCTTCAGACATAATATTAGAAAAATCTATCATTCTTTTGACCTCTGAGCCAATTATCAGTCGTCTTCCACCAACATCTGGTCTTGTTAAAGAATTGATGTGAGCTTTTACAACATCCTTCATATCTGATACCAAGATACTAAAATCAGGAGCGCCCGGATATTTACCTTTAAGAAATAATTTTATATAGCTTATTGAAGTTTTTTCTTTTGCATCTAAAGCGTCGCCAAAAACACCTCCAGGACATATACATACCAACTTATTTTTTAAACCTTTATTTTCCATAAATTCCCAAGCAGCTTTTTCAGCTTTTATTTTTGAAACAAAGTAATCATTACAACCATGCCAATTTTCGTCACTCCAATCATTTTCACCAAATGTATATGGATTTGTCCTATTAGGCTTTCTAAACATTGCTACAATTGAAGATGTTTTAATTATACGTTCGACTCCGGCATTAACAGCAGCTTTTAAAACTCTTATGGTCCCATCTTTAGCAGTTGGAACAAGACTTTCACGATCTCTAGAAGTTTTTAAAGGGAAAGGGGAAGCAATGTGCATTACATATTTACAACCTTTTAATGCATCATCCCAACCTTCATCTTTCAAAAGATCTAATTCGACAAATGATAATTTATCAATTGAAGCATATTTATTAATGGTTATTTTTGTTTGATCAATTAGTTTGGAGTTTCTAACAGTTCCTAAAACCTTATATCCTGCATTTAATAGTTCAATCGCGGTGTGTTTAGCGATCCATCCACTTATACCCGTCAACAATACTGTTTCATTCATTTATTCGGATAAATGTTTTTCAGCCTCTAATGCTGCCATACATCCCATACCAGCTGCTGTAACGGCCTGTCTAAATATTTTATCTTTTACATCACCAGCGGCAAAAACTCCTGGTATATTTGTTTCTGTGGATTCTGGTTTTGTTATTAAATAACCCTCATTATCCATTTCTAGTTGGTCTTTAAATAATGATGTTGCTGGATCATGCCCTATAGCTATAAACAATCCATCAATTTTTAGTTCATCTATTTTATTTGTTTTAACATTTTTAATTTTTAATCCAGTCACATTTTTAGGATCATTATCTCCAATAACTTCATCAACAACAGAGTCCCAAATTATTTCAATTTTTTTATTTTCCATTAATTTCTTTTGAAGTAATTTTTCTGCTCTTAGACTATCTCTTCTGTGAATAAGTTGAACCTTTGAGGCAAATTTCGTTAAAAACATAGCTTCTTCAACTGCAGCGTTTCCACCTCCAACAACTGCTACAGTTTTGTCTTTGAAGAAAAATCCATCACATGTTGCACATGCAGACACACCAAAACCTCTGAAATTTTGTTCAGAGTCAATATTTAACCATCTAGCTTGAGCTCCAGTTGAAATAATAATTGACTCTGCTTCATAAATTTGGCCGCTATCTCCAACAGCTTTAAATGGCTTAGATTTTAAGTCCACTGACGCAATATGATCTTGAATCATTTCAGTCCCAACTACTTCTGCCTGACCTTTCATTTGATCCATAAGCCATGGCCCTTGTATTACATCTTTAAATCCAGGGAAATTTTCAACATCGGTTGTTGTTGTTAATTGGCCACCAGGTTCCATACCATGAACTAATATTGGTTTTAACATTGCTCTTGCAGCATAAATTGCTGCTGTATATCCAGCAGGACCTGACCCAATTATTAACACTTTTGTGTGTTTAGTTGGATTTTCACTCATATGAAAGCTATATAATGATTAATGACTAAATTGAAAGGTATATTATTAACAGAAGGTATGCATGGAATGATTAGCCAAGTAGAAGGTTTGGCTAAAGCTTTAGATATAAATTATTCTCACCACACAGTTGAAACAAAAGGTTTCTGGAAAGTTATACCACCAAAATTCACTCCAATATCCGACTCAGTTTTTAAACAAATTGAATGCGAAGATGTTGATTTAATAATTTCATGCGGGAGAAAAAGTATTATTCCATCACTATTCTTAAAAAAAAATTCAAAGAAAAAAGTATTTAACATTCATATTCAAAACCCAAAGATAAAACTAGATAATTTTGATTTAGTTGTAGTACCCGAGCACGATAATCTTGATGGACATAACGTAGTAAAAACAAAAGGAGCTATCCATTATTTAACAAGTGAAGAAATTGAAAAAGACAAAGAATATTTGTTTAGTATTTCAAGCAAATTAAAGGATAAAAATATAATATCATTAATAATTGGTGGTCCTACCC
This sequence comes from uncultured Pelagibacteraceae bacterium, assembly GCA_902614975.1. GTDB lineage: Bacteria > Pseudomonadota > Alphaproteobacteria > Pelagibacterales > Pelagibacteraceae > Pelagibacter. The sequence goes on from CACMND010000020.1 coordinate 6,235, forward strand.
AGTATTATGATTATTCAGATAGAAACATGCAAGAAATTTTTTCAAAAGTAAATTATTTAGTAAAAGAAAATAATCTTAATTTAGTAGTCATCCCCTCTATGAGAACACCAAAGGGAACTATAGAACATGCAAAAATATATTTTGGAAATGATCATTTGGTATTAGATGGTGTTGATAAAAAAGCCTATTTAAGCGCACTTTCGATATCAAAACATATAGTTATTACATGCGACTCAAGCTCTATGATTTCAGAGGCAGCTTTAACAGGTAAGCCAATTTATATTGCCACTATTCCACCCAAAAAAAGCGATAAAAGATTTA
>CACMND010000021.1 GCA_902614975.1 uncultured Pelagibacteraceae bacterium
TTTAAATTTGTTAATTTCTCAAATTTTTTAACAAGCTGTTTGGTATAATATTTTCTTTTATTTCTATAATCTTTTGTAAATTTATTACCGTATTTGTAAGTGCTTTGAAGTGTCCATAAATCATACTTATAGTTAAATCTTTTCTTACTATTTTCGTATGCTGCCCAACCAAGCATATCATCATTAAAAAAATAACTACTATTTGATTGTTTAAGCTTATTGGTGACAATCATGACTGTTAAATTAGCATCCATTTTAACTTTTTGATTTAAATAGGATTTATTTAAATATTTTTGTCCTAATTTCTTACTTTGAGGAAATGGGCAGGTCAAAATAAGATTTTTACATTTTTGTTTTACATCATTATTAAATGTTAATTCCCAATAATCATTTAATTTCTTTATATTTGTTAGCTCATGTTCAAAACTGCATTTAATTTTCTTTAATAAATGTTTGCTAATAGAGTTGTTTCCTTTTTTTCCAATTAATTTTAAATGATTTTTAATTTCTTTGACTGTTTTGTGCAGAAATAGATGGTTGCCTCCCCATTTTTTTAAAACTTTTTTCTTAATAAGTTGATTAGTAAATGTTTTAAATTTTGTAGATTTTGGAGAGATATATTGAAGTCCGTGATCAAATCCGACTTTATCTTTGTATTTTTTAAATGAACTTCTTCCACCATAACCTCTTGCTTTATCATAAACTGCAACGGAATATTTTTTATTTAATAAGTTTGCTATCGTTGATCCAGAAATTCCCGATCCTATGATGCAAAAATCAAGCATGATTTGTAACTTGATTAATTAACAAAGATACTCAAGTGCTTTAAGTATTCCACCTTTTTTGTAAGGTATTTTAGATTTCATTAAACCCATTTCAACACCTGCTAATGTTCCAGCTAACATTAGTTCATTAAAATCACCTAAATGACCAATTCTGAAAATTTTACCAGCAACTTTTGCAAGTCCAGTACCTAATGACATATTATAGTGATCTAAAATAGTTTTTCTTAAAAAATCTGCATCATGACCATCTGGAACCATTACTGCTGTTAATGAATCTGAGTATTCTTCTGGATTTTTACAAAGTATTTCTAATCCCCACGAGTTAACTGCAACTCTTGTGGCTTCTGCAAATCTTTTGTGTCTTTTGAAAACATTATCTAAACCTTCTTCTGTAAGCATGTTGATTGCTTCATCCAAACCATAAAATAAATTTGTGGCTGGTGTGTAAGGAAAGTAACCTTTTTTATTATTTTCTAACATCGGTCCCCAATCCCAATATGATTTTGGTAATTCAGATGTTTTATATGCCTCTAAAGCTTTAGAACTTATTGCATTAAAAGAAAGTCCTGGTGGTAATAGTAATCCTTTTTGAGAACCACCAACAGTTACATCAACTTTCCACTCTTCATGTCTATAATCTATAGAACCTAATGAAGATATCGTATCAACAAATAATAAAGCTGGATGTTCCGCATTATCCATAGCTTTTCTAATTTCTCCAATTCTACTTGTAACACCAGTAGAAGTTTCATTATGTACAGCACAAACTGCTTTAATTTTTTTATCTTTATCTTCTTTAAGTTTTTGCTCAACGATGTTTGGATCAACACCTGTTCTCCAATCACCTTCAACAAAGTCTACTTCAATTTTAAATTTTTGAGCAATATCCCACCAAAGAGTTGAGAAATGTCCAGTTTCAAACATCAAGATTTTATCTCCAGCACTTAAAGTGTTTACAAGTGCAGCTTCCCAAGCACCCGTTCCTGAAGCTGGAAAAATTATTACAGGTTCAGAAGTTTTAAAAATTAATTTTATTCGATCTAGAACTCTTAATCCTAATTCAGCAAAGTCAGGACCTCTGTGATCTATAGTAGGATAATCCATAGCTCTTAGAACTCTATCTGGAACATTTGTTGGTCCTGGAATTTGTAAAAAATGTCGACCAGGTCTTATATTATTTGAAATTGCCATAACGCTGTATATGCTAAAGAAATTATATAAGCAAATTTATAATATATGACAAATAGTAGTAATTTAATTGATAGCTTGGAGGTTTATGTTCTTAATAATCCAGATGAAGTAAAACCACATTGGGTTAGTCACTTCATTGTACCAACAGCTAATGAACTCTTGATTAGAATTAAAACTAAAGATGGTCATTCAGGCTTTGGTTTAGCAACAAGCTACACTGATATTGCTCCTATTATCAAACCATTTTCAAATGGCCTAGAAGATTTAATAATTGGAGAAGATCCATTTTGCCCAGAAAAAATTTATGAAAAAATTTTCAAATTAACTGATACTCGAACCAGTAGCGAAAAAGATTGGAGCAAAGAAGCATTAATCAGAATTTCAGCAGCTTTAGATATTGCTTGTTGGGATTTGATAGGAAAAGCTTCAAACATCCCATTGTACAAATTATTTGGAGGATACAGAAATAAAATTCCTGTTTATGTTACATGTGCTTACTACAGAGATGGTAAAGATGAAAAAGAACTAAGAGATGAAATTAAAAAATTAGTAAATATTGGTCATCAAAGTTTTAAAGTTAAAGTTGGGGGACTTAGTATCAAAGAAGATGCTAAGAGATTAGAAATTATTAGAGATGAAATTGGAGATCAAAAAGGTTTAATGATTGATGTAAATAGAGCATGGGATCTAAAAACAGCGATTGAGGGTGTAAAAGAATTTGAAAGATTTAATCCTACATGGATTGAAGAACCTGTTAGATGGGAAGATGATAGAAGGACTTTAAAACTTTTATCAAAACAAACTAAAATTCCATTATCAGGTGGTGAAAGTGAAATAACTATTTATGGATGTAGGTCCATGATTGAAGAAGAAGCAATTCAAATTTTACAATTTGATTGTACAATGTTTGGTGGGTTTACTAATGGAAAAAAACTTTCTGCATTGTGTGAGTTAAATCATATTGATGTAGCACCACATCATGATTGTTATATTCATGCTCCATTAGTAGCATCAACTCCAGCAGGAAGAATAGTTGAGTCATTTGATGATGAGAGAGATCCTTTGCAGGCACAATTATTTGAAAATCCACATAAAATGAGTGATGGATGGATACATTTAAATGAAAAACCTGGTTTAGGTTTAGAGATTTCAGAGGCCGCGTTAAAAAAGTTCGGTAAACTGGTTTACAAAAATAAATAAACCTTTAATTAAGTTTTATGCGGTTTAATTCAGATCAGATACAAAAAATTGGTAAAGAAATTAGCAGTAAAGTTGATGGTAAAACTTTATTCGATGAATTCTCACGTGGTAGATACAGTACCGATGCTTCTGTTTATCAAATTAAACCACTTGGTGTAGTTCTGCCAAAAGATACCAATGATGTTTTAAGTTTAATGGAGTACTCACAAAAAAATTCTGTACCTCTATTAGCTAGAGGTGGTGGAAGTTCACAATGTGGTCAGACTGTTGGAGAGAGTGTTGTATTAGATTACAGCAAACATCAAAATAAAATTTTAGAACTTAATGTTGAAGAAAAATATGTATGGGTTCAACCAGGTGTCGTATTAGATCATCTAAATGCTTATTTGAAGCCTCATGGACTTTGGTTTCCAGTAGACGTTTCAACGAGTAGTAGAGCAACAATTGGAGGAATGTCAGCTAACAATTCCTGTGGATCAAGATCTTTGTATTATGGCAACATGGTTCATAACGTATTAGCCATTGAAGCAATATTAGATGATGGCTCTATATTTAATTTTGACCATATAAATAAGAATTATTTAGCAACAAAGAATAACCAAGACAGACTTTATAAAATTATAGATAAATTCATAGATGTAAGACAAAGAGTTGGAGGAGAAATTGATGCTAATTGGCCAACAACACAAAGAAGAGTTGGAGGATATAACATTGATTTAATTGATCCTGAAGGCTTCAACTCATCAAATCTTCTTGTTGGTTCTGAAGGAACATTATCTTTATTTAATAAAATAAAATTAAAACTATCTGAAATACCAAAGAATAAAATTTTGGGTGTCTGCTACTTTGATAATTTTCATCAAGCTATGGAATTATCAAAAGAGATTGTGAAATTAAAACCAACTTGCGTTGAGTTGATGGACCAAAATTTATTAAATTTAGCAAAAGAAATACCAATGTATGCTGGGGGTATAAAAAAATACATCAAAGGAAATCCTGAAGCTGTTTTGATGGTAGAATTTATTGATACCGAGAAAAGTGTATATGAAAAGAAAATAAAGGATTTAGAATATTTAGTTTTAAACCAAAACAAAAAAAATCAGTTTTCATATTATTCAGATCTTTCAGAACAGAAAGAGGTTTTTGAAATAAGAAAAGCTGGATTAAATATTTTGATGTCAATGAAAGGTGATAGAAAACCAGTTGCCTTCATTGAAGATTGTGCAGTATCTTTAGAACACTTAGCTGACTACACAGCTAGATTAAAAGAAATATTTAAAAAATATGGAACCAGTGGAATGTTTTATGCACATGCATCTGTTGGAACTCTCCATGTAAGACCAGTTTTAAATATGAAATCAGACAAAGATATACAAAACATGAGATCCATATCTGAAGAAGCTTTTGAAATGGTAAAAGATTATAAAGGTTCTCATTCTGGTGAGCATGGTGATGGAATTGTTAGATCAGAATTCCATGAAATGATGTTTGGTAAAAAAATTACAAATGCATTTGAAGAAATAAAAGATACATTCGATAGTAAAAACCTTTTAAATCCTGGAAAAATTGTTCGGCCATTTAAATCAAATGATAGATCTTTAATGAGATACAAATCAGGTTATCAAACAGAAAATATAGATACACATTATGACTGGTCTAATTGGGGTCAATTCTCTGATGCTGTTGAGATGTGTAATAACAATGGAGCTTGTAGAAAATTAGATTCTGGTGTGATGTGTCCATCGTACAGAGTAACTAAAGAAGAAAAAGATTTAGTGCGAGGTAGAGCAAATACTTTAAGATTAGCTTTATCTAATCAACTTCCAGAAGGTTCATTTGCATCAAAAGAAATGTATGAAACTATGGAGTTATGTGTCAGCTGTAAAGCTTGTCAAAGAGAATGCCCTATGTCAGTTGATATGGCTAAAATGAAATCTGAATTTCTTTCTCATTACTATAAAAAATTTAGTATGCGAATTAAAGATAGAGTTATCTCAGATATGCCAAGACTTATTTGGTTATTAAAAATTGTTGCTCCTATATTCAATAAAATCAAAAACATACCGCTAATCTCAACAATTGTTGAAAAGTTTGGTTTTGCAACAGCAAGGTCTATGCCTGAAGTTCAAAACCAGAATGCATTAAGAGAAATTTACGACAGTCA
>CACMND010000022.1 GCA_902614975.1 uncultured Pelagibacteraceae bacterium
ATTAAAAACTGCATGCATTTCTAAAGTCTTTCCAACCAGAAGTCATACATCAGCTGCCCAAGGTGGAATTTCAGCAGCCCTTGGAAACATGGGAGAAGACGATTGGCGTTGGCATATGTACGATACTGTAAAAGGAGCAGATTGGTTAGGCGATCAAGATAGTATTGAATATTTGTGTAAGGAAGCTCCAAAAGCAGTACTAGAATTAGAAAAGTATGGTGTTCCTTTTAGTAGAACAGAAGATGGAAAAATCTATCAAAGACCATTTGGAGGAATGACAAAAAATTATGGAAATGGAATTGTACAAAGAACTTGTGCTGCAGCAGACAGAACTGGTCATGCAATTCTTCATACATTGTATGGTCAAGCACTTAAACATAATACAGAATTTTTTATTGAATATTTTGCATTAGACTTAATTATGAAAGATGGGCAATGCAAAGGTTTAATTGCTTGGAATTTAAATGATGGAACAATTCATCGTTTTAGATCTCACATAACAATTATAGCCACAGGGGGATATGGGAAAGTGTATTACTCAGCAACATCCGCACATACTTGTACTGGTGATGGTAATGCAATGGTATTAAGAGCTGGATTACCTCTTCAAGATATGGAGTTTGTACAATTTCACCCAACAGGAATATATGGACATGGAACACTTATTTCTGAAGGTGTAAGGGGTGAAGGTGGATATTTGGTAAACTCTAAAGGTGAGAGATTTATGGAGAGATATGCTCCTAACGCTAAAGATCTTGCATCAAGAGATGTAGTTAGCAGATCAATGTCAATTGAAATCAATGAGGGAAGAGGTGTTGGTAAAGATCAAGACCATGTTCATTTATATTTAAGTCATTTAGATAAAAAAGTTATTGAAGATAGATTGCCAGGCATCACAGAAGCAGCAAGATTATTTGCAAATGTAGATGTAACTAAAGAACCAATACCAGTTGTTCCAACTGTTCATTATAATATGGGTGGTATACCAACAAATTATAAAGCTGAAGTTTTAACAGTAAACGGATCTCAAAAAACAGTCCCGGGCTTGATGGCGATTGGTGAGGCCGCATGTGTATCTGTGCATGGCGCAAATAGATTAGGTTCAAATTCACTAATTGATTTGGTTGTTTTTGGAAGAGCTGCAGCTAAGAGAGCAGCGGAATTAGTAAAACCTGGTACGCCTCACGAAGAAGTTAGTGAAAGCGAAACTGAAAAATGTCTAAATAGATTTGATAAACTGAGGTATGCAGAGGGAGATAATGGAACTGCTGAACTTAGACTGGCGATGCAAAAAACAATGCAGTCTAAATGCGCTGTATTTAGAACTGAAAAGAATCTTAAAGAGGGCGTAGATGAGATCAGAAAAACCTATGACGGCATGGAATCGATTTCTGTTAAAGATAAATCGTTGGTATTCAATACTGATTTAGTTGAGACTTTAGAATTTGATAATTTAATTAGACAAGCGATAACAACTGTAGATTCTGCATATCACAGAAAAGAAAGCAGAGGAGCTCATGCTCGTGAAGATTATCCGAAAAGAAATGATGAAAAATTTATGAAACATACATTATCTTGGTGTGATGGAAAAAATACTAAAATTGAATACAGAGATGTACACACTTCTACATTAACAAATGAAGTCCAATATTTTCCTCCACAAGAAAGAGTGTATTAATGGTTCAATTAAATTTACCACAAAACTCAAAAGTTAATAAAGGTAAATATTTTAAAGATAAAACTGGTTCAAAGAATATTAGAAAAGTAAATGTTTATAGATGGGATCCAACCACTGGAGAGAACCCAAGGATAGATACATATGAAGTAGATATGGACAATTGTCCATCTAAAGTTTTAGATATACTAAATAAAATTAAAAACGAAATTGATCCAACACTTGCATATAGAAGATCTTGTGCGCATGGAGTTTGTGGTTCATGTGCAATGAATATGGGTGGAAAAAATGGTCTTGCATGTACTAAGCCACATGCAGAAATTAAGGGAGATATAGATATATATCCTTTGCCTCACTTAAAAGTAAAAAAAGATTTAATAGGAGACTTAAGTGGACTATATAAACAATACCAATCCATTGAACCTTGGTTAAAAAATAATTCAAAAAGTGAAACAACAGAAATTCATCAATCTCCAGAAGATAGAGCTAAACTTGATGGAGCTTATGAATGTATAATGTGTGCTTGTTGTTCTACTTCATGTCCTAGTTATTGGTGGAACGGTGATAAGTATTTAGGTCCTGCAGTTTTATTACAAGCTTATAGATGGATAATGGATAGCAGAGATGAAGATAGAAAGGAAAGACTTCAAAAGGTTGCAGACGAACTTAAGCTTTATAGATGCCATACGATTTTGAACTGCACTAACGCATGTCCAAAAGGATTAAATCCAGCAAAAGCTATTGCTGAGATAAAGAAAATGCTTGCAACCACATAATTACTTATTTAAATACATCCATGAATTTAATTGAGCATTTTATCGATGGTAAAATTGTTTCAGGTACATCTGATAGAAAAGGAAAAGTATTTAATCCTGCTATAGGCAAACAAGAGTCTGAGGTTAGACTTGGCACAAAACAAGATCTTGATTTAGCAGTACAAAAAGCAAAAAAAGCATTTGAAACATGGTCAAATGTAACTCCAATACAAAGAGCTAGAATTATATTTAAATACAAAGAAATAATTGAAAAAAATTCTGACTTGCTTGCCAAGATGATTGTATCAGAGCATGGAAAAGTTTATGAAGATGCTAAAGGTTCTCTCACAAGAGGATTAGAGGTAGTTGAATTTGCATGTGGAATTCCACAAATGCTAAAAGGTGACTTTACAGAAAATGTAGGTACAAACATTGATAGCTGGTCAGTGAGACAGCCATTAGGTGTATGTGCAGGTATTACACCATTTAATTTTCCTGCAATGGTTCCAATGTGGATGTTTCCAATGGCAATAGCTTGCGGAAATACATTTGTATTAAAACCTTCTGAAAAAGATCCATCTTGTCCATTAAAACTTGTAGAGCTATTTAGTGAAGCTGGTTTACCAGATGGGGTTTTGAATGTTGTTAATGGAGATAAAGAAGTTGTAGATGCAATTTTGGAACATAAAGATATATCCGCAGTAAGTTTTGTTGGATCAACACCTATTGCTAAATACATTTATGAAAATGCAGCCAAAAATGAAAAACGTGTTCAAGCTCTTGGAGGAGCTAAAAATCATTGTGTTGTAATGCCAGATTGTGATTTAGATCAAGCAGTAAACGGTCTAATGGGTGCAGCATATGGTTCTGCAGGAGAAAGATGTATGGCTCAATCTGTAGCTGTTGCTGTTGGTAATGTAGGTGACAAACTAGTCGATGAATTATCTAAAAAAGTGGAAGCTTTAAAAATTGGACCGGGCATGGATAAGAATTCTGAAATGGGTCCTTTAGTAACAAAAGAGCATCTTGAAAGAGTAAGAGGTTATGTTGATTTAGGTATTAAAGAAGGTGCAGACCTTGTAGTTGATGGTAGAGATATCAAACTTCAAGGTTATGAAGACGGTTATTATATTGGCGGTTGCTTATTTGATAATGTTAAAAAAGATATGAGAATTTATAAAGAGGAGATATTTGGACCTGTATTATCTGTTGTCAGAGCTAAAGATTTTAATGAAGCATTAAATTTAATTAATGACCATGAGTTTGGTAATGGAACAAGTATTTATACAAGAGATGGAGATGCAGGAAGAACATTTGCAAATCAAATTAAAGTAGGAATGGTTGGAATTAATATCCCTATCCCTGTGCCAGTTGCTTTTCATAGTTTTGGTGGATGGAAGAGATCATTATTTGGAGATCAACATATGCACGGGCCAGAAGGAGTTAGATTTTATACTAAATTAAAAACAATTACTTCAAGATGGCCTTCAGGTGTTAGATCAGATCCTGAATTTATAATGCCAACAATGAAATAGTAAAATGTCAAAAATATCATTAATAGGAGCTGGACAAATAGGTGGAACTTTAGCACATTTAATTGGACTAAAGGAGCTTGTTGATGAAGTAGTATTATTTGACGTAGCAAGTGGAATTGCTAAAGGTAAAGCATTGGATATTGCACAGTCTTCATCTGTTGATGGATTTAATGTAAAATTTTCAGGTACTGATAATTATGAAGATATAAAAAATTCAGATGTAATCATTATTACGGCTGGTGTTCCAAGAAAACCAGGAATGAGTAGAGATGATTTATTAGGAATAAATTTAAAAATTATAAAACAGGTTGCTGAAGGTATAAAGCAGCATGCACCTAATGCCTTTGTTATATGTATAACAAATCCATTGGATGTAATGGTTATGGCTTTTCAAAAATTTTCTGGACTATCGCCTGACAAAGTTGTTGGAATGGCTGGAATATTGGACACATCAAGATTTAAACTATTTTTATCTTTAGAGTTAGATGTGCCTGTTAAAGAAATTGAGGCAATGGTAATGGGAGGTCATGGAGATACTATGGTTCCTTTACCAAGATTTACAAAAGTTTCAGGCAGACCATTATTAGATTTAGTAAAAGAAGGAAAAATTTCAAAAGATAAATTGGAAAGTATAAATCAAAGAACTAGAGATGGAGGTGCTGAAATTGTTAAATATTTAGAAAAAGGTTCAGCATTTTATGCACCGGCAGCTTCAGGTGTTGAAATGGCAGAAGCATACTTAAAAGATAGCAAAAAAATGCTCCCTTGTGCTGCTCATTTAAATGGACAATACGGAATAAGCAATATTTACGCTGGAGTGCCAGTAATTGTTGGAAAGAATGGTATAGAAAAAATCGAAGAAATTGAGCTAGATGAAAATGAAAAATCTGAGTTTAATAACTCAGTAGATGCTGTAAAAAAATTATGGGAAGCTGCATCCAAAATTGATCCTAGTTTAAATAACTAGTTAATGAATATTCACGAACACCAAGCAAAGAATATACTCAGAAAATATGGAGCTAAAGTTCCGGATGGAGTTTATGCTCTAGATGTAAATGAATTATTGGAAAAAGCTAAAAATCTTAAAACTGATAAATATGTGTTGAAAGCTCAAATTCATGCTGGAGGCAGAGGTAAAGCTGGTGGAGTTAAAATAGTAAATGATTTAAAAAGTCTTGAAACAGAGGCAAAATCCTTGCTTGGAAAAAAATTAATCACTCATCAGACAGGACCTAGTGGAAGAATTGTTAAAAGATTATATGTCGAAGTTTCA
>CACMND010000023.1 GCA_902614975.1 uncultured Pelagibacteraceae bacterium
TAAATACTTAATTTTATTTTTAATGGCTGTGTTTATGATTTTTTCTACAGTTTGAAGACCAATTTTATGACCATAATTTCTAGAATTTTTTTTTTTTAAACCCCATCTGCCATTTCCATCCATAATAATGGCTACATGTTTTGGTGGGATCATATTGTCATTATTTCTTTCTCTTTTGATGAGACCTTATCATCAACTAATTTGATATTATTATCTGTGTAGTCTTGAATTATTTTTCCATATTTTTTTTCTTCATCTTCTGAAATATCTTTTAACTTTAAAGTCTTTTTAAGTTCTTCATTTGCATCTCTTCTTATATTTCTAATTGAAACTTTGCATTTTTCTCCCATTGATTTAACCATTTTTTTCATTTCGAGTCTTCTCTCTTCACTTAAATTTGGGATAGGTAAACGAATTAATTGACCATCTATCTGTGGGTTAAGACCTAATTCAGATTTCTTTATTGCAGAGTCAATCATTGTTACATTATTTACATCCCATACTTGAATATTAATAGTTCTAGGTTCAGGTGTTGTTATAGTAGCTAATTGATTAATTTGCATTTTTTGACCATATACATCTACTTTAATTAAATCTAGCATATTTGAATTAGCTCTGCCCGTTCTAAGTGAGCCTAGCTCTTTAGAAAAAACCTCAATGGTTTTTAACATTTTATTTTTATAAGGTTTGTCCTCAAACATTAATCACCAATTTTTATTCTTACAAACTCTTTAATTTTTAAACTTGGTATATTTATTTCCGATAAAATATCTTTTACTTTTTTTTTTGGATCCATTACCCAATCTTGCGTCATTAGACTATTTTCTTCTTTAAATTTGTTAATTTTACCTAAACTTATTTTTTTTACTATTTCTTCAGGTTTACCAGAACTCTTTAACTCTTTTGCTATTAATTCTTGTTCTTTCTCTATAATCTCTTTTTTTAAATCATTTGAGTTTAATGCTAGAGGATTTGAAGCTGCAATATGCATTGATAATTGTTTGCCAAATGTATTTATTTGATCATTATTTTCATTTGTTTCTAATGAAACAATAACACCTAATTTAGATACATTATCCTTTATAACAGAATGCTGATATATAAAGTTTTGTGAGTTTGAGCTATTTAAAGTTATAGATTTTCCAATTGTTATTTTTTCACCAATTTTTGCAATTAAAGCAACTAAATTATCCGAAACTAGTTTTCCATTTGACATATTTGAATTATTCAAACTCTCAAGATTTGAAGAACATGTATTATTAATTTCACTCAATTCTTTTACAAAATTTATGAAATCTTCGTTTTTAGCTACAAAATCAGTTTCGCAATTAACTTCTATTAATGATGTTTTCTTTTTATCGCCAGTGATAACTATAACACCTTCTTTAGCATCTCTAGACATTTTTTTTGAAGCTTTGGCAATGCCCTTTACTCTTAAAATTTCTGCTGCTTTATTTAAATCACCATCAGCCTCTTTTAATGCCAGATTACAATCTTTAAAACCAGCTCCAGTAGATTGTCTTAAATTTTTAATCTTATCTATTTCACTCATTTATTTATTTTAATTTAAAGATTTATCTGGATTTTTTATTCTTTGATTAGATTTAGTCTCTAATTTAACCTCGTTTTTAACGTTGTCATCTATAGTTTTTTTTATGTTAAGTTTGGCATCAATAATTGTTTCTTTCAACAAATTACAATATAAATCTATAGATCTTCTAGCATCATCATTACCAGGAATAGGATAGTCTATTCCATCTGGGTTTGAATTTGTATCTAAGATTGCAATTATAGGAATACGTAATTTAACAGATTCTTTTATTGCCAGTGACTCATAATTTGTATCAATTATAAAAACTAAATCTGGAATTTTTTTCATATCCATGATGCCACCTAAAGATCTTTGTAACTTATCCCTTTGACTACTCATCTTTAATAATTCTTTTTTCGTAAAACCTCTATTTTCTGATGAAAGATCGAGATTAATTTTATTTAATTTTTTTATTGAGTTTGAAATAGTTCCCCAATTAGTTAACATTCCTCCTAGCCATCTATAATTAACATAATATTGATCTGTTTCTTTAGCTAATGTTGCTATAGCTTCAGAAGCTTGTTTTTTTGTTGATATAAACAAAATTTTTCCCCCAGAGGAAATTGTTGTGTGAACTTTTTCAAGCGCTACATTTGTTAATTCTAATGTTTGGGTTAGGTCTATGATGTGTATAGTATCCCTTTTCCCAAATATATATTGTTTCATTTTAGGATTCCATCTTAATGTTTTATGTCCAAGATGAACTCCTGCTTCGAGCAGCTGCTCAATTGATATTTTTGGTATTTTCATTTTTGTTCCCGGTTGTGCCACCACAATTATTGCCCTTAAGGGACCGGAGGTATAAAACCACTAATTGTGTGCGTGTTAATTTGAGAAATAAATACAAAAAAAATAATAAAAAACAACCTTTTTTTAATCAATTACTACATTTTCGAGCAAA
>CACMND010000024.1 GCA_902614975.1 uncultured Pelagibacteraceae bacterium
CATAAAGAGGGGAAATAATACTAACTAATTCGTTTAGTAATACTGGAAAATGTTTTTCCAGATTTATGGTGGCATTCATTTATTTTTTTGAAGACCATTAATTCTTTTGTCTTCTCAAAAATGCTGGAATTTCTAAATCTTCTTCTTCCTCAGATTTTATCTCTTCTGGTGAAGTCGATAACTCCTCGTTTGCATCCGAATTAAATAGTTCTGGGGTATCATCATCACTCAACTCAAAATTCTCCAAACCATTATTTTCAGATACTTGCTCATCTACATTGCTTTCAAATTCAGAGTTTACTAAGCTGTCTACGGGTGCTTCAGTTTGCTCTAAATCCTCTGCATTTATAGTGCTTGATGACTCATTTGCATAACTAGTATCTATACTTTTAGAACTCAATTCTTCATTTTTCTCTTCTTCCTCTATTTTAAGAGCGTTAGCTCCATTAGTAATAATTGAATTATTATTTGCAAATTGGAAAGATTGAGTTGATGCAGAATTTGAAAACTCAGAATAACCTGGATTTCTATTTTGAATCCTATGAACCATATTTATAACTGATTTAGGCTCTGGTTGCTGTCCATCTAAAGCTGTTGCAACTATTGAAACTCTCATTAATCCGTCTAAATTTTCATCAGTGATTGCTCCAATTATCAATTCAGCTTCAGGATCTACTTCTGCTCTAACTTTGTTTACAGCTTCGTCAACTTCGAATAACTTTAAATCCTTGCCTCCAGTAATATTAACTAGAAGTCCTTTTGCTCCTTTTAATGAATAATCATCAATTAAAGGGTTGTTAATTGCAGATTCTGCAGCTTTAATGGCTCTACCTTCACCTTCTGCTTGACCGGTTCCCATCATTGCTTTGCCCATTGAACTCATAACTGTTTCAACATCAGCAAAATCTAAGTTTATAAGACCTGGTCTGACCATTAAGTCAGTTATACTTTGTACACCATGAAGCAAAACATGGTTTGATAATTCAAAAGATTCCTCAAAAGTGGTTTGTTCACTTGCAATCTTAAATAAATTTTGATTTGGAACGACTATTATAGTATCGACGTGTTTTCTAAGTTCTTCCAAGCCTTGTTGAGCTTTTCTCATTCTTGACGGGCCTTCATATAAGAAAGGAAGTGTAATCACACCAACTGTTAAAATATTTAGTTCTTTTGCAGCTCGTGCTATTACATGTGCTGACCCAGTACCAGTTCCTCCTCCCATTCCGGCAGTTATAAATACCATATTTGCGCCTTGTAATATATTTACTATTTCATTTAGAGATTCATCGGCAGCTGCTTGTCCAATATCTAATTTAGCCCCAGCTCCTAATCCTTTTGTAAGGTTTAAACCCATTTGTATTTTAGTTTGAGCTTTACTTAATCTTAAATCTTGTGCATCGGTATTTACTGCAATAAACTCTACACCTTGTAATCCAGAATCTATCATTCCATTTATTGCATTTCCACCAGCTCCTCCTACTCCTAATACTAGAATTCTTGGTTTTAGTTCTTTTATATCTGGTGTCTTAAAGTTTATTGTCATTTTTTCCCCTTTTAGTTATTAAATTGTTTTTCCCATTTAAGACTTGCTCTATTAATATTTGATTTTTTTTTAGCATTTGCCCTAAATTTTTCGAAAAGTGCTGGCTCCCAGATTTGAAATGTTCTACCTTGACCAACGAATAACATGCTGTTTTTAATTTTTGCATGCTTTAATAATTTTGAAATTAATTGAATTCTACCTTCGCTATCAAATTGTAAATTTATACTTTCTGAAAGTATTGATGTTGCAAAATAATCTTTTTTTTCCTCAAAAGGATTAAGTGAATCAATCGCGTTTGAGATTTTTTCTATTCTATCTTGAGGCCATGCCTCAATGCATGAATTATTAAAAGATGGATAACAAATTATGCCATTATAACCTAAACTCGACAAATACGACCTATATGATGCAGGCACTGAAACCCTTCCTTTTTTGTCCAATTTGTTTTCGTAAGTTGATAAAAACATAAACCATATTATCCTAAATTTGGGTTTTTATGGGATATTATGGGTTTTATAGATAAGCGTCAATAGTTAATATTTTGTAGCCATTGAGCAAAATTTATTGATTTTTTGTGATTATTTAATGCGATGCCAGACAAACTATAAGCCGGGTTCTGTCATTTAAACTTATCATTTATCTAGGCTTTAAATCACTTTAAAGCTCAAGCAACTAACCCTGATGACTAGCCAAAGACTGCTTTTAGTTATTTCTAACAATGTCATCTCTACTCAGTCTTGCTCCCGGTGGGGTTTTCCATGCGCTAGCTGTTACCAACTTAGCCGGTGTGCTCTTACCACACCTTTTCACCCTTGCCTTGATAAGGCGGTTTATTTTCTGTGG
>CACMND010000025.1 GCA_902614975.1 uncultured Pelagibacteraceae bacterium
CAAGAAAAAATATTACTGCCTTGAGATGTTCCCTTATCCATCTGGTAAAATACATATGGGACATGTCAGAAATTATACTATAGGTGACGTACTATCTAGATACAAAAAATTAAAAGGTTTCAATGTTTTACATCCTATGGGATGGGATGCATTTGGAATGCCAGCAGAAAATGCAGCAAGAGATAACAAATTAAATCCTGAAGATTGGACTAAATCAAATATAGATACAATGAAAAAACAATTAAAAAAGTTAGGTTTGTCTATAGATTGGGATAGAGAAATTTCAACTTGTTCTGAAGATTATTATAAACATCAACAAATGTTTTTTTTAGAATTGTTAGAGAAAAAACTAGTTTATAGAAAAGAAAATTATGTAAACTGGGATCCTGTTGATGAGACTGTTCTCGCAAATGAACAAGTGATAGATGGAAAGGGATGGAGATCAGGAGCGGCGGTTGAGAGAAAAAAATTAAGTCAATGGTTTTTTAACATTTCAAAATTTTCACAAGATCTTTTAGATGGTCTGGATAAATTAAAAACTTGGCCTAATAAGGTCAAAATAATGCAGAAAAATTGGATTGGGAAATCTTTTGGTTGTGAAATTGAATTTAAATTAGAGGGAGACCTCCCCGTGGATAAAGTAAAATGTTTCACAACAAGGCCAGATACACTTTTTGGTTTTTCATTTTTAGCACTATCAGCTGATCATGAAATATCTAATTACTATAAAGATAATAAAGATTTTGCTAAATTTAAGGAAGAATGTTCAAAAACTGGGACAACCGAAGAAGCAATTGCTGTTGGGGAGAAAATAGGTTTTAAAACAAATCTAAAAGCAATAAATCCATTAAAACCAGATGAAAAAGTTCCAGTATTTTTTGCAAATTTTGTTCTTATGGATTATGGCTTTGGTGCTGTATTTGGGTGTCCAGGTCATGACCAAAGAGACTTTGATTTTGCTAAAAAATATAATTTAGATATAAAAACTGTGGTTAAGCCAGTAGATAAAAGTGATAACTTTAAAGTAGAGCGCGAAGCTTATTCTGGCCCTGGCATTTTAATAAATTCAGAATTTTTAAATGGGCTACATGCACCAGATAAGTCTGTAATCGAAACAATAAAAATTCTTGAAAAAAAGAAACTTGGGAAAAAACAAATAAATTACAGGTTAAAAGATTGGGGGGTTTCTCGTCAAAGATACTGGGGGTGTCCTATACCTATAATATACGATAAAAATGGAGACCATCATCCTGTTCCTAAATCTATGCTGCCAGTAAAATTACCCAAACAAATAAATTTAGATGTTAAAGGAAACCCATTAGATAGTCAAAATGACTGGAAGGAAGTTACTTTAGATGGAAAAAAATATACTAGAGAAACTGATACTTTAGACACTTTTGTTTGCTCATCATGGTACTATTTAAGATTTTGTTCTCCAACTGAAAACACTTATGGATTTAACAAAGACGAGATAGATTATTGGATGCCGGTAGATCAGTATATAGGTGGAGTTGAACATGCCATCTTACACTTACTTTATTCTAGATTTTTTATGAGAGCAATTGATTATGAAAATTCTAATTTTAATATAACCGAACCATTCGAGAGTTTATTTACTCAAGGAATGGTTTGTCATGAAACCTACAAAGATAAAAATAATAATTGGTTGAGTCCGGATGAGGTTGAAAAAAAAGGAGAAAGATATTTTAATAAAGCAAATGAAGAAGAAATTAAAGTTGGACCTTCTGAGTCAATGTCAAAATCAAAAAAAAATGTGATTGATCCAGAATTTATTATAAATAATTATGGAGCTGATTCTGTTAGACTATTCATTTTATCAGATAGTCCTCCTGAAAAAGATGTTCAATGGTCAGAGCAAGGCATGATCTCATCTTATAAATTTATTCAAAAGCTATGGACTTTACATAGTGAAATAAAGTTAAAAATAAATGATGAAAAGAAAGAAATCTTCGATGAAGAGCTTCAAGAATTTACAAATTTAACAATTGCAAAAATAACCAATAATTTA